>JANYEX010000155.1 GCA_025359725.1 Chitinophagaceae bacterium | reverse complement strand
TAGAAGTTGACTTGGCAGCACACACCGAGAAAACAGTTACATTCCTTGAGTTCGGCTCGGCAGATATGTTATTTTTATACGTAAAAAATGCTACGCCATATCCCGCCAACTGGGAAGTAAGGCTGGAATTGGGGAAGTAAGACAAAACTATTGGCTGAAAGGCTTATTGGGTAAGGCTTACAACTAAATGGAAACGTAGTAAAGAAGGGGAAAAAGAATAAACACATAGTAGCCTATTTTAGTGTAGTATTTTATTATTTATATACTAAAAAGATAATTTTGTACAGAACTCATCAGATAGCAAAGCAAATCTACCTTTATTTAAGCCCTACCAAAAAGTTATTATTGTACTATCATTTCAGTATGTTAGGTTAAATTAATTTTATATCGGCGAAAAGAAATTTTACTTATTTAGATGTAAGTAATTTGCGCCCCTAAATTAAATTTGGTTTGCCGCAACACGATTGATTGACTTTCACTATTAGTTATTTTATGATTTATAAAAAGATATTTTACACATCTATAAAGTGCTTTTCGTTGCTTTTGTTTATTACGGCATTACATTTAAAAGCCAATGCTCAGCAACAACAAGACACCCTCACGCTCGGTTTGCAGCAAATTGAAAAGATTTTTACCGATAGCAATCTTACCCTGCTTGCACAACACTATAACGTGGATGCGCAGAAAGCATTGGCAGAACAAGCGAAGGTTTGGCAGAATCCTACCCTCAATACAGATTGGGGAATTGCTGCCAATGGCAAGTTTGTACAATATAAGAAGAACGCAGACGGTAGTTATAATGGTCAGTATTACATACAGATTCAGCAACTGATTTTGACGGCAAAAAAGCGTGGTAAGCTGATAGACCTTGCCAATACTAACACCCGCCTGAGCGAACTTCAATTGCAAGACGTGCTGAGAAACCTACGCTACCAGTTGCACCAAGATTATTATACTATACAGCAACAACTTGCCCTGCTGGCGATTTATAAAGACCAAGGGGTTCAACTGGATAAATTACAGAACGGAATGCGCGCAGAAATGAAAGCGGGGAATATAGCTCGCAAAGATTTTGTACGTATAGAGGCATTGGTTATCTCGCTGAGCCAAGATATTGCTGACCTAAGAAAAAGCTTGGCAGATAGCGAGAACGATTTGAAAACACTTTTACAAATAACAAATGCTAACCAGTTTGTTAAGCCCGCAGAGGCATTAAATGACGATGTGGCAATGCCTGATAATTTGCAAAGCCTTACAGATTACGCCTTAAAGAGCAACCCCAATTACTTGCTGCAACAGTGGCAGATAACTTATCAAAAACAAAATTTATCGTACCAAAAGGCGTTGCAAACACCCGATATTACTTTGGGTCCCAACTTTGACCGCAACTCTAACTTCGCACCCAATTATGTAGGTCTTGGCGTATCGTTGCCCCTTCCGGTCTTCAATAAAAACAAAGGCAATATCAAATCGGCGCAGGCTAATATAAAGCAACAGGAAGCCATTACGCAAAGCGCAGAAACAGAACTTCGGAATAACATCAGCAACGCTTACAGCAAACTTTTACTGAGTATAGAACTAAATAATGCCACGCAAAAGGCGTTTTATAAAGACTATACAACTATCAATAATAACATGCTAGAAAGTTATAAGGGAAGGCAGATTAGCCTGTTGGAATTTCTTGATTTCTTTAATGATTACACCGATAGTCAGAAAAAAATGCTAGACCAACAATTGAGTCTTCAGTTGGCAAAAGAAGAGCTGCAATATCATGTAAGCCGTTAATAATGGTAGAGATTATTGTTGACCGCTGACCGTTTTACCGATAACCGAGAGGGATAATTAATAAATAAATAATAATATAGACACAACTAAAAAGATATGAGACAGATAACATTTTCAGTATCGCTAATGGCACTAATTGCAGTTTCGGCATGCCATGAGAAGCAACCTGTGAAAGAGGAGGCCAAAAAGTTTACCATCAGCGATAGCATGGCCAAAATGATTACGTTGGATAGCGTTGCCAACTGTTACCTATCAACAGAAACCTCTCTTAGTGGCGAAGTAAGCTTTAATGAAAACAATGTAATAAAAGTTTTTCCAAGGGGTAGCGGACAGGTTATAGAAAGTAAAGTAACACTAGGCGATAAGGTAAAAGCAGGACAAGTATTGGCTATAATTAAGAGTGCAGACATTGCTGGTAACTATGCCGACCTTGCAAGTGCAAAGGCAGATATTGCCATTGCCCAAAGGCAATACGACAACGAAAGAAGCTTATATAAAGGTGGAATTGCCAGTGAAAGAGAACTAAATGAGGCAAAACAAAACCTGGAAAAGGCAAAAGCGGCAAAGAATAAGATAGAGAGTGTTATTAGCATTAACGGCGGACAAAATACGACTGCTAGCGGAACGTATATCCTTACATCCCCTATCGATGGCTTTA
>JANYEX010000140.1 GCA_025359725.1 Chitinophagaceae bacterium | reverse complement strand
CCGGAAACAACCTACTATTGTAAACCAATTGCAGGATTAAAAACAACTGTAAACTTATTACAGGATTATATAACAAACATGTAAACTTTTTTTAGGACGAGACACTGTAACGCATACATTGATATTTTAATTCTTTGCCATACCTCTCGCAAAGGTAAAAGTAGAGGGCGATTAGTTCTATTTCGAACACATTACTAAAACGCATCTTGCTTGTACTTTCTTATATTCCCAATACATTATTTCCATCCCTTGATTCGCATGATGATTTATGAAATAGGAGTTATGGGTTTAGCTTATGCTTTATCATAATTGTTTTCAATAAATCCTTATTGTAAACTTCTTGCGCTAGCTTCTGTAGTGTTTTTAATGTTATAGAAAGTTGATTTACAGAATAGCTGCCTAGTTCTATTATTGCCATAACATAAAACCGCCATTGGTTCATATTTAATGGGTTAATGGTTTTTTTGATTAATTGGCATAATACCGCCAATCAAGGGTTTAAATCGCTGTAAATAAGTGCCTTTAGGTACTAAATATTGGTAGAAACATCAATTATATATGATTAAAAAGTCCCTTTGGAGACGACATATTGATAGATGAATGAACGATTGACTACCTTTTAAGGACAACCTAAATAATATTTCGTACCTACGGTACTTTGGCAGGTTGGTATGCGGAATTACTACCAATATAACGTCTCCAAAGGGACTTTCCACCCTTAATTCATACTGATCTTTTCAAAAGACAAATATCTACCTTAAGCCACCTGCTACCTTGTATAACGATAACTCTACAATTATTCAAACCCTTTGTAAAAGTTTATATTCACTTAGGCTAACTCTTTCCTTCATTTTCTATTCTTTAGTGCTTCATGTATCAATCAAAGTCCTTCTTTCATTAGCTTCTACATCAACTGTCTACAAGTTACCTTTAAGACTCTAATGTTATTCGCTATTGTTCTATGTATTTATACAAATAACATGGATGTTTTGCCAATAACATTAGAGTCTTAAAGGTAACTTGCCTGAGGAAGGCATAGAATGTATGAAAGAAGGATTATGTAAGGGATGTGTTTAAATAGACTTAGGGAATGTTGGATAGCATGTAGCCTCATTAGATTTTTGTTTAGTACTTTATATTGCTAAGCGTTTAGAATGTTAAACCAAGTGGGTGTATGGAGTGCTTCAAATTATTAAACATCTTTTATATGTCTATGAATGATGAAAAAATACTGGGTACTGTGTGTTGCATTCTTCCTAGCATTGATCGTCTTTGTAGTGCTTAGCCATCAGTTTCAATAAACTCAAGTTGACTTATCTAACCTATTCCATGATTCTTGTACATTGTTACATCCTTATTATAGGTGGTCATTATACCTTATGCTAACTAATCTAACCAAGTCATAACTACAATCAGCGTAGACAAAAAAGTACAGTTACCAGTTTGCCATTGTTCGATTCTCATCACTCCCTTCTATCGGGTGCAAGCCCGACAAAAGCATAAGGCATCCAGCCTGTTTTCCAAGTATGGGCAAAGTCCCCACGAGTTACGGTGATAGGTATGTTTTTGTTTTGAAGGTTTAATATCAGTTCTTCTACGCCAATCCTTAGCCCAGGCCCTCCATAAATGATGGATATTCTGGGTGGTTGGTTTTGAAAGTATTGTCCCTTTATTCTAATAAGGTCGGGCATATCGTAGGTATCAAAGTTGGCACGGGTACCGTAACAATCGGCAAAGCCCCACTTTGTCCATTGTTCCTCTGATGGTTTGCCGAAGTAGTTATCAAAGATTGCCACACGATTAAAGGTTTGTGGGTAATTGAAAAACAAACTGAACGCACCCAAAGCAGACTTGCTGAAACCAACCAAATATCTACCTGTAGAATCGGTAATAGTGGGATATTCTTTGTCAATCAAAGGAAGAACCACATCTATCACATATTGATTTTGCCTCACAGTGGGCTTGTTGGGATTGTTGCCATACCAAGGCAGGATGGTAAAAGCTGGACAAACGATGATGCACTGATATTTATTCTGTAGATTGTTTTTGCGAGCCTCACTTAGTGGATGCCCATAGGTTGTTTTGATACCCTCGTTTACAGGAAGGATATAGACCACGGGATAGCGTTTGCCTTTTTCCAGTCTATTAGGCAACAGTACCTCTACTTTATTCTCCCCTTCCTGATAAGGACTGGTCACCGTCCAACTATCCAAGAAAGTAGAATCGGGCGCTTTATCTTTTTGACAAAGCGTTCCTTGGGAAAGAGACTGTGCATTAATAGAAAGGGTTATGAATAAGCAAACAAAGGCTAGTTTACAACCCCTTGTAGCGTTAATAAAAAGGTTAGTGTTAATCATTTCTATCATTCAGATTATTTAATCATTGATAATTTATAATAAGTCGAAAGATACAATTTCTTCACCGTCTCTTCATCCAAAGTCTGGTTATAAATCTTTACTTCATCGAATGCACCTTGAAAGCCTTGCCCTAGCCTGAAAGAATTTGCTTTCTCAATCTTCTTAATAACAGGAACTGTAATCAACTTCAAGCCATCACGATATAAAATCACTTCGCTTGGACCGCAAGTAACTGTGAAGTTCGTCCAGTCGGTCAATACATTATTATTCACCCTGCCTATTCCATAAGTTCCCTGTGTGCTGAACCTTCCTAGACCTTGTATAATGTCCAATGCGAAACCGCCACTACCATGAAAATCTACAAGCGAACCACTATTTGCCCCAAGATCCCCCTTTACCCACCAAGAAAAGGTTAGGTTATCAATCGACTTCGAAGTTGATTTGTAAGGTATCTCCAACCCTGTCTTTTGATTGAGTTTAACTCCTTTACCTAGAATACCTTCTACCAGAGTAGTTCCATTGGAAGGAAGACTTACGGCATCAGCTTGATTTCCCTTGAACAAACTATCACTCTGATTTTCAAATGACCAAGAGGCTTGCAGTCCAGATACTTTATCAGCATCAAAGTTTTTGGTAGTAGCTATTAGTTGGGGTAATTTAGCCAAGTCTGCATCCAATGAATCGGTATCTGCATCTTTGAAAGCAGGTATTTCTTTATCAACAGCAATAATTTCCTTGCCATCCCTTTCTATCTTAAAGTTTGTTTTGCCAGAAGATGCTTCGGCAAAAGTGATATTGTCCTTTTGGTCACCAAAGTCAATCACTAAGTTATTCATCTTTTCGTTCCATTGTGTTTTAGGCAATGGCTCACCCTCTTTAAAAGGATACATCATTATCTTTAAATCAGGGGACACAGCTTCAGTGGTTAATGTAAATAGGTTCACACCTTCACGATTCCTTAATAGTGGGGGTTGCAGTTCGCCTTTACCTTCCAATACTCGTATCAACAAGGCAGGTTCGCCTTTCTTCAATTTACCACCAGAGGTAACGCTAGCTTTTCCTGCCAATAGTATATCTCCATTCTGTCCAGTAGGTAATGACTTCACCAAAATCAAATCTTCCATTAAGGTTAGGTTAAAATCATACCTTGCTTTGAAGGCATTGCGCTGTATATCATCTATAACCAAAGTATATGGATACTTACCCCTCACTACACCTGAAGTTCTGAATGCCTTTAACACTGGTGTACTTACTTGTTTTGCGTAACCTGAAACTGAACCATCGACAGCCAACCAATGAGGGAAACATTTCAAGGGTTTTGTGAACTTAGGTTCATCAATTTTAGTATAAGCAAAGTCGTTGAAAGATTGTTCCAAAGGTTTATAGCCAATCCCAAAGTCCATATTGTTATTCTTAGCATCTTCTGAGGTTGCCTGCTTACCTTGCTTGTTATTGTCCACTCGTCTCCACGACCAATCCCAGCAATATTTTGCATCACCAACCGCAAAAGTAGCATCGGCATTGTTCACATAATCTACCATTCTTCCTGGTGTGCTATTGTCTTGATCTCTTCCATCAATCAAAACGGTGTTGCATCGCCAACCAGCAGTTTCGCCATCGTGCGGTGGAATGGTTACCCAACTCCTGCCCTTGCCTGCCAACATAATCCCATTCCTGTCACGGTAAGGATGCCCACCACTCACGCCTCTGGTATGCATAGTAATAAGGGTGGCATCTTTATCCCAAGAAGAACGCGTCATCATCAAAGTTCGTTGACCACAGAAATAAGACTCTGGTAAATCCAACTTATTTGGGTCAACGCTTGCATCATAATCGGTTGCAAACAAGGCACACATAATAACTGAGTTCACATTGTTATCTACACGATTAGGTAGGTTGCTGTAATCATCGCTTACTGTTACTCTATAAAGGAAATCTATTTTCTTGTCGTTTGGATAGAGGTAATGCGCCACTACTACATCCAACGGAATGCACAAACCACGACCCATTGCCCCCAATATATCAAACACCGCAAAGTTTTGTAGGTTAGGTAAGACAGATGAGATAGAAAAATTGCTCAAGTGTTTGCGTAACAGGGGATGGTGGGATAGCTTTTCCAATCCATATTTATCAGCCATTCGGTCGTAAACAGAAATTGCATCCAATGCAAATAATAACTTTCCTTCGCCTTCATACGCAGTACCCGCATCAAAGAAAGAGGTGTTGTAAAAATTGCGCATACTTTTGTATAATCCCCTAAACTTTAAATTATTGAACCCATCTTCTCCTTCTATTGCCATCAAATCAAACACCCAATAAGAAAACCCTGCCCAGTTACTACGGCTGTTTTCGGCACTATTAAATGTACCATAGTTGTCTTGCCAAGCAGAGATATTAACCAGTTCGTCGTGGATTATTTTCTTTTGCTCTGGATTCATATAGTTGAAAGTAAAGTCATAGATAAACCCAAGGGCAATGGCTACCATCCTGTTGGTAGATGGTTTTGGTGGCTGACCTGCCAGTACTGGTTTATCATTCTTAGCTCGGCGGTCTTGCTCTAATTTTACAGCAGTAATAGTAGCCTTTATCAATTTCTCCGCCCCCTTTCTGTCATCATCTATCAGGCAACGCAACGCCTCGGTACTCATCGCTTGCATCCAAGCATATTCTTTAGTAGGTGTTTTTCCCTCTGCTAATTCAGAATAGTAATCTTCTCTTTTTCCATAGCCCCCAATACGGAATAATGGGCAACGACCGTGAGTACTAAAGCTACCATTCATCCAATCTGGCTTTGCATAGTCTGCGCTTTCGTTGTAAGAAAGTTTCATGGCATTTGAATATTCTAACACATTCTTCCAAGCTTCTTGCCCTGCACTGGTTTCTTTCAAACGTCTTCTTAGCGCAGGTAGATCATCTGGCGAAAAGAACATTCGGGGATGAATACCGGGCGCAGGAACACTGCCTAGGTCACGAACACCAGTGCCATCAAAGACTACTTTGGCAGAACCAAAATCGTTGGGTTTAAAGATACTCCACGGCAAAGGATCGCGGGCAGCATAAGACCACACGTACTTATCACCATAAGCCGAAGCTTTTACTATGGGGTCTATTTGTTCAGTTTGAGCCAAGGTTGCACTGACAACAAAGAACAAAGAAGTAGAAAGAAAAGTAAGTGACTTTTTCATATTTAAATTACAAGTTTGTATTGAGCAAAAGTTTGAAGAGAGAAATTCATTAATATTAGCAAAGTTGTTTTCATTAAATCCTACTTTTCCATAAAAAATTTAATACCATCACCCTCTATCTTAAATGCAAAAGCATAATCGCAAGGTTGTTTTTTGGGGGCTATTATTTCTACCCCATTTGCGGTACGTTTCCAAGAAAGATGTTCACTACTGCCCAATAATGTTACTTTTCTAATCTTTCCTTTCAAAAGGGAAGTATTAGCTTCTGCCAATAAATGGATAGTCCATTTTCCATCTGTAGGCCACCCCAAAGGAATGG
>JANYEX010000087.1 GCA_025359725.1 Chitinophagaceae bacterium | reverse complement strand
CAATAGCTTCTGGGCGTTTTTTTTTTTAAATAATCTATGGAATTATGCTTTCTAAAAGATTAAGAACAATGAATTGCAAATTATTTGGTTTAAAAAGATTTTAGGAAATTTTTTTAAGTATTTATGAATCCCTAGAATTATCTAATTCATTACGATAAGTTTCTACTTTCAGTTCTTTCAGTTTCTCTGAGTAAGCTTAACATATAGGCATAAAAAAGGCCTCCAGTAATAGGAAGCCTTTATTTATTTGAATGCAGTGATTATAAATGCGATTGGATTTTCTTATCCAAAACACTCTTAGGTACAGCACCAATTTGTTTGTCAACTACTTTACCGTCCTTGATAAAAAGGATAGCAGGGATGGAAGTAATACCATAGTTAACACTGGTGTTAGGATTTACATCCACATTTATCTTACCAATCTTTACTTTTCCTGCGTACTCTTTGCTCAATTCTTCGATAACTGGTCCGATTGCACGGCAAGGTCCGCACCATTCAGCCCAAAAGTCAATTACATTTAACGTTTTGCTATCCAAAACTTCAGTTTGGAAGTTAGCATCTGTGAATTCTAAAGCCATTTTCTTAATTTTTTAATTTATTATCGAGGTGATTCTCCAATTTCCCATCGGAAGGTCAAATATACATCCAAAGACTCCTGAGTGCAGAAATGACTTTTCAACATTCCTTTATTATGACGAGAATGCAGTGGAAACCTGACAGAAAGGCTTTAATTAGTTATGAGTTGGAGTAAATCCATTACTTATAACTCACTATTCATAACTACATTCGCCGCTATGACTAAAGTTTTTTTAAAGCGTAAGATTGCACCACGTATTGCCAATGGGCATCCTTGGATTTATGGTAATGAATTAGAAAAGATAGATGGTGAGCCTGTCGCAGGTGATATTGTGGAAGTTTTTTACTACGATAAAAAATATGTGGGACGTGGTTATATCAACCAACAATCGCAGATTGCGGTTCGTTTACTGACTCGTAAACACGAAAATATAAACGATGATTTCTTCTTAAATAGAATAAAACAAGCATGGCAATACCGTCAGAAGTTAGGGTACACCGAAAACTGTCGACTCGTATTTGGCGAAGCAGATTATCTTCCTGCCCTTGTGATTGATAAATTCAATGATTATTTTGTCATCCAAACCCTTTCTTTCGGGATAGAGAAATGGAAACCAGCCATTGTAAATGCGTTGCAAACTATCTTTAGCCCTAAAGGGATTTATGAAAGAAATGATGTGCCAGTAAGAGAATTGGAAGGATTGGAGCAAATAAAAGGCTTTCTTTCCGAGCCTTTCGATACTAACATCGTCATCAATGAAAATGGTTTTAAGTTTAATGTAGACGTAGAGAATGGTCAGAAGACGGGTTACTTCTTAGATCAACAAGATAATCGTCGTGCCATCAAAGAGATTGCAAAAGGAGCAGATGTGCTAGGTGCGTTTACTTATACTGGAACCTTCGAGATTCATGCTGCGGGTTATGGTGCCAAGTCGGTTTATGGTATTGACATCAGCGAGCAAGCCGTTGAGCAAGCTAATAAGAATGCTGCATTGAATGGGGTGGAAAAGATTTGTCGCTTCGAAGCAATGAATGCTTTTGATGCACTGAAAAAGTGGGATAGGGAAGAAAAGAAATACGATGTGGTAATGCTCGACCCACCTGCCTTTACCAAAAGCAGGGAAAGTATTGGCAAAGCGGTTACTGGATATAAAGAAATTAACCTCAGGGGAATGAAACTTGTGAAGAATGGTGGCTTTTTGGTAACGAGTAGTTGTACTAATTTAGTTTCTCCCGAGTTATTTTTAGATACTATTGCCGCTGCTGCCAGAGATGCCAAAAAAAGAATTAGACAAGTAACCTTTAAAGCACAGGCAAGTGATCACCCTATTATCTGGGGATTGGAAAATACCAATTATTTAAAGTTTCTGATAGTAGAGGTGAGTGCGATGTAGGAATGTCTGCTTGCAATGGCGGCTAGAGTTATAAAATACCTTCCTTAGAATTATTTTAAGCGCCCTCAAAATCATTCTAAGGGCGCTTATATTTATTTTAAGTACCCTTAAATTCATTCTAAGCACCTTTAAACTTAATAAAAATAGCTTTCATAATTCCTTTTCTATCACTTCTCTCGTTTTATATTCGTTAATTTGCCATTAAATAACCCAACTAATGGCTAACTCAGCTTTCACTAAAATCGCTTTCAAAGTATTAAAAATAAGTGGGATAGCAGTCTTTTCTGTGCTGGTATTAATGTTCCTACTACCGTTTTTATTTCCCGGAACGGTATCTAGAAAGATAAAACAATGGACAAACACTACCATCAACGGCGAGCTTAATTTTTCTAAGGCACGTCTTTCTTTCTTCAATCACTTTCCTTCTCTAACGCTTACCCTCTACGATTTTACCCTGAAAGGTGCTGCTCCTTTTGAGAAAGATACATTAGTTTCCGCCAATGAGGTTTCGTTGGGCATCAACCTGAAATCTATTTTTTCGGAGAAGATTGGTATCAGTGAAATTTATGTAACCAAAGGGGATATTGATGTTAAAGTTGATTCGCTGGGTCGTGCAAACTATGCCGTTTACAAAGCGGATACCACACAAAAAGCAAAAACAGATACTACCCAAGAAGGGGCATCGCTAAAAATAGAAAGGATTCAATTTGATAACACTAACATAGATTATAATGACCAATCGACAAAAATGAAGGTAATTGCGAAGAACCTAAACTATCTTGGTAAAGGTGATTTGACAAAGGCAATCTTTGATTTAAGTTCTAACGTATCTGTTGAATCCTTTGATTTTACTTTTAATGGTGGGCATTATATCAGCTCCAAGAAGTTAAAGGCCGACTTAATTACCAAGGTCAATACTACCTCGCTAGCGTTTGTTTTTGAGAAGAATGATATTGCCTTGAATAACCTGCCGATTGATTTTAAAGGAAACTTTGAGTTTCTGAAAGATGGGTATAACATGGATTTCAACATAAATACTGTCAATGCAGATTTGTATGATGTACTAGCGGCGATACCGCCATCTTATGCGCCGTGGTTTGAAAAGATGGATGCAAAAGGAAAAACCGATGTAACCTTTAGCCTGAAAGGAAAATATGAAGCGGCGTTGAATGTGAAACCTGATATA
>JANYEX010000083.1 GCA_025359725.1 Chitinophagaceae bacterium | reverse complement strand
TTTTGATTATTCTTATTAGATAAAAGAAATTTTCGCAAAAAATAAAGTTCGCCAAATAGCCCTCGTTGCTCCTCTTGGCTTAACCCTTGGGTAATTATTTTGCTAAATATAGATTTCCATTTTTCGAATCTATTTAATAATGTTTTACCTGATTGAACCTGCCCGACAATTAATCCATATTTACTTATCTGCAACTTATGTTAATAACCTTATTGCCATTACCAATTTTGCATTGTGTAGTATTGCAATACGATGTTTGCCAATAGAAAAATACCACAGGTTGCCGCCACACCGCCCCCGTTTTATAGGTGGATGGGTTTCAGTCCGCACCTTTTCCAAATCACACTCATTTTATTCATCCCAATTATCTTTTTTACAAAACCACACCTTCATTACCTCATTTTAAAAATTGCCTGCCGCAACCACCTTTCCACCTTATTACACAACACTTCTCTTCCTTTAGATAAAACTACTTTCCCATCTGCACTCAAATTGTTTTTTGCCACAGGCACGATAGACCCACCATAGTTTGTGGGCAATTTCCTTAGTTGAATCAGACCTTCAACCAAGCAAGGGAACGACAGAACCAAGCAAGGGAATGACACAACCAAGCAAGAAAATGCTGGAACCAAGCAAGGGAACGGCAGAACCAAGCAAGGAAATGCTGGAACCAAGCGATGGAATGGTCTATTTAAACAAATAAAACAGCCCGAAAGGCTTTACTACAAAGGGATTCAGTGGTTTTGACTACAATTGGCAAAACCGTTTATAAACAATTAAATTAATTAACAATGGCACATTTTCCAGATAAGGAAGCAGCATTAAACACCTACTTCAATGTGGTGGTTGCTTATATCTTACTCAATTTTGCAAGGTTACTGATAAGTGTTCCCAACAAGGCAACGGCTGTAAGCTGTTTGTCTAATTGGAACACCGATTATCCATTGGCTACCACAGCCGCCACTAAAACCGTTACTGCGGTGGCAAACAAAGATGTGGATGCTGGGAAAATGAAGGATATTTTGAGAATTATTTATGGGGATTTTCCCGACAGCGTGTTGACCCAAACTGATAGGGACACGTTTAATATTCCTGAAAAAGGCGGTGCGCATCCACACGTAGCGATGCCCATTAGCACGCCAATTGGCAAGGTGGACGGCGGTGCAAGGTTGCACCACGTAATAACCCTTTCGGATAGTGTATCGGGCAAACACGCCCACCCACACGGCACAAGTGCCTGTGAGGTTTGGCAAAAAATAGGTGGCGCAACACCGATTTCCGCCAGTGAACTTACCTATATTGGGTCAACGGGTAATGCAGTATTTGCAACCGATTTTCCTGGCACCGATGCAGGTTTGAATGTTTATTATTGGATGCGTTGGGTAAATAGCCGCAACGAAAAGGGCAGTTGGAGCCCAGTGTTTTCTGCTAATGTGCAAGGGTAGAAAGCTTTACGTCGAAGAAGGGGAAGGTTTAAAAGGGGTTGAAAGTTGGAGGTTTTAGGACTGAAGACTTTTGACCTTTTTTAATTATACTTGTTTTTGAATGGTTTTCTAGGTTCTAATACTTGCTTTAATTGGTAATGAAAGCAATATTCTAAATATGAATCACATACTAATAGTATTTTTTTGTTATTATTGTTTTAAATTCTTATTAATGGACTGGACACTAGAAGAAGTAAAGCTAATTATACCGTACTATTTTGAAATGTTGAATGAAGAATTAAGTCACAAACAATATAGCAAAACTTATTATCGTAATAATCTCCTAATTAATCTTAAAAATAGAAACAAGGGATCGGTTGAATTTAAGCATCAAAATATTAGTGCTATTTTAATGGAAATGGGTTTGCCATTTATTAAAGGTTATAAACCACGCTATAATTATCAGCAATTACTTTCAGAGGAACTAGCTAAATATATTTCTTTGAATAAATTTGAACTAGAAAAAAAGTTTGAGAAATTCTCTACTGTTAATGAATTAAATCAAAAAAACTACAGTAAAATAGAATTTGACTCAATCTTAATCGACGAGCCAATAAATAGTAGTATTCCCGAAAAGGAAGTTCAGTTTAAGCCAATAAAAACAAACTATTTAAAAAAAGAACAAAACAACAGAACTCTTGGAGAATTTGGAGAAAGTTTAGTTATTGAATACGAAAAGTGGAGATTAATTAAGGAAAATAAAGAGTCGTTGGTAGATAAAATTGAATGGATTTCTAAGGACTTAGGCGATGGAACAGGTTTTGACATTCTTTCAAAGAATACAAATGGAACTGATAGATTTATTGAAGTTAAGACAACTAAGCTAAGTAAAGAAACCCCTATATATGTAACTAAGAATGAAGTTCAATTTGCAAAAAAATATAGTTCACAATTTTATCTTTATAGAATATTCAATTTTGATACAAAACCAGGATTATTCATTAAAACTGGAATATATAGTAACTTCTGTACTTTAAAAGCCGAGACTTTTAAAGGCTACTTTGGATAATGTTTAATCAATTAAAATATTTCATCGCTTCTTTTCCTACCCATTCTCCCATTTGTACAGGCACAGCATTTCCTATTAATCTATAAGAGCTACGTTTTTCTTCAAAATGAAAGTCATCAGGAAAACCTTGTAATCGTGCATACTCACGAATAGAAAAAGGGCGTACACCATACTTTGCACTCTTATCTTTCACTAATCTAGTTCCTAAATCTTTTGAATAATGGGCAATGCAAGTTGGTGCTAATTCTCCTAATACTTCTGGGTCAACTATAATGGGTAAATCCCTGTATTTGCCATTAATCCTACTTATCACATAGTCTGGCATTTCAACTATTGGGTTGATTTCCAAGATACTTTTCAGAGTTGGTTTGTTCTTTATTGCTGACGGTTCTAAAATAGAAAATGGTTTTCTTGTGCCTATTAATATTAATCTTTTCCTTTTTTGAGGAAGCCAAAGCGAAGCGTCAACTGGGCAAAACATAGTCACGTAATAATCAGGCAACTGAGTCATTGCTTCCATCACAACTTTAAATTTTTTCATTCCTGGTACATTTTCTACTATATACATTTCTGGTCTTTCGATAGCTATGTGCCGAAAAAAATGTAGGAATAAATCATCGCCAGTTCTCGTGCCGTGAATATCTGCAATGGGAGAATACTTTGTACACGGATATGTTCCAATGATTATGTCCGAGTGAGGTTGTTCTAGAACTGTTTTATTTGAAATATCTACTGTAAGAATTGAATGTGCGAAGTAATGTTTATTCATATTCATACAATCTGTTGCTTCTGAATCAAGATCTAGTGACTGAATAACATTTATTCCAGCATTCATTACACCTATTTCCATTCCGCCACACCCAGAGAAATAACCTTTTGCTGTCGGTCTATACATAATATTAAAATTGAACAATCCACAAAGTAGGCATTAATTATGAAGTTGGTAACATCAAATAAAAATGAAGTTGTTTCTGTATATAGAAATGAGGCATTTGATAATGGCTTTTACCAATATTTCAAAAATAAAGACAAGAACAAAATATCGGAAATACTAAATAGCAAGGAGCGCAACATAAAGTTTAAAAGCGTAACCTACAGACAACTGAACAGTTGGGAAGCAGAAGGCTTGCTTACTATTGAGCGTGAGGGGAGCGAATGGCGAAGGTTTAGCATAATGGATGCCATTTGGGTGAAGATGATAAAGGAACTACGGGAATTTGGCATGAGCCGTAAGCAACTGAAAGTGGCGAAGGAAAGTTTGGAATTTGAAAGTAAAAAATGTGGTGTAGTGATGCCAATGCTTGAATTTTATACGGCCTTTGCCATTGGTGCTAAGATGCCTGTATTGATAATAATTTTTAAAGATGGATTGACTATACCATGCAGTTTGATACAATATAAGGTTGCAAAAGAGTTTGTAGGGGTGGAAAATCATATTCAACTAAGTTTGAATGACTTGCTGCAAGGAATGTTGCCTGATGTTGACCTTTCACCCTATATACTGCCTGAATCTGCATTGACAATTGATGAAGTGGAACTTCTTGCTTTTATGCGCCTGGGCAAATATGAGAATGTGGAAGTGAAGTATAAAGATGGGAAAATAGACACAATAGAAGGTACTGAAAGGATTGCTACCAATAGGATTGCTGAAATAATGAAAGAGCAATCGTATAATGAAATAAAGATAAGAAGGCAAGGTGGGGCAATAACAAGTGTAGTGAGAATAAAAAAGAAGAAACTTTAGAATAAAAAGGGTGTTCCCCTAATAAAATTGCAAATAGCCAATATGACTGGTGTTCCCAGAGTAACGGTACGAAGCAATAAAAATGTTAAGCATTGAAAAATGTAAGAAAATCTTACTCCAAGGCGGAGCTACGTACACAGAAGATGAAGTAAAGGAAATAAGGAAACTACTTTACAAATTGAGCGAACTGGATTATCAATTATTTACTGCACAAAAAACGAAAGAAAATGATAACAGCCATCATTTACACTAGGGTATCTACGGATGAGCAAGCCGAAAAAGGGTTTAGTCTTAGAGACCAAAAGGACAAATTGACAAAGTACTGCGAAGCAAAAGGCATTGAGGTAATGAGGCATTTTGAGGATGATGGCTATTCTGCCAAGACCTTCAAAAGACCGCAATTTGATAGCTTGCTTGAGTATCTTAAAAAGAACAAAGGTGTTATTAGAAAACTGTTGATAATAAAGTGGGATAGGTTTTCTCGTAACACAGAAGCTTCTTTTGCTATGATTACCCAATTGCACAAACTTGGCGTTGAAGTTGAAGCAATAGAGCAAAGGCTGGATGATAGTGTGCCTGAGAACCTAATAATGAAGGCTTTGTACTTGGCTATACCCGAAGTAGAAAACCTAAGAAGATCCCTAAATACTACGAATGGGATGCGCAGGGCATTGAAAGAAGGGCGATATGTGAGTACTGCACCTTATGGATTTAAGAATGTAAGAGATACCCAAAACAGACCAATAATAGTGCATTCGGCTATGGCGGAAGTTCTTAAAAAAGCTTTTGAATTGTTTGCTACCGGAACATGGCAAATAGAAATATTGCGAAAGAAACTTTACGGTGAGGGGATGAAAGTAAGCAAAAGCAATTTTTATGTTTTACTGCGTAACCCTATTTATTGTGGCAAACTACGGGTGAAGGCTTTTAGGGACGAAGAAGAGGAAATAGTGCAAGGGATTCATCAGCCTATAATAAGTGAGGAACTTTTTAATGATGTGCAGAATGTATTGGACGGCAAAAAGAAAAGCAAGTATAAATATGCCTTAGTAAACAAAGACTATCCAATGAGGGGGCATTTGGTTTGTCCAAGATGCGGCAAAACCTTAACAGGAAGTTCTGGAAAGGGAAATGGTGGTTTGTATTTCTACTACCATTGCACCAAAGGCTGCAAGGAAAGACACAAGACAGAAATAGCCCATACTGCTTTTGAAAGTTGGTTGGGTGACATTACCCTAAAGCCTGAAATTGCTGCCTTGTACATGGCTATAATGGAAGATACCTTTAAAACCAATGAAGGGGATAGGGAACAGGATATTAAGAAAATACAAGCTGCAATTGATAAAAACAGGGAATTGCTAGATAAGGCTACAACTAAACTATTAGACGATGAAATAGATAAGGATGATTTCAAAAGAGTGAAAGAACGTATTGCGAAGGAATCAATAGACTGCCAGAGGCAAATTAGTGACCTTAAAGCTGCTGAAAGTGGTTATAAAGAATATTGTCGTTTTGGGTTTTCGCTTTTGAGTGATATGAAAAACTCCTATATCAATGCTAACCTAGAAAACAGGCAAAAGATGCTTGGTTTGATATTCCCTGAGAAACTAGTATTTTATAATAGTACTTTTCAAACCATGGAAGCTAATGAGGTACTAACGCTACTATGTAATGATAGCAAGGGTTTCAGCGTAGGGGAAAAAGAAAAGAGCAGCGGAAATGCTGCTCAGTCCTGTGTGGTGACCGCGTTAGGATTCAAACCTAAAACCCCCTCATCCGTAGTGAGGTACTCTATTCAGTTGAGCTACGCAGCCATTCCTTTCGGGCTGCAAATATAGAAGCTAAATCGTAAATTCCAAATTGAAACCTCTTTTTATTTTATAATCCATAAATATCTGCTGCACCTTTTTCTAATAGCGGTTTTGGCAAAAGCCATGTTAAGAAAAGACCTAGTTTATTTACAAAACCTGTTAC
>JANYEX010000077.1 GCA_025359725.1 Chitinophagaceae bacterium | reverse complement strand
CAATAACAATCCCCGCTTTGTTTGAAGCACTTGCTTGCCAACACTCTTAGCCAAATCGGCAGCAGAAAAGTAAACTTTCCCATCAACAGTAATGGTTTCTACTGATGTTGGTAACGATACATCAGTCCTTTCTACTTCATATACCCATTTATCAGCAATAGTTATTAAATCCTTAGGGATAGGTGTAGGATTAAACTCTTTTTGGGTAATTAATGAAGCAAAAGCCACAGGTACATATAACTTCCCTTCTTGCAATACTGCCTCCGAACGAAGGATGTCTTTAGTATCCAAACGAACCTTGTATCCGTTTATGTAGGCATACCGCCCACCGACAAAGATGGCAGTCGTTCCTTTTATGGCTTCCAAAGCTCGCGGACGAGCAGAATGGGTATAAGGCAAACCTTTATCCTGTGGCGGTGGACTTAACTTGGGTGCTTGTGCATTACCCTGATTTAGTGACAATAATCCTGCAACTACTGTTGCGATGGCGAGTACTCTGTGTGTCATAATTATTATTAAATGATTGAAATGATATTTTTGTTGACCGTAACCCGTGTACCGTTGACTGTAGCCGACATAGTCAGGCAGTTCGGTTGTCGGTTAGCGGTCAACGGTTGACTTATTAAACCAAAAACTATCCAATTTAAACAAACTTACATGCCCACCCTTAAACACTAAATAGATGGTATGCTTCCCTTTTTCTATACTTATGGGGCATTGATAGGTTGTGTAATCTGCCGCTGCCACACCGTCTATCTTGCAAGTGCTTAATAACCTTCCATCTATACTATCTTCATGAACTTCTATGCTTCCGCCTTCCAAAGGGATTGCTTTTATCTGAAAAGAAGTAGCAGCTTCATCAAAATGTATGTTATTATAGCCTACCCAGTTGTTATTTCTTATCTGATCCATGAATTGCATAGGTCGCTTTAGGATATAACGATATTCAAAAGACCCTTTCTCACTATCATAGTTGCAAATAGAAATAGGTTTAAAGGCATTTACATGACTACCAACAGGTTGATTGAGTGTTAAATGGAACCAATCGAAATAGGCAGTACCCGTTGCGCCAGCTCCTGTGTTATAGCAGAACATGGCGAATCTATTACCCAAAAAAGTCTTTACCGTAAATTCCATAATGAACTCTTTTCCCAACGGGATATACTTCTTTCCTTCAAAACTATAGCTGAATTTAGCAGTTCCTTCGGGGGTTGCTTCTACCTGTAGGTAAATCTCTTTTACATTCTGGATGGGTGACTTTTCTATTATCTCCCCATTTTCAAACATCAATAATGTCTGGCTTCCTGCGCTTTGTTGTATGCCAATGCCTGCGTAAGGAAGGTTCGCTACCGCCAAACCAGCCACATCATTTACCTGCAAATTGCTCAAATCTATCCTTGTGGTAGCCACCGAACCTCCCCCTACTATCCGTTGCATCAAACTGTTTTGAGCATACACAAAGTTGGAGCTATGGCTTGCCGTTATTGCCAAATAACCTTTCTTTTTGGTCAACGACCACTTGCTATTATCGGGGGTATGATTCCAATGCCATTTAAAGGCAAGCTTCTCATTATCAAACTCATCACTTCCTACAAAATTGTTTTCTATTGGCTTGCCTACAACGGGTATGTTAGGTTTCTTTACAGTGGTTAAAGCCCTACCTTCCCTACTACTGATGTAAGGAAAACCATCAATCCAGTTTACAGGTTGCAACACAGGCACTCGCCCCACATAATCTCTATCTTGAAACATAAAAAAGAAAGTTTCACCCTCTTTTGTATCCACAAACCCACCCTGATGCAAGCCTGCATCGGCATAATTCATATCATCGGTACTAATAACCCGCGATTCATAAGGACCATAAATGTTTTTACTACGCATACAAAGCTCCACCCCATTGTACCCTCGCGCAGTGTTGCAGATGTAATACCAACCATCCCTTTTATAAATATGACTACCCTCGAAGTTGGTACCACAATTGCCAGCAAATACGGGCATAGGTTCAATAATTAGCTTATCTAAGTTCTTATCAAACTCTGCAATCATGATGGTATTGCTACCATAGCAAGCATAAATTCGTCCATCGTCATCAAATAGTACAGAAGGGTCGTACAATGGCTGCCCTAACTTCTTAATCGAATAAGGGCCCTCTGGTTTGGACGAACTGGCTATGTAGAAACCATCAAATTCCACATTAAAAAACACATAGAACTTACCTTTATTATACCTAATGCAAGGTGCCCAACTTCCCCAACGGTACATTGCCTTCCCTTCTTCAATGTGATACGAACGAACAGAAGGCAACGTATCATAAGTGTAACCTATCATCTCCCAGTTGACCAAATCTTTAGAATGGGCAATAGGCACACCCGGAAAAGTGGTAAACGTAGAGCTTGCCATATAATAATCATCACCCACACGGATGATATCAGGGTCAGGAAAATCAAGATTTATAAGTGGATTGGTAAATGTACCATCGCCATTATCAGCAGTAAAAGTAGTTTGGGTGGTGTTTTGGGCAAAGGAATGAATGCTTGAAATAAGAATTATCATCAATAAGATTAACTTACAGAAATAAGCAAAAAATTTCATTAGCAAACGATAGTTAATCATTTTAAAAGCTAGTTAATGTCTGATTGTTGAACAAAATTCATTCACCTGACACCAAACAAAATGGAAAGTTAAACCATCATTTTGCCTTGCAGGCAATAAAAGGGCTATTTGACACACTCGGACAATACAATGAGCAATAAAGACTAGTAATAAGGTCCTTTAGTTGATTGATGTTTTGCAATTGTATCTTTCTATTTATGTAAATATCATCTATTTTAGGAAGAATTATATCAGTAATGATTACATCAAAATGATTAACAAAAGCATAGATTACTTTGTGCAATTACAACTATACAATAGTTCAACTTCTATAAAGAAGTTTAATTACACCTTTGGCAATTCTTCTCTTCATTACATAATCTTTTGTTGTTCAAATACCTATCAAAGTCCTTCTTCTATTAACCCCTCACTAGCATTCTACAAGTTACCTTTAAGACTCTAATGTTATTAGCTTTTGTTCTATGTATTTAATCAAATAACATGGATGTTTTGGCAATAACACTAATGTTATTTGCTTTTGTTCCATGTTATTAGCAAAATAACATAGAGGTTTTGCCAATAACATTAGAGTCTTAAAAGTACCTTGCCAAAGGTTTATAAAAGTTTACCAAACTATAAATATTTACCCTCAACATTTATAAAGATGTTCTAGAAGTTAGAAACAACAACCCCTTCCTTACTGATTAGTTAACTACTATATAACTTTCTTTTGTACAACGTCTGTTTAAATACTTAGGAACATAGAGTTAAAGAATACATAGTTTTCTTTGTTTCCTATCCTGCAATAATAACATGTTTTGAATTTATATCTTTTTTCTGTATGTTCTTTTACAAAGAAACATAACCTGCTTTTATAGCATGATGTAGTGATTAAAAAAAGAGAGTAGGGGCTACGCTAATGAAGATTAGTGGCTAAAACTACTTTACTGCCAACAAAATACCCTCTAGTACCCTGACAGTTATGGTTAATTTTTCTTGGGGAGATAATGTTTCTAATTGGGTTACAGTGCCCTGGATAATTAGATGGACATTACCCAAATAGTTTTCTGAAGTAATGAACTCAATTATGGAATCTAATTGGGGAAATAGGCTCTTTAAATTATTGAAGTGATAAAATGCTATTCTACCTAATGCCTTTCGCAGGATAGTCTCGCCAAAATCAATCAGCTTAAATTGTTTTTCTATGGTGATTAAGGTGTCATTGATTTTGGGTGTATCGAATACGTCTGTTTGTTGGGTATATCCTGTTTGCAAGGCAACCTTGTGTGTGTTTTCTTGTTGCAATTTAAACTTAGCAGCAATACTTTGGGTAGGATTGTTTTTATTCCCGATAGGTAACGCTTTTCTTTGTCCGCTAGTTCTTTCGTTAGCTGCCGCCTTAATCCCGGTAGCTACCAAAGCCGTATTCAATTCTTGAATATATCGTGGGTTATAAGCACTGTGATAGTATAATTCTTCGCAAATTCGTAGTTCATTAGCAAGGTCATCGTCATATTTCCTGCCGAAAAGGGGTTGTTCATCAGTGACCCTGAAAGGACAATACCTTGCACCCCTACCTATTAGTTGCGCCTCTGCCATAGTGGTTTTCCCTACCTTTCCTTTGCTGGCATCTCTCGAATCGTATAGCCGCACAATATCAAAAAGGTTCAATACATCCCATCCCTCGTTCAGTTTATCAACCGCAAACACAGCCCTATATTCATTGTCATCATCCTCTAGCGAGTTAACTGCCAACTGCTTTTGCTCGCTTTCATCCTTACTGTTCACAGAGATGAGTTTATCTGTAGAAAAATCTTCCTTCAACTCAGCCACCAGATTATCAAGGCTAATACCGTTCTGTTCTAGATAAGCAAAAACTTTCTCAATGGTATTATCTGTGTTGGCATCCTTAATTCGCTGTAAATCTGTGGCATTCAGGCTATTGATTCCTGTGGTAAATACATCGAAAAATAGATTACTTTCCTTAATAGTCTTAGACTTAAAAAGAATCACTGGCTTAATAGCTTTCTTATGTTTCTCGAAAAGCTTACGTCTATATTGGCTGAGCAAAACGCCCTGCAATGCCCTATCAAAAGGGGGCAAATCTGCCTGCAATACCTTAACTTCCTTAGAATATCCATCCTTTCTAAACTGCCTTAAAGGGTAATTGAAGATTAGCTTATCCTGATATTTGTCCGCAATATTAGCTATAGATAAATCGGCAGTGGCGGTAAACTCAAGTAGTATATTGTGCTTGTTGGCAGTAAAGACTTGGTTTACAGTTCCTTCCCAACTCTTAATTTCTTCCCTTTCTTCCACCCCCACTTTCTTAGTTTCTGCATTAATATGGTGTGCCTCGTCAGATATGAGCACAATCTTTCTATCCTCAAAGTCATCGTAGGTAATACTGTTTTCCTTGGGGGTATTTAGGCGGGCATGTAATCCCTGAATAGTTGAGAAAACAATGTTTATATCGTTCTGATTAGCCCCTTGAAAGTTGCTAACCTCTTTAATTTTTACCTGCTTATCCCCAATGGAAATACTATTTGCAAAAAGATATTTAGAAGATTGTGTATTGAAGAAGTTATCTCTAGTTTTATCAATGATGTTGTTGCTGTTCACAAAGAATAAGAAGTTACGGTATCCCTGTTCATACAAGTAAATGATCAGTCCCGCCATAATAAGGGTCTTTCCACTACCCGTTGCCATCTGGAATAGCAATTGTATGGGCTTATTTATGGGTCTATCCTCATTCCAATAATAAGCAAACCTTCCAAATGCCTCTTGCTGATAGGGGCGTGGGGCAAACCTTTCTTTAAGGTTACTATATATATATGGCGGCACAAGATTTTTGTAAAAATCAGTGGTAGAGTTTGCCATTAACTTCTATTGAATTTGCAATGAGTAGAATGAATTATTCAACCTTATCTCAGCATCAGGAATGTCGTAAGTCTTGTCTTCAATTTCAGAAAAGGGTACGTAGAGATAGTTCAAATCTAACAGGTAAAGTAGGCAGTTTTTCTGGGTTAATAGGTCTAGCTTTTCGAAAGTATCCTTATATGTATTCAAGGCAAGCTTGTCTATTTCATAAGAGATAAACCCTGTTGCAAGGATTTCATTCTTAATATCCGTTAACTCAGTTGCTGAGTTAGCACTTGCAATCTTGTCAACAAACGTCTGGTTTAGTTTTTTCAATTCTAGGTAAACAAAAGAGCCACCACCCTTCCAACCTAATCCTTTACTAATGCCAGTTTGGTCGCCCTCTATTGCATTTTGAAGTCTAACCACGCTGTCATTCTCTCCATAATCCATTTGTTCAATACCGATGTATTGCCTGTTAAGTTTATGCGCAACAGCCGCCGTAGTGCCGCTTCCCAGATGATAATCCAATACAATATCATTCTCGTTGGTGGTCATTTCTATAATCCTCTTTAGTAGCTTCTCTGGTTTCTTACCATTGTTAAATGATACCCCACCCTCATTGGAAGGAGTAGTGCCAATATCAACCCATAAGTCGGACGCCAATACTCCAAAATAGTTCTTACCATTCTCGGTTACGATACGTTCTTTAAGAGGTACCAACACTCCGCCATCATATATAAGCACTACTTCATTAGAAGAATTAATATACTCTTCAACAATGCCCTTGCCCTTGTTTTCTTCCGCAAACTTTCTAAACTTATCACCCGCTTTTTTAATATTTTTTTCTAAGGAATAGCTAGTATCAGGGTTTTGAAGGGAGTATGCAATAAACTCTTGTTCAATACTATTCCGCTCATAAGTAGAGACATCCTTTGTAGTCCTTCCATTCAAGTTCTTTTCTACAAAGTATTTATTCATGTCCCGAACAAAATAACCCAGCCCTGTCTTAACCACTTCATATTTGTAGTTGGTGTTGTATGCTGCCTTGGTATAAAATGGTTTGAACCTAAACGAGGAAGACTTGGCATAAAAAAGAATATGTTCTTTAACCTTAAACAGTCGCTCACCGCGTTTTACATTGATGGCATTAACTCCGCTTTCTGTACTCGACTTAAGAATGATATGTTCCTTGAAGTTGTCCCTGCCAAATACCTCGTCGCACAATACTTTTAGATAAGCAAACTCGGTATCATCCACTTGGATAAAAATACAGCCATCAGTAGCCAATAAACCCCAGGCAACTTCCAGCCTGTTCTTCATAAAGGTTAGCCAAGTGGAATGATTAAAGCTATCATTGTACAAGAACCCATCCGACCCAGTGTTGTAGGGCGGATCTATGTACACCAACTTAATCTTATTGGTAAAAACAGGCTTTAGGGAATGTAAAACAAGTAGGTTATTACCCTTTATAATAAGGTTATCAGTAGGAAAAATGTTGTCTGCTTTGGTTTTTCCAGCTTCATTAAACCTAAAGATGTTTGTAAAAGCCTTAGGATGTAGCAACCTATCTATCTGGTCTGGAGAAAGAACCTCATTAAAGAATACTTCGTTCCGTTTGCTGTCATCTTTAGTTTGACCGCCTTCCAAAACACAATCTTTATACGCCCAAGCTAGCACAACCTCTTTGTTCTCGGAAAGGTATCCATCGTTGGTCGTTAGTCCAATCTTGTTTTTAAAAGCAGTGTGGCTATTGGGAAGAAATGCTTTGTTACTAACAACCTTTTGGAACTTTATCTTATCAAAAACAAATATTCCATCTATCTCCTCAAAGAAATACTTTCTACTATTCTCGTCTGATAAAAGCAATTTAAGTAGGGAGGAATCAAGATTTGATGCCAGTTCAGTCACTTTATTCTTTAGCAGTTTGCCATCCACCACAAGTCTTTCATCTTGTTGTAAAAGAGCTGTAAGGTTAGAAAGCAAGTTCTGCATATTTATAATAATTATTAACAAATTTGAATAAAAAAGAATGATTTTGTTTTCTATCTCCATGACCCAATGTGTTGAGATTTTTACCTATAACAGCTTCATCCCCTCGCCTTCTAGTGTACTATAAATGGCTGGGTAAAGCTGACTGTAGGTTGCCTCTGTGACGGTAATACTTACACACCAGAAATAAACTTTTATAGTTGCCGAGGCTGGCGTTACAGCAGTAATCAGTATCTCTGGTTCTTTTTGTTGCAAAACATTTTTGTTGCCCATTATTTCTTTATGGCAGATAGTAATAACATTCTCAATATCATAAGGCTTAGCTATTGTAAACGTAAGATTCATCCGTACATTGGCATTGGTAAGCGTCCAGTTGATGATGTTATGAGACACCACATCCCCGTTAGGGATAATTATTTCTGCCCCATCATCAGTCAATAACCTGCTTGTTCTGATACCTATCTCTCTAACCCGCCCTTTTTTATCGCTTACTTCTACCACATCGCCAATATGTAGTGTTCTATCAAAAATTAGTATAACACCCGACACAAAGTTGTTTACAATATTCTGCAATCCTAAGCCGATACCAACACTTAATGCTCCTAAGATAATTGTTATCTTATCTATTGGTAAACCAGAGGCAGCCACTGCCAAAAGGAATCCAGCAATCAACACCACCAACCTGGTCATCAGCAAACGAGAGCGTCCTTCTTTATTTTCTACCTGAATATCTTCTCCCAAATCACCAAAGAAATAAGAAATATACTTTTGGAAGAAGTTTGCTACCCATATAATGCCCAAGAAAAGGAGTATTCCCCCAAACGAATAGGTGAACCTTCCTACGGTATGTACCTCATTCAAAAAGGTGGTGCCATAATCCTGCAAAGTATCCAATACATTAATATTGTCTGCAAAAGCTACCACCCATAATACGGCAGAGAATATGCCCGTCCACTTGTAAACACCTCTTTCAATTGGTACAAAATCAAAGGATTCTGGGTATCTCTTTCTTAGGCGGCTACTTTGTATCTGTAATAAGATGGCTTCTTTTATCAGGTGGCAAATTACTGTTAGCGAAACAGCTTGTGCAAACCCATAAGTACTTGCTGCATAAGATATTTGGGAAAGTGTTACCCTACCAAACAGATTACACAAAACAGCATTTAGGTTTAACAAGGTAAAAAGTACACCAATCCACAAAACAGCCTTATAACCAACTGCTTTTTTCCATAAAACAACCAAAGCAAAGATTCCATAGATGGTAGATACAATGTTTATAAAGAACATATAAAGTCGTTCCCTGTAAATAGGCATACCAACAAAGCGCAATATTGGGTGTGTAAGGAAAAGAAGAAAGAAACCACACCACATTAGGAAGATAGGCAGATGTAACCTCCTAACAAAGAACAAGGTTAGTACCGAAAGTGTGGCAATACCTGCCAGCTCGGTGTAAATAGCTGGTGCCGACAAATCGAAAAGAGGTGTAAGAGATACTATGAATATGAGCGAACCCCACAACGGAAACTTGCTTAGATACTTAAAATGAAATTTATATAGTGAGGAAAGTTTATGTAGTTTCTTTAGACTTCGGAAGTTGTAAAATACCCACAAGAAGAATAGTATTGCAACCCCACAAGGCAATAGTCTGTTGTTGCTAGTGTTATCAAAGTAGTAGTCGGCAATTTGTTTTTCTATCTCTAGTTTTTTCTGAAAGCTTGCATAGTTCTTCTCTATTAGTTTTGTATTTATTGGCTCCCACAGATACCTTCTTTCTTTGCCTAAAGAGTTAATGGCTGTTTTAGCAATCAAGTCATCCAATTGCGATAGAAGTTCTGTAGTTTGAAAAGAGTTGCTAGATGCCCTTGCTTTTAATTCCTTTATCAATGAAGCTGTTTCGCCAACAATGCTATCGGTATATTTCCACTTGTTACGTATTTCTATTAGTTGAGGTTGAAAATTGCTGCGTAATCCAGCATTTTTATAAATCTTTTGAATGATGCTATCCTTTCTAAATCCAAATAATTCTTTCTTCAGTTCGTCCAACTGATTGCCATAATCTGTAAGGTCGTCCAAATAATCACTCTGAACGTTGTTTTGAAATTGATCTAGTAAATGATTAAAGGTCTGTAGGTTTTGCAAGCTAACCGATCTGTCATTAGCCGTAGCTAATCTTGTTTTTATCAAATAAATAATAGAATCATCATCGTCTAGGCTACTCTGTATATCATCCAGGTTGCTAAAACCACTGACAACACCAGGCACTTTGTTTTGGATTTCCAAAAGTTTGTCCAGCTCATAAAGGTAGTCGCTATTAGTAAGCACAGTCGTATCCGCTAGCAATACCGAATCTATCTTTTGTTTATCCAACAATTTTAAACCATTCTGTGCATTAACCGTAAAAGCCAACAACACTACAGATACTACAACCATACTGCAAAAAGAACCTCGTACTGCTTTTAAAAACCTCATTAATAACATACTAATTAATTTGTGGTCAATATTACGCCATACTTCATAATGTTGATAAAAGAATACCCAAGAGAACAGTATTATCGTTGTTTATATCCTGCGATAAAAATTTGCTTTTCTAGACAATATAGTTATTTCTACTAACTAGCATCCCTCTATTTTTTGTAGATACCTCTCTCAAAAAGATTATTTCTATTACTGTTTTAGCTATTGTATAATCCTTTGTGCTGAAAAATTAGTTGTGAATGAAGGATTTTGTTAAGCAGTATAATATTGGCTGTACAATAATTTGATAGAACTTACTGCAAAGTGTTTTATTTAAAAATAGTATCCATTTAATTAGAACCATTTGAGGCACAGTTTAACCCATTTGCTAGGCAATTAGATGTATTTGAGGCACAATTTGACCCATAAAACAGGCTTTTCACGTGAAATTGTGTCTTTGATGGGTCAAATTAAACTTAAAATTGTATAATTTGATTAAGTCATCTATCTCATTAAAGATACCCCATACCCAGGGTAAATGCATTAAAGTTCCTGTAGACACGCTAAATCCTTAAAAAAATCGTTTTGTATAAAACGACAATGAAGACATCTCTTTTTGAACATTTTTCTTCGATAGAAGATCCAAGGATTGAGCGACAAAAGTTGCATTCTTTATCCTGCATCCTATTT
>JANYEX010000075.1 GCA_025359725.1 Chitinophagaceae bacterium | reverse complement strand
AAATAGGATGCAGGATAAAGAATGCAACTTTTGTCGCTCAATCCTTGGATCTTCTATCGAAGAAAAATGTTCAAAAAGAGATGTCTTCATTGTCGTTTTATACAAAACGATTTTTTTAAGGATTTAGCGTGTCTACAGGAATTTTAATGCGTTTACCCTGACCCCTGCAAACTCGCCAACTTTAACATCATCTACCTACCGTATCTTCGCCACATGCAGGATTATTTATTAGGATTGAACGAGCCACAGCGTGAGGCAGTTACCCATATTAATGGTCCATTGATGATTGTAGCGGGAGCTGGTAGCGGCAAAACCAAGGTATTAACTACTAGGATAGCACATTTGATGGCACAGGGAGTAGATGCCTTCAACATACTTGCCCTCACTTTTACCAATAAGGCTGCCGCCGAAATGAAGGAAAGAATTGAGAAAATTCTGAATAACCACGAAGCAAGAAATCTTTATATCGGTACTTTCCACAGTGTATTCGCAAGGATATTGCGTGGCGAGGCAAACAGAATTGGCTACCCAAACAATTTTACTATTTATGATACCGATGATAGCCGCAGCGTAATTAAAACCGTTATTAACGAACTTAACCTAGACGATAAACATTATAAACCCAACATTGTAGGCAACAGGATCTCCTCTGCAAAGAATACACTTATCGGGCCTAGAGAATACATGCTCGATTCTTATATTCAACAGGAAGATATTAGGGCAAACCGTCCTGCCATTGGGCAAATTTATCTGGCCTATACTGCCCGTTGTTTTAAGAATGGCGCAATGGACTTTGATGATTTGCTATTGAAAATGTACGAAATGCTGAATACCCAGCCTGATGTTTTAAGCAAGTATCAGCGTAAGTTTAAGTACATAATGATTGATGAGTATCAGGATACCAATGCCGTACAGTATCAGATTACAAAGCTCTTGGCTGCTATGAACGAGAATGTGTGTGTGGTGGGCGACGATGCACAGAGTATCTACAGCTTTAGAGGAGCAACGATTGAAAACATTTTACAGTTTCAAAAGGACTATGACGATGTAAAAGTGGTAAAACTGGAGCAAAACTATCGCAGTACACAGAGCATCCTAAAAGTTGCCAACGAGATAATTGGTAATAACAGAGGGCAGATACCTAAGCAACTGTGGACGGATAATAAGGTAGGAGAGAAGATTAAGGTGGTTCGTACCATGACGGATAATGATGAAGGAAAGTTTGTTTCTGATACTATTCAGGAACAGAAACTGCGCAATCATTATATGAACAGGGATTTTGCCATTCTCTACCGTACCAACGCTCAAAGCCGTGCTTATAAAGAAAGCCTTAGACGGATGGGTATTACCTACCGCATTTATGGGGGCGTAAGTTTCTATCAAAGGAAGGAAATAAAAGATATACTTGCTTATCTGCGGGTTATTGTAAACCAGAAAGACGAGGAAGCATTAAAACGCATTATCAATTACCCGGTTCGAGGCATTGGAAAAACAAGCATCGAGAAGCTGGTAATCGTTGCCAATGAACAGAACATAAGTATGTACGAGGCGGTTCAACGTGCAGGTGAGTTTGGTTTTAAGGGCGTCACTTTGGAAGCCTTGCAAAACTTTATAACGATGATTCGTTATTTCCAAACCTTGCTGAATGATAAGAATGCTTATGATGTGGCAGTGCAGGTAGGCAAGCATACCAACTTGGTAAAAGAATTATTCGCTGATAAGACAACCGAGGGACTTGCCCGTTACGAAAATGTGCAGGAATTACTCAACTCAATAAAAAACTGGACTGAAACTCCTGACAATGAAGATGGGGAAGTGGTTGCCAAAACTCTTGGTGCATTCTTGCAGCAGGTTACTTTATTTACCGATGCCGACGACAATAAGGAAAATGGTGATGTGGTAAAACTCATGACCATCCACGCAGCAAAAGGCTTAGAGTTCGGGTGTGTGTTTGTAGGCGGGATAGAAGAAAACCTTTTCCCCAATGCAATGGCAGTAAACACTAGGGAAGAGCTAGAAGAGGAGAGACGTTTGTTTTATGTGGCGGTTACGAGGGCTAAGGATAAGTTGTGGCTTACCTATTCCAACTCACGTTACCGTTTTGGGCAGTTGGTGCAAAATGATCCTAGCCGCTTTTTGGATGAGATGCCTGAACAATTTTTGGATAGAACAAATTCTGGTGGAGGCATGAGAAACCAAGGAAATACTAGCACTGGGATTCCTTTTGAGCGGATGCACAAGGGGATGGGAATGCCCAATGCGGGCAATGGCAATCCAGGCGGACCTAAGCCTAAACCTTCTTACATGCCTGCCCAGCCAGTTGCACCAAAAGTAAAAGAGCATACACCAAGCGAAAACTTTGTGGCAAGCGATACTAGCAATTTGCAGGCAGGGCAGCAAGTAGAGCATCAGAAGTTTGGCTTTGGGATAGTGCTTAAAGTGGAAGGCTCTGGGCATAATCCAATTGCAAATATTGATTTCAAACAAAATGGGGAGAAGAAGATAATGCTTAACTATGCCAAGCTGCGGATTGTGGAGTAATTTTCACCACACAGACACAGTAGGCACATAGTATTTGATAGTAGTAAAGAGAAGAAAACATAAAATATAAAGCCTGTTAAGCTTGAGTCTATATGACCTTAAAGTGAAACGCTTCTTCGCTTGTTTTCTATGTGCCTACTGTGTCTATGTGGTAAAAAGCATACTTTTATTAAAAATAATACCTTGTCAGTAAAAAATAACATACTAAATGTGGATGGGCTAAACGAGGATTTTCTTCATGGTACTCGTCTGTTGGGGATTACTGCCCCCATCAAAAAACACTTGTTTTGCTGGCGGATAAATACCCTGTTGAATCTTGATTTTAAATTGTGTAGCGAAAAAGAAATTCCTATTCAAAAGAAAAATAGAAAATATTTCTTTTCCATTTATCAATCCTACGAACCTACCAATGCTTTTCTCGAACACATTATTTACAATACCCAATATGATGGCGAATATTTATTGCCCGAGTTGAAACACATGGATTATCTGTGGCTTATAAGGGGAGATTCTGTTATTGAAGAAGACCATGTAAACTTTATAAAACAAGGCGTAAAAGCTATTGCAGGGGTGCAGTTGGTGGCGGAGATAACGCCCGATCAAATTAAGAGCAAGGGTAACTTGGTGTTTGATGTGTAAGGTAGAGTCGGGAGTGGCGAGTCGTAAGGCGTAAGGAAAATGAAGGAATCGGAAGTCGGGAAACGAGAATCGCGAGTAAAAGAACAACATTAAATCATTCAAATCAACGTTAATAATAACTAATGGCAGAGAAGGAAAAGCTACGGATAGATAAATATTTATGGTCTATCAGACTATTTAAAACAAGAAGTCTGGCTTCGGATGCTTGCGATAAGGGTAAAGTAAAATTGCAGGGCAGTGCTGTAAAAGCTTCTAAAACGGTGAATGCGGGGGATGAATATGAGGTGAAAACAGAGGCTAAAAAATGGATTATAAAAGTAATTGGGTTGGTACATAGCAGGGTGGCATACACAGAATCCCTTAATTTTTATCTGGACCTTACCCCGGCCGAGGAGTTGGATATTACTAAATTTCAACCAGCATCTTTCCATACAGGCAAGCGTTTGAGCAAGGTGGGCAGACCAACAAAAAGAGACAGAAGAGATTTGGATGGGTTTATGGAGTAGTTATTAGTGGTTAGGGATTAGTGGTTAGTGGTGTTTTTGTAAGGGTTGAAAAAGGGCAATTTTACGTTTACGAACTGTCCCGCTAGCGCTGCGGGACATACCGCAGAGACTACGGGACATCCCAAAATATATATGGGACAAAGAAAAAGTAGCTTCAGCATTCAATTAATCAATAACAACCGCTACTTTGTAGGCATTAATCAACCTAAAAAATATGAAAGTGATAAAGATTGTTTTGATGATAATGGCTGTTTTGATTGTGGGAGGTGGTTTGAAAGCACAAAGCAAGGATTCGATTATTAAACAATCTGACATTAGCCAATCAGACACTGATGAAATTGTTAAGCCAGAATTTCCAGGAGGAAAACTTGGATGGCAAAGGTTTTTAATGAGAAATTTGAATAATTCGATAGCAAATAATTTCCCAAAAAATAATTCAAAACAAACAGCAAAATTTTCATTTATCGTTGATACAATCGGCAAAGTATCTGTAAATTGAAGTTACAAATGCTAGAGAGATAGACCCTTTGTTTGTGAAAGAAATTATCAGGCTTATGCTTAAATCTCCCAATTGGATTCCGGCAAATAAAAGTGGCAGGAATATTTCTCACAGAATGACTCAAGCGATTACTCTAATCAAAGCAATTAATTAAATTAATCCCACACAATGCAAATAGATATTATCACCGTTGCCCCCGAATTATTGGATAGTCCTTTTAGTCATAGTATTATGAAAAGAGCGCAGGAAAAAGGGCTGCTTACTGTGCGTTGCCACAACCTAAGGGAGTGGGCTATTAATAAGCACGGGCAGGTGGACGATTACCAATATGGCGGTGGTGCGGGTATGGTGATGATGTGCGAACCTTTAGCTAACGCAATAGAACACCTGCAAAAAACAACCACTTACGACGACATTATTTATATGTCCCCCGATGGCGAAACTTTTAATCAACATTCTGCCAACTATCTTTCTATGAAAGAAAACTTGCTCATTATCTGTGGGCATTATAAGGGCATCGACCAGCGCATTAGGGATTTGTATGTGACCAAAGAAATTTCTATTGGAGATTATGTTTTGAGTGGCGGCGAGCTTGCTGCTGCCGTGGTGGTAGATTCTATTGGCAGATTGATTCCTGGAGTTTTGAATGATGAAACCTCTGCGCTGTTGGATAGTTTTCAGGATAACCTACTCGCTCCGCCCGTTTATACCCGCCCCGCAGAGTTTAAAGGTTTGAAAGTGCCTGATATTTTACTAACAGGACACCCGGTAAAAATTGAGGACTGGCGCAATGAGCAAAGCCTGGCACGCACCAAAGAAAGAAGACCCGATATTTTGGAATAAGGCAATAGGGAAGTAGGAAAAGAGGGAAGTAGTCTTATCAGAATTGAGTCAATGTATTTTCTCCTCTTTCCTTTACCTGTTACCACTCTCCTTATTGCCTATCCCCCCTTGCCTATTCCCTTCCACTCCTTTTATTTCTTATCACACACAGTTACGGGCAGTGTACCTACAGCTTTTGCCTTTCCTTCCAAAATATCTGCGGCGGCTTGGTGAATAATGTCATCGTCTTCATAGCAAGCAACAAGGTTGGGGGCATTACAAGAAACCTTCATGGCATAAGGATTACCAAAAAATAAAGAAACCGTGTTGGGCTGTTGCTGCAATTGATTCAATAAATAAATAACTGCCTTACTCAACCCATAATTATTGGCAGGGCGACGGCTATAATTATGAACACCTACAATAATAGTTTCGTAGTTTTTATGTTTCAATAATGTAATCAACTGCTTGGCACTTTCCATATCGCCAATGGTATCTATTTTCTTCAAGCCCGTTTGTGGCTCTATGGTTTCCTTTATATGAACCTCCTTTGCATTGTCCGAAAAGAAATAAGTCTCGCTGCCCAAGTCGCTTTTTAGTCTGACTGACAAAGCATTTTCCTTATTAATCCCAATTGCCAGATAAGCAATCTTATGGTCGGGGTAGATAGGCAGCACTTTGCCAGTATTATTCAATAAAGTAATGGCGTTGCGGGCAATTTCAGTTTTAATGGCAATGGTTTCCGCATTCAAATCGGCAACAATATGGGCGGTATTTATCGGCTGAAAGTTGTTCAGTCCCATATTATACTTCGTTAGTAAACCCTTTTTTACACTTTTGTTTATCTTCTTCCAGCTCAGTTTATGGCTGGCAATAGCCTGTTTGGTTTTGTTAATCGCCCCCTCAATATCGCTGGGCAAACAAAGCATATCGTTCCCCGCAACCAATGCTTGCATGGACGCTTCCCCATCAGGGAAAAATTTACTAATACCTTTCATTTCTAGCCCATCAGTTATTACAATTCCTTGATAACCTAGTTCTTTGCGCAGCAAACCATCCACAGCTTTTGGCGATAATGAGGTAGCCAAATTGATAGTAGAATCTATGGCAGGAATATATAAATGTGCCATCATTACGCTGCCCACACCCGCTTTTATCATTGCCCGAAAGGGATATAATTCCAATGAATCCAAAGCCCTTTTACTCTTGTTGATAATGGGTAAATCGAGGTGACTATCCACAGAAACATCGCCATGCCCAGGGAAATGTTTGGCACAAGCCATCACGTTTTCCGCCTGCATCCCCTTCATGTATTGCACGCCAAACTCAGCCACCCTGTATTTATCTTCTCCAAAACTTCTATCGTTAATCACTGGGTTTTCAGGGTTATTATTCACATCAACCACGGGCGCGTAATTTACATTTACCCCAATTCTCTTGCATTGTTTACCTACAGCAGTTCCAAATTTATAAATTAAAGCAGGGTCTTTTGTAGCACCCATCATCAGTTGATGCGGAAAATTAACCACACTATCCAGCCGCATTCCTAGTCCCCATTCTGCATCCTGACAAATCATTAAGGGTGTTTTGGCAATACTCTGATAGTAATTTGTAAGTACCGCCTGCCGCACTGGACCGCCCTGAAAAAAACAAAGTGCACCCACATTATATTTCTTAATAAGGTCGGTAACCTGCTGAACATGGTCTGCCCCGAGGTTGCTATGCGCCCTGATAACCATTAGCTGCGCAATTTTTTCATCGTCAGAAAGATTTTTAAACTGTTTTCTTATCCAACGTTTTGCCGCATGAGAATGCTGATAAAACTGTTGGGAAAAAGAAGATTCACTGGCAATAAAAATTAAAAAACAGACTACAATAACTTTCTTAATCATAAATAAAGCTTGAAAAGAAAAATAAAGATAATTGCTAAAGGCTAATGGGGGATAATTTCCTTCATTGAACTGAGTTCAAGGGGGATTTTATTCATATCAATGGTCATTGAACTGACTTCGAGGGCGCTTGAACTCATGTCAAGGGTCTTTGAATTGAGTTCGAGGGGGATTTTATTCATGTAAATGGTCATTGAACTGACTTCAAGGGTGCTTGAACTCATGTCAAGGGTTATTTTATTCATTCCAAGGACGCTTAAAGTGAACCTAAGGAAGGTATTTCTGATTGAAATAACTGTTCCTCCCCAACCCTAAAACTGAAGATAGATGGGTTTGATAACATCCGATTGTTTAAACTGGATGGCAAGGTAAAGGCAGAGGAAAAAGTAAAGAATTTTTAGGGGTAATGGAATTTTGATAAGCATTTCCTTAAACCTATTTTCTTTTTTATTACTGATTCCATGCAATCCGAAACCAATTAATAACATAATAATTACGGTCCAGTAGGCTTGCACTATAGGCTTTAAAAGTTGAGGCTGAAAATTGGTGGTTATCTGTTTTAGCATCATCCAGCTATCGGCAAAAGTGTCGCAACGGAAAAATATCCAGCCCAGACAGACAAAATGAAAAGTGACAATTACCGCAATGGCTTCTGTAGCAATGACCGATTTGGGCAAAATAATTAAGTGTTTGCGCCCAAAGCTGTTTCGTAGTTTTTCTACTGCCAAAGCACTGCCGTGCAAGGCACCCCAAAAGATAAAATTCCAACTAGCGCCATGCCAAAAACCGCCCACCAGCATGGTGATGATGAGGTTTTTGTAGGTATTTATTTTGCCCGCACGGCTGCCACCGAGAGGGATGTACACGTAATCTTTTAGCCACGACGATAGCGAGATGTGCCAACGCCGCCAAAATTCCGTCATAGTTGCCGATTGGTAAGGCGAGAGGAAGTTGATATTTATTTCGAAGCCCATCCATTTTGCCATACCTATTGCAATATCCGAATAACCCGAAAAGTCGCAATAAATAACCATTGCGTAGCCATAAACTGCCAGCAAACATTCGATGCCAGTGTGTAGCGATGGCGTTTCGAAAACATTTATTACGTAGTTGGCATTGATAAAATCGCTGATAATTACCTTTTTTATTATCCCTGCGGTAATTAGATATAATCCCTCGCCCACCTGTTTGTCGGTAACAAAAGGGTGCTTATTTATCTGTGGAATAAAATCTGCCGCCCGCACTATTGGGCCCATCATCAACTTGGGGAAAAAAGAAAGGAAGAATAGGTAGTCGATAAATTTATTGACAGGTTTAAAAACGCCCTTGTACACATCCACGGTGTAGCTGAGGTTCTCGAAAGTGTAGAACGAAATGCCGACGGGCAAGATTAGTTTGAGGTAATTTATCTGATGGGTAGAGACGTCGTTTACTATGCCAATGAAAAAGTTGGTGTATTTAAAATAAATTAATAGTCCAAGATTTATCAGAATGCTGCAAACCAACAAAGTTTTCTTGATGTGCTTGTTGGTACTTCGATAGATGGTTTTACTAATATTATAATCGAAAACGGCTGCAATTAAAATAAAAGTAACGTACCAACCGCATGTTTTGTAAAAGAAATAGAGCGAGAAAAGGGTTAATACATAAATGCGCAGCTCATTGAACCGATAGCAAGCAACGTAAGCCATCAAGAAGAATCCGAAGAAAAACAGGAAGAACGAACTATTAAATAGCAGCGGATCTTTCTCGTGATAGAGTAAGATGTCCAACAATTTATGTAAATCAATTCCCTGCATGTAGCTAGTTTAGTGGTGTTTTGTTTGTTGGTAATAATTTTTTGAAGCGATGAGTTTATTGAAAAATAAATCGCCAACCTTCTTCGCCCCCCTCGAGTTTACATGGATGTAATCCTTGTTTGCCAAAACAGAATCCCCTTCCACCCAATTAACTATCGTTCCCTCGCCACCCATCGACTCGTATAGGTTCCAGAACGCCACCTTATTGTATTGCGCAATCTTTTTTTGTAGGTCAACCATATAAGGAACACCCTTTTCGGTACTATATTTTCCGTCGTATTTATACGCCATATCGCTAGTACTGACTATCAATATCGGCACATTTCCAAATCCATTCCTTATATTTTTTATCAGTTTATTCATGCCAGTCTCAAACCAGTCATAGTCGTATTTATCATGTTCCACAGCATTTATGCCGTAATGGATAATAACCAAATCGTATTTTAGATAGTGGTTGAAACCTGTCATCACCTCCTTTGGAACTTGCAGGGTAAGCAGACAAGTATTGCCTCTAAAAGAATAATTATCTAGGTAAACGCCATTGTCGCCATCCATACTTAACCCGTAAACAGGAATATCCTCGTTGGTAGTAGTAATCTTTGCAGAACTTATGGGGGAAGTTTTTGCCAAAGAAGTTTCGTTTATCTGATTGCCAGAAGCAATATTTACTGTTTGACTTCCCCCATTTATGCGGGTGTAGACAACTACACTCTTTCCAGGCTTGCCTGTATAAATTTTTAAATTGGTGGGCAGATGGTTAGTTTTCGGAACAAGTTCTACCTCGCCACTGCTGTAGGGGTAAAACAGATGTCCTGACAAGCCCAAAGGAAATTTGTATTGATTTTCTCTAAAATTATAATCTATCCAGCCAGCACTTGACATTTTTAACTGGGTATATAAAGCAGCAACCGATGACTGCATGGGCAAGAACCCAATGCCATTTCCCCCAAAAAGATTTTGTAATTGCAATCTTATTTCATCTGTAATCTCATCGCCCTCAATAAAAGAATCGCCGAAGTAAGCAATACGTACTTTTCTTCTAGCTAGCTTGGCACTATCCAATTTCTGATAAAAATATTTGAGTGAGTAGGAAGTATCAAAGCCATAATCGGCGATGAGGGTAGAATCTTTAGGAATGGTTAAATTCTTTGAAAAAGTAAAAGTGTCTTTAATAATGGGAATTACCGCCTTCGGTTTTGGCTTTATTCTTCTTACATCAGCAAGAATATCTATTGTTTGATGGCCATTTAAAATACCCGTGGGAAGTTTGAAAAAAGAAAGAAAAATAAACAGCATCAGCGCATATCCTACCAACATCAGCGGCTGCCATATTTTATTTTCCTTGTTGTTCATCATCCGCCAAACAGTTAAGATTTGCCTTTATTCTTGTGTTTTTTAATTGACTAACATATCGTTGTCTGTTCTTTCCACTAAAATTCATCCTCTGAATGAACCTGTAATAATCCAAACTATCATTAGTATAATGCTTATTCTGCCACACTTTATAATAATCTACGCAGCTTTGCCAAGTATCGTAGGTAATATATCTTTTGTTCCTAAAACCAAAAAGGTTATTCTTAGTCTGATAAATGTGCGACCTAAAATGCCCCGACTCGTAAATAGCCTGTTTCAAAACAACCTCAGGGTGTTTAACTCCAATTTTTACCATGTAACAATAAATATCCTGTTCCTTCTGAGCCTTTAGCTGACTAACTGATGCACAAAAAAACAGTGTAATGATTACGTAACGCATAGCAAGCATGTTGTTAAAGGGAGTAAATATATCAACTTTATTTTATTCACCGAAAATACTACTACAAAACTTTTAACCACAATTTTAATAACTCTTCATTATCCTACAATCACAATTGGCCTCGGGAACAATGTTCATTTTTTTGCAGAACCATTTATAAAAACCGATCCTTTCTCGGCGGTTATCGCTTACTTCTTTTTTGTTGGTATTACATTCTAGCCCGCCGTTAATAATGTTTATCGTCATACCAAAACCTGGTTTTCTATTCTTCGCCAAATCTTCTTTTGTAGGTTTCCATTTGCCACACATTACCTCGTGGCAGCTAGGTTTTGGCTTCTGTATTTTCATCCAAAACCAAAGTGCGGCATCAAAAGCCACTGTTCCATTGCTACAAACAAGCTCGGGCTGTTGCAACAAAGGCAGTTTTAAATCGTCGCCTGCCAACCCATAATTGTAGGCATAAGAAAGTTGCAGAGGCCCACGTCCATAATAATTTTTGCCTGCCACAGGTTGGTATTGGCTCGTGCCGCCCGTATTATAAACTGGACAAGGCTTTTTCAAACAGTCCTGCTCTTCCTTATAAATAAGTCCCCAAACATAAGGCCCTCCCTCGGCTTCGGGCCAACCATCGGTAGTTTCATGGGCAATATTGGCAAAAAAAGCCATCAGTTCGCGCTTTTTTTGCAGCTCATTTCCTTCTGTAGCAAAGGTGGGAAACTTCTTGGTGGCCTCTATAAACGACTCGTAACTATACAAAGCATCGCGATGAGGAAACAATAGGTCGAATTGTTTTTTGGATAATAGTTTTTTCACCGCACTCTCTTGCCCCATTGCATTTTGCGCCGAAATGGCGATGAAAACCATCCACAAACTAAAAAGAAAGAACCTTACAGTTGCCATAAATTTATTTTTTTAAATGAAAAAACAATCCTCATTCCTTTTGCAAATCTCTGTCATTTGGGCGTGTACGCAGTTAACTATCTCAATTTTATATTTTACAAGGATATGAAAAATATAAATTTCTCTTACCCCTCAATATTTGAATAATTTAGAATGGTTTCTTCATTCAATTATTTCCTATAAACCTGCTTTACAAATGAGGCAACCGTAGATTTTTATTTTTTTGTATCTGAATTATAGAAATTCTTGTGTTTTATCGCTTCTTCTAACCACCTGGCCATCTCCTCCAATGACCCAGCTATTTGTAAAAGTCATCTCAGAAAAAGAAATTATTGATTGAGAGAAGCAATTTACATATCCTGCGTAGCTGCCAAAAGTCTCATTAAGAAAGAGAAATAACTGTGAATACCTCGCTACATGCCTTAGATGGAAATTGGAAATGTAGATAAAAATGAAGTTAGCATCCCCAATTTTTATCCTTAGGGATTAGTTATCTAACTGAACTCTTGCAAAAGGGCTGTCTGCAAAACTGTTTTTTGCTCACCGCTAACAAGGTTTTTTATTACGCAAGTGCCTTCTTCCAATTCCTTACTGCCGATGATGATGGCAAAAGGAATTTGTTTTTTATCAGCGTATTTAAATTGCTTTTCCATCTTGGTGGCTTCATGAAAAAGCTCGCAGCCAATATTGTTATTCCTAAGTTGTTGCATCAATGCAAAAGCAGTTTTGCTTTCCTGCTCGCCCAGGTTAAAGAATAAAACTTTCACGCCCTTATGTACCGTTTCGGGGAAAAGTTCTAGTTCTTCCATTACATCATAAATCCTATCCACCCCAAAACTAATACCTACACCCGGCACATTCGGCACGCCAAACAATCCCGTAAGGTCATCATACCTTCCGCCACCGCCAATACTTCCCATCTGAACGCCCTTTGCTTTTATCTCGAAAATGAGACCTGTGTAATAATTTAAACCGCGGGCAAGGGTGAAATCAATTATGAGTTTTGAGTTATTAGTTATGAGTTGAGAATAATTTAAGATGTATTCTATCTCTTCAACACCTGCTTTACCTCTTTCTGCATTACCTATCAATGCAGTGGCAGCTGCTAGTTTTTCTTCGTTGCTACCATCGATGGCAAGGTATTTTTCTATGGTAATTATCTGCGTTTCATCCAAACCACGCTGTGCTAATTCTTCTTTTACCTTTTCAATACCTATCTTATTCAGTTTGTCGATGGCGATGGTTATATCGGTCATCTTATCTGCTCCGCCACATATTTCTGCCAACGCTGCTAATATCTTCCGGCTATTAATTCTAATTTCTACATCAATGCCTAGCGTGGCAAATACGGTAGCGTAAATATTTGACAACTCTACCTCGTTCAGTAAACTTGTGCTTCCCACCACGTCGGCATCGCACTGATAAAACTCACGGTAACGTCCTTTTTGTGGTCTGTCTGCCCTCCAAACTGGTTGAATCTGGTAACGCTTGAAAGGCAAAGTCAGTTGCCCATAATTCATGGCTACATATCTAGCAAAAGGAATGGTAAGGTCGTAACGAAGGGCTCGCTCAGTAACGTTCTTGGTATTTTTCCCTTCCAACACCTTCTCAAAATCTGTCCTTATCTGGTCGTGCTTAGCAGGATTATCCAAGCCGTTATTTAATATTTTGAATATCAGTTTATCACCTTCCTCGCCATATTTACCCATCAGGGTATCTAGGTTTTCCATCGCTGGTGTTTCCAGAGGCGCAAAACCATATAATTCAAAAACGTTTCGGATGGTATTAAATATGTAATTCCGTTTACGCACCACCTCTGCCGAAAAATCTCTCGTTCCCTGTGGTAAACTAACTGTTGCTTTTGCCATATTTATATTTTAGGCGAAAGGCATAAGGTATAAGGCGTAAGTAAAAAATGAATTGTTACCCATGCTTCCTTACGCCTTGCTCCCTATCCCTTACGCCTTATTCTTTTCTATTATTTTCTCACATGCTTCATTCAATAAAGCATATACTTCTTTAAAGTTTTCAATGCCGCCATACCAAGGGTCGGGCACTTCTCTGCTTTCGTTGGGATAGATTTCATTCAATAATAAATCTACCTTTTCTTCATCCCAATTATCACCAGCAATCCGTTTTGCATCGCGATAATTCTCTTTGTCCATTACGTAAATCTTGTCGAAGCTGACAAAGTCGTCCTTGGTCAATTGCCTTCCGTGCTGACCACTTATGTCAACCCCATAACTCTTCGCAACTTTTTGAGAAAGATGATGCGGTGGTTCTTCAACATGATAATTAGCAGTGCCAGCACTATCCACCTGCCAATCTAATCCTGCTGCTTTTACTTTAGCTTCTAAAACTCCCTGAGCCATTGGGCTTCTACAAATGTTTCCTAAACAAACCATTAATACTTTCATAATTGCAAATATTGATAATTGAGGTTAAACTATCGATTAAATGATGGCTTGTTTTTCTTAACCCGATAGAGGCATCTTTCTAAATAAAGAAAGAAACAATGATTTATTCACGTGAATGGAACACACATTCAAGTTAATGACCGACATATTCATGTGAATAACTGGCGTATTCACCTGAATATTTGAAGGATTCAAGTGAATATGTTTAAAATTCGGCTTTAGGGCTGAGTTATTCACCTTCTTCTTTCAGCTTCAACTCCCATTTCCAAGCGGTGTTCATCATATCTTCAAGGTTATATTTAGGATTCCAACCCAATCCCTCCACGGCATATTTATTATCTGCATAAATAGCCACCACATCGCCACCACGGCGTGGACCAATTTCATAATTCAATGCCACGCCACTTAAGGCTTCAAAGGTTTTTATAGCTTCCAACACCGTCACCCCGTTACCAGAACCAAGGTTGAAAACATCGCATTTAGATGTATTTTTTTGATCAATCAAATATTGCAAAGCCAAAGTATGTGCATGGGCAATGTCGCAAACGTGGATATAATCCCTTAAACAGCTACCATCTCTTGTAGGATAATCATCACCATAAACCATCATTTTAGGCAGCTTGCCGATAGCAGTTTGTGTAATAGCTGGCACCAAGTTCATGGGTTTGCCAATTGGCAATTCGCCAATATTTATGGAAGGATGCGCACCAACCGGGTTAAAATAACGCAATAAGATAGACGCAACATTTGCCTTTTTAGCGAAATCCTCAATCATTACCTCGCCCATTTGCTTGGTAGCACCATAAGGGCTTTCAGCCTTTTTGGTAGGCGTCTTTTCTGTAACAGGAATCAAATCTGGATTGCCATAAACAGTACATGACGAAGAAAAAACAAAGTAGGAAACATTAAATTCCTCCACACATTTTAATAAGTTTATCAGGGAGAACATATTGTTTTCAAAATAGAACAAAGGCTTCTCTACAGATTCTCCTACTGCTTTATATGCTGCAAAATGGATGATACCAGTAATGTCTGGGTTCTCTACAAATATTTTTCGAGTAGCTTCGAAACCTTTTAAGTCAACCGTATAATTTTTTATTTTAACGCCCGTTATCTTTTCAATTCCTTCTAAAGAATTGATGGAAGAACGAGAATTGTCATCTACAGAAACTACTTCAAATCCGTTTTCAATTAAATCTACAATAGTGTGCGAGCCTATATAACCACAGCCACCTGTAAGCAATATTTTTGCCATAAGTTTGTACATGAGGCGGAAAAGTAGTTAAATAAAATGGATGAATAACGATTTAAAAGTGTATTTTTTCATAATTCTTTTGTCCCGCAAAGAAATCGAGACTTACAGCAGCGAGTTTCGGACATACGGAAATAGTTTATCGGTAATTATAAATCTTCTTTTCTCTCATTCTAAACATTTACAGATCTTAATCACTAACAAAACAAGGTTCTGTCATTAACGAGGCATTGCAAGAAATTGAGGATTTATAACGTATTGTTGCAATGGCAATTACTTAATTTATATAACTTACAACCGCATGTCTATACCATATTTTTATCAGGAAGGAATTTATACGCAAGGAATTTTTTTGCTGAATGAAGAAACAAGCAAACACTGCATCCAAGTATTACGGATGAAAACAGGCGAACCATTGCACCTAACCGATGGGAAAGGTGGGCTGCACAAAGCAACAATTGCGCAGGAAGATAAACGCCATTGCGAGGTAAATATTATAGAAAGTAGTTTTCAAGAAAAGAAAGGAAGAAAGGTTTCGATAGCCATTTCCCTTTTGAAAAATGCTAGCAGACTAGAATGGTTTCTGGAAAAAACGACCGAAATGGGTATCACCGGAATAATACCGCTACTATGCACCCGGACAGAAAAGCAACATTTCCGCTTTGATAGGATGCAGAACATTCTGGTAGCTGCCATGTTGCAAAGTCAACAAACATGGTTGCCAATATTGCACCAACCTACAAATGTGGAAGTTGTTATTGCAGCATCAAATTATTCTCAAAAGTTAATAGCCCATTGCGAGGAAACAACAAAGCAGACTATCCCTTCAATTAAAATAGACAACGACGTACAAATATTGATAGGTCCAGAAGGTGACTTTAGCCCGCAAGAAATAGAACTTGCTTTGCAGAATGGGTATCAGGCTACCTCTTTGGGCAATACCCGCTTACGAACAGAAACAGCCGGCATGGTTGCGGCTGCTTTGCTTGTAAATGTTGGATGAGTTTAATTATCGCTAGGTTTAATAACTTTAGAAACAGTGAGTTCTGTAAGTTTCGCTATTGTTTCTCTAATTTCCTTGATGCTATAAAACCGATAAACTTCAGGTGTTTTGTCGCCCTCTTTCTCTACCGAAGTCATTCTATGAAATGGTCCAACCACAAAAGCATCAACATTATCAGAAATTTTAACGGCAGTTTTGGGAAGTACGTAAAAATTACGGTTGGCGGCACTGATGTTTTTGTTTTCTGTTAGTTGAACAAGGGAATCAATATCGCGCTTTAAGTCATCTTGTGTTTTCATTGTTTGGGTCAGTCTTGGGTCAGAATATTTTTGATAACTACCAATAATGGTGTCACTTTTTGCGTTCAACACATACAAACCATTATTGTCTATTGACACTGCCGCATCATCCCCTAGTCCTTTTACTTGCAACTGTACTATATCAGCAGTTTTGTAGGAAATAACTTTTTCATCACTACCACTTCCGTCCGCAACGGTAATAGTTTTGGCATCTTCATTTACCGTACTATTTCCTTTTATGTACACTATTATTTTCTTATGACCAGAAGAACACGCAGCAAACAAGGTAAGGGCAAAACAATAACTAATAATTTTTTTCATGGTTAACTATTTTTTAAGTTGAGGCGGCAAGGTCTGTTTTTTATCAATAGCAGAAGCTGATTAATGTTTGTTTTAGAAAAAAATTGCCACTGATACACAGATAATACAGAAAAAGAAAAGGAAAATCCTTGTTATGTTGTCTTTTCAGTGCTTTTGTAGCAAAATAAAAAGGCAAAAAGAAATCACTTTGAGTATTTAGTGAAAACCTTTGTGCCTTTATGGTAAAAGTCTAGAGCTATTTATTTAGCGGCAGCGAAACGTTCTCCTACTTTAGTCCAATTGATAACATTCCAGATAGCACCCAAATATTCAGGGCGACGGTTTTGATACTTCAAATAGTAAGCATGTTCCCAAACGTCAACACCCAATATTGGCATTCCCTTTACTTCCGCAACATCCATCAAAGGATTGTCTTGGTTAGGTGTAGAACTAACTTCTAGCTTATCATCCTTTACTATTAGCCAAGCCCAACCACTACCAAAACGAGTAGCACCCGCAGCTGCAAACTTTTCTTTAAAAGCATCAAAGCTTCCAAAAGTAGTTGTGATAGCATCTCCTAAAGCACCCGTTGGCGTACCACCAGCATGAGGAGCAAGTGATTCCCAAAAGAAAGTGTGGTTCCAATGTCCACCACCATTGTTACGAACGGCAGGAGAAATTGTACCCGCTACTGCAACCAACTCTCCCAATGTTTTTCCTTCGTTTGGAGTTCCTGCAATGGCTTTGTTTAGGTTATCTACATAAGCTTGATGGTGTTTACCATGGTGAATTTCCATAGTTTTTGCATCAATAAAAGGTTCTAAAGCATCAAGTGCGTAAGTCAATGCTGGTAATGTAAATGACATGATTGTATTGTTTAAAAATGAAAAATTAAATTATTGCTCACAAATGTAGGAGGTATGTAGATATGGTTTATAGATTTAACGTTATGAGTTTTAGAAAAAAGACCACTGAGAATAAGTTGTACCTTAGCAAGCTTCTGTTTGAAGATATGTTCATTGAAAATTATGATTTAAAACCCAGATAACTACTATCCCTGCTGTTGCTAATATTCCACCATATAGCACGAATTAACTGAGTAATAAAGCCAAACTCTTTATTCTTTAAATAAGAAAGAATATTTCTGGGGGAAACAATCAATGTAAAATGAAAATAGAATACTAACTTCTCAAAGGTGCTAGCATTTCTACGTGTAAATAAGATGCGGTTTCTGTTCATGAAATATTCTTTCAAGGTACTTTTTTTACCCACCGAAATAGATTCTTTATGATAGATTAATGCCTGCATATTCACCCATACTTTATATCCGTTATGCTTGATACGGTCGCACCAATCCATTTCTTCGTAATATAAAAAAAAGTTTTCCGACATCAATCCTGCTTTATCTATCGCTTCCCTTTTTACCATCATGGCTGCGCCATGAGCAAAACCAGTTTCGCCTGTTATGTAGTCGTACTGACCATTGTCTGTTTCAAACTGCCCAACACAAGCATTTCTTGCAGTAAAATAATTCATTGGGGTATAGCCAGCATATTGTAGCATCTCTGGCTTATCGAAGTATTTTATTTTAGGAGAAACCATGCCAACCTCTGGATGTGTATCTAGTGTTTCTACTAATGTTTCTATCAATCCTTCTGTAAACTCTGTATCATTATTCACTAAGAAAAAGTAATCGCCAGTAGCAGCGTTTATGCCAATATTATTTCCGCCAGCAAACCCCAGGTTTACTTCACTTCTAATAAAAGTAACATTGGGATATTTGGTAATCCATGCTGGCACAGGATTAACCTTACTAGCATTGTCCACCACTACTATTTCTATATTTGGGTAGGTATTCTTTACAGCAATAGAGTCAAGCAACTCATCGGTTACATGACTATGATTATAATTTACCGTAACAATAGATACCTTTTTCACGCTATATATTTTTTAATCTTCCTCTTCTTCTAGTGGACGGTTACGAGCAGCAATAGCCGCTTTTTCATCCAAATAATCTAAAATCTTACTATCCACCTTACCATTAAATTTTCTGCCAAATAGCTTTCCACTATTAATCAGTTTCTCTGCATCATCTATGGTAAGCGTCTTTGGACTAGGCTTTCCTTCCGACCAGTCAATGTACCTAAGATTATCGTTTACCATATCTGACCTATAATCAGAATTATAGATTAGTGTTTGAAAAAAAAACTCATCACTGCCCCATGTATTCCGAAAGAATTTAATGATCTCTGGGTAATCAAGCAGATAATCAACAATGTTGTTGGCATGTAGGGAACTAATAGTAAACCACTGAGATCGTCCAAAAGCCTTCATCTTCTTAGGCATCTTCCGAGGTGGCATGAACACATTAATAACCCCTTCCAAGAATGTACTACCAAAGAATGGAGTATCCGTAAGAAAATATCTCTTTATTCTAGGTATTGCCTCGTGCCATTCATCTTCTACTGATAAAAACTCAGTGAACACCTTGCCAGGGTTATCCCTAAAGAATTTATGAATCTCATAAACATCTTTCAATGGATAGTCCTGACCACTTAAAAGGTTGATATAATCGAAACGTTTATTTGTTTGCAAGATGCTTTCAAACCCGTTAAGTGTAGCCTCTACTATACTGTAGCCGCCCCAATGAACCTGAACTCTTGGTCTAACAAAGTTTACCTGACCTAAGTTTTCTAGATAAAGAAAGGGTGTTATGTCTGTTTTAAGATCTACATGAATAAAAAAGTCTGCCTTTGGATGTTGCAATCTTTTTATCAGTCTTTCTAAGTGTTCAGGGTTGCCGTGTGTTAGTATAAGGTGTGCAATTCTCATTTATAGTATTTGTTTTTGGGTTCTTGGGCTTCAAAACATCTTTTTTATTTTGTCAAAGATATTTTTAAACTTCTTGATATACCTCGACGACTCGCCAATTGGCTTAAAGTTCTTCCACTCTGTCTGATTGAGGTAATGATAAAATGTCTTCTTAAATTCCTGATTGTAATTGTAAGACTGATAGATAGGCTTCCTTTCTACAAAGTGAATTAGAAAAGGCTTCTCTGTAGTATCTACGGTAGAAAAATGATTCCATAACGGACTAAGTTCTAGCCATTTGTTTGCTAGGATAATGTTCAATCCATATTGGTCGGGGTAGTTTGCAAACTTTTTGTTGGTATTAATACATTTAATTATTTTGTTGGTAACATCAAGTTCCCTCCAAAACTTTGTTTGCATCAATAGTAAACCCGTGTTAAAATACTTTGTATCACCTGGAATACCTAGTTCTTGATAGTTCATAACGCCACCCCAAGAGTTGTCAAACGTAATAATACGTGGATCCATCACGGCAGCAATTACATTATCACCCAAATCATTATCAAAAATGGTAGTAATATCCGCTTGAACAATCATATCTACATCTAGGTACAATACCTTTTCTATCTCTTCTGGAATAAAATAAGGGATAAATAAACGTAGGTATATGGTTAGCGGATAGGAACTTCTATCCAACGGTAGCTCCATCCCCGCAGGAATTACCTCTTCCATTGTTTTCCAGTAAAGTGTAGTAATGGCAGGGTTGACAGAGCGATGAAGTTTTTGCTTGTTAGTTTCAGTCAGTTTATCTTCAATCACATAAACATCTATCGTTTGCCCACTTCTTATATTAGCCTCTATCGACTTGATAAGTGCCGCTAACAACACCAGATAGTGGTTGTCGCAGGCAACAACAACAGTTAATGATTGGGTTGAGGGTTTACTCATTATTAATATTTTCTTTTACTATTGAGTTGTGTTTATTTATTCTCAACCGTTATTATCGCCTTGTAAATTTCTGCAACACTATTCTCCCAAGTATGTGCCGATGCAAACTGTTTACGAGCTTCTTGTAGTGCAGCATTATTCTCAGCCAATGCCTTTTCTATCAATGTTACATACTCTTCTTTCGTAGCCGCAAGATACGTATGTTCTTTAAAGATACTCATTGCTTCGGTTTCTGTCGCTACAACAGGCTTTCCTACCGCGAGGTATTCATCTATCTTTCTAGGATAATTGCCAATTGTAACCTCACTAACAATCTGTGGGTTAATACATACATCGAAGGCATTTATGTATGCAGGCAATTCTGATGGTGCTTTGCTTCCCAAAAAGTGAACATTATCAATATGGTGTAAAATGCTACGTGTAAAATTATAATCCTCTGGCCCCACCAAAACCACACTCCACTCGGGGTGTGACGAAGCAATATGCGCAATTGTATCTACACTTAATCGCAAGCTTTGCAAAGCCCCAACATAACCTATTATGGGTTTAGAAATAGCTGTTAAGTCGGTTGGTATTTCTGTTTCGCCTGCCTTCATGAATATATCTAGTTCGCAGCCTTGCCCAACATAGTAGGACTTTCTATTGTATCGTCCACAATAATCAGCTAAGTAAGTAGAGTTTGCCACGCATATATCACTCTTCATGATTAGTTTAAACTCTAACTTTTCACCATGTTTCTTCCAATAATCTACCGCTAACATGTAATCCCTTGAGTAGTAGATGCTTACCGCAGGCTTTAGTAACTCTTTCAGGTAAAAGCACCTGAACATATCATTGTCATTAAAAAGAATAACATTGGAGAAGCCCAGTTTTCTTATTGTTTTAAGTATAGGAACGGCAAAACTTCTGTTATTTATCCTGTTTAATGTTTCGAATAACAGTTGCGAACTCATCCAGTTGATAGATTCTATAATCCTGCCTGGATATAGATTCCAAAGGTTTTCTTTTATCTCAACCAATCCTTCTTCCTTGCCATTTATTATCCTAATACGTTTTTGTATCTTAGGGTCTTTCCTATTTCTTAATAAAGTAATTCTATCCAGAGGCGAGTTTACATACAGCACCCTATTATGCTTGCTCATTTCCACTGCAATGTTTTTGCAGTTGCTGCCTATTTCTGTGTCCCAAGGCTGCTGACCCACTATTACAATGTCGCGCCCAGTTATTAATGTTGCTTTATTCATGGATTAATTGATTCTGTTGTTCATCTATTCTTCTCGTAACCACTATAAAAGCTGCCGAGAGGTAAAAGTAAACGTTCGATGGATATTGTACCAAAGCTTCTTGCGGAAAATTACCAATATTAAAAACAAATACTACAAAAGTTGCCCCTAAGCAGATTGATTTAAGTTCTGGATCCCTAATCTTGTAGTAATTATTAATGCCTGTTTTCAGAATAACAAACATCATTATCACAAAAATAAGTAATCCTACAGGCCCAGCTTCTACCGTTGTACGAACATAACCACTATCTGGAGGAAAGTTGGATAGGTATGATCCTGGTGAAAACTTTTTACCCCACTCACCCGTGCTACCAAGGCCGCCACCAATTGGGTGCGACCAGATATAAGGTTTAATTCGTGCCTGATTTATCTTACGTACCTTGTAAGAAGCATCATCGTTTGGTCTAAAGGCAGACTGGAATCGAAGGATATTCTGGTTAGATGTTGGCATAAATATCAGCCCTACTATAAACAAAGCTGCTATAATGGTAAATATCAATATTTTTCTACTGAACTTAATAATGGCGTATAAAACAAGCACAACTGGGATTAGTGGAAATGCGCCCCTAGTGCCAGACCATATCATACTTATAATACACGATACCATGAAGAAAATAAGCCATATTCTTCGCTTGGTAGTTACTGGACCCGTAAGCATACCCATGCAAAAAACCGCTGCTGCCACCATGTTATAAGCAAAAGTTACTGGGTCGGAAAAGATAGAAAACTTACGCCAATGTCCTGCTATAAACAGTAGTAACATAATCTCGCTACTAGAGTGCAGATAGTCTTCCTCAAACTGAAAAAAGCCAAAGAACTCTTGTTTAAACGCGTACCATGCCGCAAAAACCGAGAAGAACATCCAGAAGGCAATAATCGTTTTAAGAAAAGCTTTTGTCCGGATATTATATACAAAAATATAGTATCCAATGGCGACAACGGAGATAGTTCTGATGGTGTAAACCCAGGCAACGCGCGACTCTGCCGCAGGATTGCCTACCTCGAGGATATTATAAATTATCCATACCATTATTGCCTGACTCATGGGGCCTTTAACCAAATCCCACCGTTTGCTTTTCTTTTGCTGAACAAAAAAATTAATGATAAATATCAGCAGCATTCCATCCATGAGCGTACCAAGCGGAAACGAAGTGCCCATTCTTAGTAAAAACATGATTACATAAGCCAATGTGATGTAGGATAATATGCCAAATTGGGGGTTAGTAGCCACGCAATAAAGCATAACTGGTGCTACTAAAGCAGCAATAATTAATATACCAATGACAAACCCTTTTGTAGCAATAAGCACGGCAAACAAACTACTTAATAGCGTAAATACCACAAAACCAAAGGGGTTCAACATCTTCTCGCGCAATACCCAACGCCTTAGCGTATCAACGACGGTTGCCCATTTGCTGTCGGGGTGTTGATTGACGGGTATCTGAAAGTTTATCATTACACGGAAGAGGGAAGTATCATTTTAAAAAATAGCGCTACCAATAATGCCACCACAAACCAAATAGCTACCTTGCGGGTTACGATATTCGTCTTTATCTGCAAGGCATCTTGTTTCCTCTTTCTATGTACCAATGTGGGGTCTGTACGCATGATTATTGAGAAAGTAATTTATGTGGTTCAAAGATAGGGCAAAGGAGAATTTACAATTGATAACAATTATTTATAAATTATTAATGATTATAAACTGATTACTCAAAAATCGCATAGCAACTAAAAATATTTCTATTCTTCCAAGTTATATTTTATCCAGACAATACTTATACATCATATAAGTGATAATCAAAAAGCAAAATAGTTGGAGCTGGAAAGCTAGAATTTGTTAAATTAATTAATGTAATTTAATCTCAAAAAAGTGTTTTCATTGCCTGTCTAGCAACGGAAAATAGCGAAACAAGTGTTTTTATAACCTGCTCTGCACAACAGGTAGTAAAAACAACTACAATATAAACCTGTTGAGCAAGACAGGTTACTTAAACAAGTGTTTTTGCTGGCTGTCGAGCTAAACAGGTAATGTAAATAACTGTTTTTATTGCCTGTCCAGCTAAACAGGTTATGTAAACAACTGTTTATACTGCCTGTCTAGCACACTAGGGAGCAAATACACTTGTTTTGCCTTCCTGCTTTGCGCTACAGGCAATGAAAACACTTTTTTGAGTAATAACTTTTTAAAAGATGTTTGGTAATTTAAATAGTTTATAAAGATTGATTAAGCTGAAGTTTATCAATACTAATGTCCTCTTATCGAGGCGGACAAAGAGATAAAGTCCCACAGGAAATGGCAGAAAATGGGGATAGTGATATTGCGATATTTCCAATAGAAAATGGTGAAGACGAATCCCAAAAGCATGGGGTCTAAAGCTTTTTATCAAATGGCTTGTCTATCCCAACTGGCGCATGAATATCGTGTTCTAGTTCATGACTCCTGTCATGGACTGCATGTTACTATAATTTGAATAGTAACAAGTCATTTAATATTTGAGAATAAGTAACGGAAGGTACATGAAAGGATTCATACGCCAGTAGGGGTTGTTTAATAGTTAAATAACCTGTCAGCCTATATTGGGCAGGAACACAATATAAAGTTATTAGATTGAAAATATGTATATCCAACCTCAAACAACTCTATCTTTATGCGAAATAAACGCACAGCTTTGTTACACAAGTCAACAATACAACTACTTCGGTTTAAGTTTTCTTTCTTTTTGCTGCCAGTATATCTGTTTGCACTCAGCCTTGTGCCGCAGATAAATATCGGCAGGGCAGCGTTGGTTTTCTTCCTTTTACACTTCCTAATTTACCCGTCTAGCAACGGATATAACAGTTACATGGACAGGGATGAGGCAAGTATTGGTGGTATAAAAAACCCTATGCAGCCTACTAGACAATTGTTTATTACTAGCGTATTGATGGACGTTTTGGCTTGTATCATCGCACTGTTTATCAGTAAAATAACCTTGTTGTTAGTAATTGTTTATATAGTTTTTAGTAGGTTATACAGTTATCGGGGCATACGGTTAAAACGCTACCCCATTATCGGTTTTCTTACAGTAATCATTAATCAGGGCGGTACTACTTTCTTTTTGGTTTATCACGCAGTATCATCTAATCTTACTTTATCCATTCCATGGGATGGCGTTTTGATAAGCACCTTACTAATTGGTGGTTTTTATCCTATCACCCAAATTTATCAACACGAACAAGATGCTAAGGATGGTGTTAATACCATTAGTATGCTGATGGGCAAAAGAGGAACGTTTTTGTTTTGTATGTTGTTATATAGCATTTCTTTTGGGTTACTTTTTAATCACTTTTATCAGATAAACCAAGTTAATTCTTTTTTTATCACACAAATCTTATTCGCACCCGTTATCGTTTATTTCCTAAACTGGTTTGTACAAGTTTGGAAAGATGGCACGAAGGCCGACTTTGAACATACGATGAAAATGAATTGGCTAGCGTCTACTTGTACTAACATCGCTTTTGGAGTTTTAATCTTTTTAAATCATAAATAAATATTTTGGCAACAGTCATTTCAATCGGCACAGCGGTTCCAGAAAACAAACATTTACAAGAAGATATTTTGCATTTTATGCAAGATGCGTTTGATGTGGATGACACAGAAAAGCGCAAGCTGAAATATCTGTATCATCAGAGTAGCATCAATACACGCCACTCGGTAATACCCGATTTTGGATTGCCAAAAGAAGAATGGCAGTTTATCCCTGCGGATAAGAATGCTCCCTTCCCTAACCTAGATAAGCGGATGGAAGTGTACGATAGGGAGGCATTACCACTAAGTATTGCTGCCATAAAGGATTGTTTGGGGGATATAAATCCTAAAGAATTGACTCATTTAATAACAGTAAGTTGTACTGGGATGAGTGCGCCAGGATTAGATTTATTGATAGCCGAAGAACTAAAACTATCCCCTACCCTATTCAGGACATCGGTAAACTTCATGGGATGTTACGCCGCAATACATGCATTAAAGTTAGCTAAATTGATTGTTGATGGAGATGATTCAGCAAAGGTTTTACTAGTATGTACAGAGTTGTGTACGATTCATTTTCAGAAAGAATATACCGTTGATAACGTAAGTAGCAGTTTGTTATTTGCCGATGGATGTGCGGCTGCTTTGGTAACGAATGGCGAGGAAGGCGGCGGATTTAAGTTGCTTTCTTTTTATAGTTTAATTGATAGTAATGGCAAGGACGACATGAGTTGGAAGCTGAGTAGTAAAGGCTTTTTGATGAGCCTGAGTAGTTATGTTGCGGACATTGTAAAAGCAGACATTGCAGGATTGGTAGAGAAAGCTTTGCTACCTAACAATTTGCAGGTGAGCGATATGACACACTGGTGCATTCATCCTGGGGGAAGAAAGATACTGGAATCTGTTGAGCAATCACTGCATATTGATAAGAAGCAATTGCAAGAGAGTTACGATGTTTTGGGGAAATATGGCAATATGAGTTCGCCCACAATCTTGTTTGTGATGAAAGAATTGATGGCAAAAGCAAGTAAAGGCGAAAACTTATTTGGTTGCGCCTTTGGCCCGGGATTAACGATGGAAACACTGACAGCAAAGTTTACACCTATCGCCTAAAGAAAATGTTATTAGGTTTAGATAATCGCCACAAAGACACATAGTCTCAAAGTAGCACTAAGGGAAGGAAGGAATAAAAAAGGAATTATTACAATCTCAATTTTATGACCTTGTATTGAAAAAGGAATTTAGCAATGTAAACTCTTTGTGCTTCTTTTTTTCTTAGTGCCTTTGTGGCAAACCTCTTATTTATGATTGATTTTAAACATCGAAGTTTACAAAAGGAATTACTAGATAGCGATGCCATCCCTTTTGAAGACATCAGGCAGAATATGCAGGAGTTAAATATCATCAATACTTTGTTGGGCGGGCATTCAATAACCATTAAGGGTGTAAAAGCATTACTTAAAGAAACAAATAACTCATCTACTATCTGCGAGATAGGCTGCGGTGGAGGAGATAATCTGCTTGCAATTAATTCTAAAATACAAAACATACAGCCAATTGGCATCGATATAAAAAAGGAATGTATTGATACAGCAAAACAAAACTATCCTTCTATTAATGCCCAATGGATTGCTAGCGATTATAGAAAAGCAACTTTGAATCAAGTTCCAACTATTATTTTCTCTTCTCTTTTTTGTCACCATTTTACTAATGAGCAATTGGTAGAGCAACTTAAATGGATGAACCAGAATAGTAAAATAGGTTTCTTTATAAACGATTTGCACCGTCATCCGTTGGCGTATTATTCTATTAAACTCATTACGAAGTTGTTTTCTAAATCTTATCTAGTAAAGAATGATGCACCCATTTCGGTGTTAAGGGGTTTTAAAAGAAAAGAATGGGAGAATATCTTTAAAGAAGCAGGAATTAGTAATTATTCCATCCAATGGAAATGGGCTTTTAGACATTTAATTATCGTACATAAATGATTACAACAAACAAATCATATTCAAATATAGCAATTATCGGTGGTGGCTTGGCAGGACTTTGCTTAGCCATCCAAGCTGCGGATAGAGGTTATTCTGTTGCCTTGTTTGAGAAAGAATCATATCCCCATCATAAAGTCTGTGGAGAATATATCAGTATCGAATCGTGGCAGTTTTTGATTAGTTTGGGCTTGCCTTTGGAAGAAATTGGGTTGCCAATTATCAATCAATTGCAAGTAAGCTCTACAAACGGAAAATTATTCTCTCATGCACTTCCACTGGGTGGGTTTGGTATTAGTCGGTATAAAATAGATTCATTGCTTGCAGAGATAGCCGCTAAAAAAGGGGTTCAATTGTTTACTCAGACAAAAGTGACCGATATTGTCTTTAATGAACCAATAAAAGACAAAGGGGAATTTACCATTAATGTTCAATCTGCTAATGGCAATATTAAATGGAATTCGGCAATAACTATTGGCAGCTTCGGTAAAAGAAGCAATATTGATGTGCAATGGAAAAGAGATTTTGTGCAACAGAAACCCAATAAACTGAATAACTATATCGGCATTAAATACCATATCCGCTACAATCATCCTATTGATACAATCGCGCTACACAATTTTGAGAATGGATATTGTGGAATGAGTAAGATAGAGAATAACAAGAGTTGTCTTTGCTACCTAACCACTGCCCAAAACCTTAAGGATAACAATAATTCTATTAAACTTATGGAAGAAAATATCTTGCACAAAAATCCTTTTCTTAAGAATATTTTTATAAATGCTGAGCTTCTTTTTCCTCATCCAATTGCTATTTCTCAAATAAGCTTTCAAAAAAAAGATACTGTAGAAAATCATGTATTGATGGTAGGAGATTCTGCTGGTAGTATCACCCCTCTTTGTGGAAATGGGATGAGTATGGCAATGCACGCAAGTAAACTTGCCTTTGAACAAGTAGATTTATTTCTTCACAAAAGAATCAGCAGAGATCAAATGGAAACCAACTATCAGCAAGCTTGGAAGCAACAGTTTAGTACTCGGCTTGCTACAGGACGGGTGATACAATCTATGTTCGGTAGTGTAACAACATCCAATCTACTGGTCAATACCATGAACCTATTTCCTTTCTTGGCTAATCCATTAATTAAGTTAACACACGGCAAAGAATTTTAAGGATACCACTCTTACATTAATAAACGATACTATTAGCTTTCGCAACTATTTTAAAAACTATTTAAAACCTTTATTGCAGAAACATACCTTTGCCATCCATGAATTTATCTATTTCTCAAACAGCACAACAAACGATTGCTTTAGAAGCAGCCGCTATTGCAAATCTTAAAGACTTTATCGATGATAGTTTCATAAAAGTCGTTACTGCAATAAATGAATGTAAGGGCAGGCTTATAATAAGTGGTATAGGCAAAAGTGCTATAGTAGCCCAGAAGATTGTTGCTACGCTCAACTCTACTGGTACTCCTTCTTTGTTTATGCATGCTGCCGATGCCATCCACGGCGATTTGGGCATGGTACAAGAAGGGGACATTGTAATGATAATAAGTAAAAGCGGCGAAAGTCCAGAGATAAAAGCCATAGTTCCATTGATAAAGAACTTTAATAATTTACTCATAGCCATCATTGGCAACATGGATAGCTTTTTGGCTCAACAGGCTAATCTGGTTATAAATACTACGGTCAGTAAGGAAGCTTGCTCTAACAATCTAGCCCCTACAAGTAGTACAACTGCCCAAATGGTTATGGGTGATGCTATTGCTGTTTGCCTAATGGAATTGAAAGATTTTGGCAATGACGACTTTGCGCGTTATCATCCTGGCGGGAACCTAGGCAAGAGATTATATTTAAAAGTAAAAGATTTGGTAGCGGATAATGAGCCACCCAAGGTATTGCCTTCTGCTACACTAAAAGAAGTAATTGTAGAGATTACAGAGAAAAGATTAGGTGTAACGGCTGTAGTAGATGATACAAATAAAGTGGTGGGTATTATTACAGACGGCGATTTACGTCGTATGCTTGAGCGTAGCGACAATATTAAAAACATTACTGCTGCTGATATATTAACGCACAATCCTAAAACAATTCAACCTACTATTATGGCTGTAGATGCGTTAGAAATATTTGCATTGTACGATATCAGCCAGTTAATAGTTGAAGAAAATGGACAATATATTGGCATCTTACACCTGCACGAGCTGATTAAAGAAGGAATTAGTTAGGAATTCAAAACTCGGGTTATAAGATTCTAATTACAGGTTTTGGCAACCAGTATCCATTGTCAATTATCAATTTTCAATTATCTCTTTGCTAACCATTTTTTCAATATTAAATGCAATAACAGGATTAATTTATCGTTAGCATAAAAAGTATTTTGCCATATCGTTTAACCCTTACATTTGAATATTAATTAAATTAAACATCAACTTAAAAAAATGAACAATCCAAATTATTACGTTGCCATTATGGCTGGAGGAATCGGTAGTCGTTTTTGGCCTCAAAGCCGCACCGGCTATCCAAAGCAGTTTTTAGATATTTTGAATACAGGCAAAAGTCTAATCCAGTGGACTTACGAACGCTTTGCTCAATTTGTTCCTAAAGAAAATATTTACGTAGTTACTGCTGCCGAGTACAGTCATATCTGTGCAGAACAACTGCCCGATATTCCTGTAGAGAACATTATTGCAGAACCTAGTCGCAAGAATACGGCTCCTTGTGTGGCTTATATCTCTTTTAAGTTATTACAAAAGAATCCTAATGCCTGCCTTGTTGTTGCCCCAAGCGATCACATGATTGCGGACACAGAAACTTTTATTAATATTACCAAGAAGGCGTTAGACTTTGTAAGTAAAAACACTGCTTTTGTTACCTTAGGCATCCAACCTACCTATCCTAACACTGGTTATGGTTATATACAATTTGATCAGGATACAGATGCTGGTGATGAGATTTTCCGTGTAAAGACATTTACTGAAAAACCTAGTCTAGAGATTGCGAAAAAGTTTTTAGATAGCGGTGATTTCTTATGGAATGGTGGCATCTTTATCTGGAAAGCAAAGGATGTGGTAGATGGATTTGAAAAATATGACCTAGATACTTTCGAGTTATTTGATGCCGAAAAGCACAACCTTAATACCCCTGCCGAAAAAGAAGCGATAGACCGTATCTATCCGCTTTGTAAGAATGTGGCTGTGGATGTTGCCCTTATGGAAAAAGCAGAGAATGTTTTCGTAATCCCTTCTTCGTTTGGTTGGACAGATTTGGGTACATGGACAAGTGCTTATGATAACCTAGAAAAAGATTCTTTGGGTAATGCAGTTGCCAGTGAGAATGTAGTTATCATAGATGCTTCTAAATGTATGGTTAGTGCGCCTGCAAATAAATTATTGGTATTACAAGGCTTGGATGATTTTATTGTTATAGACACTCCCGATGCTTTGCTTATCTGTAAAAAAGAAAAAGAACAAGCTATCAAAGAATATGTAGCCGAAGTAAAACGTGCCAAAGGCGATAAGTATTTATAGTTGGATAATTAGTTACTGAAGTAAAAACAGCCCTTGAAGAAAGTTCTTCAAGGGCTGTTTGTTTATGTTTACAACACACTATGATTACCTCCTATATCCGCAGAAAAGACATCCAATATCTCGCTGTAACAATACTTTACTGTTACTGCCAAGCATAATAAGGATGCTCAGGAAATCTTTGCTTATTTCCCTATAATTTTCCTACCTCTGAAGCAATACTATAGTCTTCGTTTGCCCCACACCAAATAGACAATAACCCCTGCCAAAATTAATAATAACCCATAAAGACTAACCCACGGCTTAAGGGTAAAGCCATAGAATAATATCCAGGCATTGATAGTAAGAAAAAGTATTGGGGTAAATGGATAACCCCAGGTTTTGTAAGAATAAGGCTTAGAAGGGAAACTTTTACGTAGTTTGAAGATGCCAAATACTGTAAGGCTTGTAGAAAGGGTGAGGGTAAACCCGATAAGGTCTATTACAAACTGAAACTGATTGATCAAAACAAGAACAGCGGCAACAAGAGATTGGGTAATGATGGCAAAAGAAGGCGATCCGTGTTTATTGGTAAGAGCAAGAAAAGAAAGTTTGGGAACTTCATCCTGCAAGCAGGCACTTACTCTTGGGCCAGCAAAGGTCATAGCACTGATAGTACTTACCAAAGAAATAGAAATAATGATAGCCATTAGCGAAGCACCAATTTTACCAAACATAAATTGGGCAGCGACAAAGCCAACTTCCAGCTGACCTTTCAAGGCATCAACTGGGGCGGCATGAAGGAAAGCCCAATTGAGCAGTACGTATAAAATAGTGACAATGCCAGTTCCTGCAATAAGGGCAATAGGTAGTTTCTTTTCGGGATTTTTCATTTCGCCAGCTATGTACGAAGCGGCGTTCCAGCCAGTGTAAGCATAGGAAACCCAATAAAGATTCACCCCAAAGAAAGGACTAGTAAATATTTCTTTCCAAGCATGGGTAGAAGGCGAGACATCAATATGATGGTGTGCCTTAGTGAGAAAGCCTGCAACAATCAGGAAACAGATGATGCAGAGGTTGGCAATGGTAGCTAATTGCTGAAACTTACTGCCAACAATTACATGCCAAGAGTGGATTGCTGTGATTAATGCCAGCATTCCAAGCCCTGTACCAAGAATAGGTAACATAGGAAAAATACTATGAAGGTAATTGCCCAAAGCAATTGATACTGCTGCAACAGGAGCGGCAAAGCCTACAAAGGCAGAAACCCATCCTGCCAAAAAACCCAAGAGGGGATTATACAATTTTTTAAGGAAGTTGTATTCGCCACCATTGTTAGGAAAGGCAGCGCCGAGTTCTCCATAAACCAAAGCACCACAGATAGCTATAATACCTCCAACCACCCAAAGCATCAACACGCTAAATAAGCTTTGCATATTGCTTACCTGAAAACCAAGGCTTGTATAGATACCACTACCAATCATATTGGCTATTACTAGGGCAATAGCTGTAGGGATACCAAGTTGTCTCTTCATTAAATTGCCCACGTATAAATTTGAATAGATAAAAAACTAATATGGCAAATATAATAACTGCCTTGCCCAAAAGCAGTATGTAAATGGTGGTGGCATGCTAATAAACGGCACTTGCTTAAGAAATATTAACGCTGCTGCAACAAAAAATCTTTTTGAATGTCTTATTAAAAATGTTGCTTTTGGCTAAAATTAACAGAAAGTCTGTATTTTACCACTTCAACTTTATCTAAACTTAATATTAAAACATTTTTAATGAGAAAACTCTTCACATTTTTATTGCTTTTAGGAGCTAGTACTTTGTTTGCACAAAAAACAAAAATCAATGGTGTAGTAACAAGCAATGGCACACCTGTAGAGGGCGTGGTTGTAAAAGTTAAGTCGAGCAAATCGGGCATCGTCACAGACAAAGATGGTGGTTTTACGGTATCCGTAGCTTCCATTGACGATTTAGAAATTAGTGGTATTGGCTTTATCATTAAGAAAGTGCATGTGACAAATGCAACTACAAGCCTTACTATTGCACTTGAAACAAGTGCGGTAGAATTAAAGGAAGTAGTAATGGTGGGAAGTCGCCGTGGTGGAAGGGTAAAAACAGATTCTCCCGTTCCCATTGATGTAATAAATGTAAACCAGGCGGGGCAGACAACTGCAAAGCCCGATTTGATGAGCCAACTAAATATGGCTGTTCCTTCTTTTAACTATAACAAACAAAGCGGTGGTGATGGTTCCGATGCTATCGACTTTGCTAGCCTAAGAGGTTTAGGCTTCGACCAAACGTTGGTTCTTATCAATGGTAAACGTCGCCACTTATCTGCATTTGTAAATGAAGTAGGTACTCGCGGTCGTGGCAATAGCGGTACAGATTTAAACGCCATACCAGAGGCTGCAATAGATAAGGTAGAAATATTGCGTGACGGTGCTTCTGCACAATATGGTTCTGATGCGATGGCAGGTGTAATAAATATCATCCTGAAGAAAGATATTAAAAAATTATCTGTTAATGCTGGCTGGAGTGGATATGACGATCATAAATACAACACACTTAATAGTGTAGATCCTAGCCAATTCTACACAGGAAACCAAATAGATGGAAAAACATTTACTTTAGGGGTAAATTATGGGTTGCCAATAGGTAAGAATGGTGGGTTTATTAATTTTGGTGTGAACTTTATGGATCAGGGCAAAACCTTCCGCGCAGTACCAGACACCAACATATCTACCAACGCTAACGCCTTACCAATAGACGTTTGGAGAAGGGCTTTTGGTGATGGAAGCGTTACATCTGGTGGTGGAATGTATAACCTAGAAATTCCTTTGTCAGGAACAAAAACAACCTTTTATTCTTTCGGTGGATACAACTATAAACATTCTAATGTTTATGCTTGGACACGTAGCTGGGGTAATCCTCACCGTTCTCAGCCAACTAAATTCCCTACAGATGCAAATGGTAATTTGATATTTGTTCCAGGAATCATGAAGGTGTATGACCCTACTAAAGGTGTTTTAGATACAAACAATGTTTATTATAACCCTCAAGAAGATGTTTACATTAAAGATGGTTCTTTTGCTCTAGGCTTCAAAGGTACATTTGGTAACGACTGGGATTGGGATTTGAGCAACAACCTAGGTTACAACGATTTTCATTATTGGGGAAACCAAACCTTTAATGCATCATTGCCTTTGCCAAGACAAGCTACCAAAACACGTTTTGACGATGGGGGATTTAGTTTCTTACAAAGCACAGCTAACTTCGACTTGACCAAACATTTTAGCTCAGTTGCAGAAGGACTTACTCTTTCGTTTGGTAGTGAATTCAGGTATGAAAATTATAAATTATATGCTGGTGAACCAGATTCGTATTTAGCTGGTGGTGCTACTCTGCCCGATGGCACAAACAAAGCATCAGGTTCAGAAGGTTATCCTGGGTATCAACCTAGTGACGCAACCAATGCTAGTCGTACAAACGTTGGTGCTTATGTAGATATATCCTTGGATATTACAAAGAAGTGGTTATTGGATTTGGCACAAAGATTTGAAAACTACTCTGATTTTGGCTTTGTAGCAACACAAAAAGTAGCTTCTCGCTATAAACTAACAGACAATTTCAATGTGCGTGGTTCGGTTAGTACTGGTTTCCGTGCTCCTACCTTACAACAAATTAACTTTAGCAATACAAATACAAATATTGTTGGTGGAAATCTTGTTTATGCTAAATTGGTTCCTAATTATTCTTCTATTGCAAAAGCAGCAGGCATCCCCGCTCTTAAACAAGAAACTTCAACCAATGCTAGTCTAGGATTCTCATGGAAACCTACTAAAGACCTAACAATTACTGTTGATGGTTACACTATCGACATTAAAGACAGAGTTGTTATATCTGGGCAATATGCTGCGGGTGATCCTACTTTGGGAGTTCCTTTAAATACGGCTTTAGCGGCTCAAGGAATACAGTATGCTCAGTTTTTTGCTAACGCAGTTAACACTACTAACAACGGCGTTGATATTGTAATTGACTATTCAAAAAATTGGGGTATAAATCATTTTAGAGCATTGCTAGCGGGCAACTTACAAAATATTAAAATCAATAAAGTAAATGTTCCTACTACTTTCTCTGGTTCTGGTTATGACAGTGCTACTTTCTTCTCAGACAGGGAACAATATTTCTTAACTGCAAGTGCGCCAAAATCTAAATTCTCATTGAATCTTGAGTATGGCTACAATAAATTTACAGTTGGAACTCATATTACTTATTTTGGAGGTTTAAAAACTTTAGGATTCGGCGAAACATCTGCTCCTACTACTGCCCCAGACCAATATTTCCCTTATGTAACTTTGGATAAGACTGGTCAAGTTGTACCTGAAATATTCGACTTTAAAGCTAAAGTAACTACTGATTTGTATGTGTCGTACAAAATCTCAAAGATTGTTTCTGCTACTTTAGGTGCAGACAACATCTTCAATGTACACCCAGACAAGGCTGTTGTACCTGGTTCTGTAAGTTTAGACACCGGCTCTAGTTCTTGGGGCGATAGCGAATCTGGTGGCCCATTCGATGCTGTTCAAATGGGTTATAATGGTATGAGGTTGTTCTCTAAGTTGTCTTTTATCTTCTAAAGATTAGTTTTATAAATAAAAAAGGCATAAGGGATTTAATTTCCTTATGCCTTTTTTTATTGTAGCATATTAATGAACTAAACTTACTGCTTTTTCAACTTGAAGGTCGATTCCCTTTTGCAGTTCAGTTATATAAAATGCAATAAGGATGTCGGGGAAGAATCCTCTTCCTTCGTATAGTTTACCATCTATACTAAACGTCTAATTTGCAGCAAAAGAAAAATTTAAATAAATAGAAACATAGCAGGAAGGGAAAATAGAAACAAACCCTAAGCTATGATTTTTATGAATCTATGTGTTGAAAGAAAAAACACGTGTTACAAACCTGAATGTGATAGGTGTAACAAGTATATATAATCCCACAACGCCATATAATAGAGTTCCCTTGTATGTCTTAAAAAGAAAAAAAGAAAGTCCTTTTTAAGAAAATATAAACAGTTCTTTCTATTTTTTGTCTCATTTTCTTCCGAGATGCTACGAGTTTCCTATAATGTAGTGATACATTGCCGCAATGTAGTGATACAAAATGAAAAAGCACGAGGTTACAACGGTGTTTTGGTTAGTAAATGGATTGAAATGGTTGTAAAAAGGGTCTTAATAGTCCAACAAAGCAATGATGAGGTGGATAAAAGCTGTAAAATAGTGCCACAAAGGGCTTTTGAAGCACTACAACACACCATTGTAGTCTGCTTTTGCAGTAATGTATCACTACATTGCGGCAATGTTGTGATACAAAATAGAAAAGCACGAGGTCATTCTTTCAGAATTTATAAATTATTGCCAATGAATTACAGTTATATCACTTTTCTATCCCTCTATTTTCTGTAAGGTTTGCTTATGAGAACAAAAAGCTTTAGTAAGGATTGGAATTGGGGATATTACAAATGCTATTGCAAATTTTAATGAAGCAATCAAAATTACCAGTAAAAGCAATGATATATTAGCTTTAATACAAATAAAACTAAGCTTAGGCGATATATATAATGTTCTAGAAAACCACTAACTGTCTATAGAATACTATAAAAGTGCCTTAGACTATTTTTCTATTTCAAAAGATTCTAAGGGGCTTTGCGGCTGTTGCATAGATATTTCTGATATCAGGCAGGAACATTCCTTAACTAATATCTAATATCGCATATCTCTTTATGTTCATTTACATTTGCATTCTTCAAACGGAAAAGGATGGCAATTGATTTTAAGCAACTGAGGAGTAAACTAAAAGGGGATTTATTTACCGATAATACAATACGTACACTCTACGCAACCGATGCGTCGGCATACCGAGAGATGCCGCTTGCTGTTGCCATCCCAAAAGATGAGGAAGATATATTGGCATTGATACAATTTGCCGCAAAGAATAAGACTTCGGTAATACCTCGTACTGCGGGTACTTCTTTGGCGGGACAGGTGGTTGGGAATGGGATTATTGTAGATGTTTCCAAACACTTTACCAAAATTCTTGAACTAAATAAGGAAGAACATTGGGTTCGGGTTCAACCGGGCGTTATTCGTGATGAGTTGAATATGTTCCTTAAACCATACGGTTTGTTCTTTGGCCCCGAAACTTCTACTGCCAACAGGGCGATGATAGGCGGAATGGTGGGCAACAACTCTTGCGGTTCCAACTCTGTGGTTTATAGAAGTACGAGGGAGCATTTGTTGGAAGTGAACGCCATCCTAAGTGATGGAAGTAAGGTGGTATTTGGTGCATTGAACATAGATGACTTTCATGCCAAATGCGAATTGGATACTTTGGAAGGAACTATTTACAAGAAAGTCCGTAGCCTGTTGAGTAATTATGAAACGCAGGAAGAAATTCGCAGAGAGTTTCCTAAGAAATCGGTAGAAAGAAGGAATACAGGATATGCGGTAGATATGTTGCTGGAAACCGCACCGTTTACGGCAGGCACTGAAGACTTTAATTTCTGTAAATTGATTGCTGGCTCAGAGGGGACATTGGCTTTCCTGACGGAAATAAAACTACATGTAAACCCATTGCCACCTAAGGAAGTAGGGTTGCTTTGTGTACATTTTAATAGTATTGACGAAGCGTTACGTGCAAACCTTATCGGATTAAAATACAAACCTAGTGCTAGCGAATTAATAGATCATTATATTCTCGAGTGTACAAAAGACAACATTGAACAAAGTAAAAACAGGTTCTTTGTACAAGGTGACCCAGGTGCTATTTTGGTGATTGAGTTTTGTAGGGATAACCGTGAAGATATAGCGGCAATTTGCAAAGAAGTAGAAGCCGACATGCGGGCTAGCAATTTGGGTTACCATTTTCCTTTGTTATATGGGGCTGATAGCAAGAAGATTTGGAGCTTGCGCAAAGCTGGTCTAGGTTTATTAAGTAACCTTCCTGGTGATGAAAAAGCGGTGCCTGTTATTGAAGATACTGCCGTGGATGTGAATGATTTACCTGCTTTCATCCGTGAATTTAATGAAATATTGGCAAAGGACAATCTGTATTCCGTGCACTACGCCCATGCTGGAAGTGGGGAAATACACCTTCGCCCAATCATCAATCTGAAGACTGTTGAGGGTAACAAACAATTCAGGAAGATTGCCGAAGAGATAGCTACTTTGGTCAAGAAATATAAAGGCTCTTTGAGTGGAGAACATGGCGATGGTCGTTTGCGTGGCGAGTTTATTAAGCAAATGGTAGGGGAGAAGAACTATGATTTACTTAAAGAAGTAAAGAAAACCTTCGATCCAAATAATATCTTCAATCCAAACAAAATTGTAGATACCCCGCCAATGGACACCATGTTGCGCTATGTGCCGGGGCAACAAACCCCTGCGTTTAAAACGTACTTTAGGTATCACAACCAAGATGTATTGCAACATGCCGAGCAATGTAATGGCTCAGGCGATTGCAGAAAAACGGAGTTGAGTGGCGGAACCATGTGCCCATCTTTTATGGCTACTCGCAATGAAAAAGACACTACAAGGGCTAGGGCGAATATTTTGCGAGAGTTCTTAACAAATTCTACGCAGACCAATCGTTTTAACCATAAAGAGATTAAGGAAGTGATGGACTTATGCCTTAGTTGTAAGGGTTGCAAGTCCGAATGTCCATCCAATGTGGATATGGCTAAGCTTAAAGCTGAGTTTTTACAGCACTACCACGATGCGAATGGCGTGCCGTTCAGGTCTTTACTGATTGCCAACTTTAGTACCGCTGCAAAGTTTGGTTCTATTTCGCCTGGTATCTATAACTTCATGATGAAGCAACCTTTTATCAGCAAGACTATCAAAAAGGTTATCGGGTTTGCACCAGAAAGGTCTATGCCGTTGTTGCACAACGAAACGCTGTTACATTGGGATGAAAAGAGACAAAAGGGCGTTAAAGAAAAGACGGATAGCAAAACGGTTTATCTTTTCTGCGACGAGTTCACCAATTTCAACGATACGCCAATAGGTATTAAGGCAATCCTTTTATTGGAGCATTTGGGCTATCAGGTTATTATCCCTTACCATTTGGATAGTGGTCGTGCGCCAATGTCTAAGGGGTTATTGAAGAAGGCCAAAGTATTCGCCAATGGCAACGTTCAATTATTACATCCGTTGGTGAGTGCCGATAAGCCTTTGCTAGGTATTGAGCCTTCGGCAATATTATCTTTCAGGGATGAATACCCCGATTTAGTTGACGAAGAACTGTACAAAAAAGCGGTTGAATTATCGAACCATGTGTTTATGATTGATGAATTCATCGCCAATGAAATTGATAAGGGCAACATCAAAAAGGAACAGTTTACTACAGCTTCTAAGGAGATAAAACTACACGGACATTGCCAGCAGAAAGCCGTTGGGGCGTTGAGCAATACCGTTAAGGTGTTATCTTTCCCTACCAACTATACCGTAGAAACTATTCCTTCGGGCTGCTGCGGAATGGCGGGTTCTTTTGGGTACGAGAAGGAACATTACGAGTTATCAGTGCAGGTAAGTGAGCTGGTATTGATGCCTTTTGTGCGCAAACAACCCGACAGTATAATTATTGCTGCCCCGGGTACAAGTTGCCGCCACCAGATAAAGGATGGTGCTCACAAAAAAGCATTACACCCTGTTGAGGTGCTGTATGAGGCACTGGTTAAAAAGTCGTAAGTTGTAAGTGATAAGTCGTAAGTAAGAAGTAGAAAAGAATGATTCGCCGATAATAACATTCGTTTATAATAAGGCAATCCAATTAAATAATTACTTTACCGTTAATATTAAGATTTATGAAAAGAATATTTGTTTGTTTAATTCTCTTAGGGCTTTACCAATCATCAACTGCTCAGGATGAAAGTTATCAAGATCATCGTCATAAACAACAGGATAAGGATAAAGATGCAACCACTAGTTTCGATTGGAATCGGATTTTTACGGGTGGTAGCATCAGCTTGGGATACACCACCAATACCAATGGAGGATATTATACCACTAGTACTTTCAACATTGGTGCTATTCCTGAGATAGGATACTCCGTTTCCGAGTTGTTAGATTTAGGTATTAGTGGTACCATCAATTATTATAATATCACCACCGATCAAACAGGTGCTGCGGCTCAACACACCACTGACTATGGTTTAGGCGTATTTGCAAGGATACATCCTCTAGAAAATTTCTTTATTCAAGCTATGCCAGAACAAGATTGGAGTATTAATAAACTTATCGCCGCCAATGGAACGGGTAAATATTCATATCAGTCAACGGCTTTCTTATTGGGTGTTGGTTACGGACATAGGATAATCGGGCAAAGTTATTTTTATACTTTGCTGATGCTTGATGTGGCAAAAGATATCAATTCGCCATACATAGACTACAACTCTGGCGCACCCATTCCTATTCTTCGTGGTGGGTTTAATTTTTATCTAGGAAAAAGAAAGTAATCACCTCCTCTGCACGCTCTTTTACGGTTAAGTGCTGTTTCCAACTGCCGTGCAAAAATCCCTGCTGTTGAGCGTGTTCTAAGTGTGCTAATAAGTGATTGTAATATCCTGCTGTATTCAGCAGGATTACTTTTTTAGAGTGTATCTCAAGCGAGTTCCAAGTAATAATTTCGAATAACTCATCTAGTGTACCATTGCCACCAGGCAATATGATAGCCGCATCGCATAGGTCGTACATCATCTTTTTCCTTGCGTGCATATCCGCCACAGTGTGCAGCTCTGTAATAGCCTGATGACCCACTTCCCATTTCATCAATGCCTCTGGAATCACTCCTATCACCTTGCCGCCATTGTCCATTACGCTATCAGCAATTATTCCCATAATTCCGCCGTTACCTCCGCCATAAATCAACGTAATATCGTTGGCCGCCATCCATTGCCCAAGCTCTGTAGCATGTTGTTTAAACAATGGGTTATTTCCTATCTTACTACCACAAAAAACCGCTATGTTTTTATACATTTAAGAAAGTTTAAAGAGCAATATTAGGGCTAAATAAAATAAGCAGCAGGAATCTTATTTCAAATTCACTACTGCTTATTCAATCTATAAAAAGACGTCTTACTTACCCTTTCTTTTATGCCCCATAAGCTTTTGCTGTCTGAGTAGAAGTACCTAAGCCATCAATGCCTAATGCTACTACGTCGCCAGCCTTTAGATAAATAGGGTGTGGCTTTTGACCAAGACCTACACCTGCAGGAGTACCTGTAGAGATAATATCACCTGGAAGCAAAGTCATAAACTCACTTAGGTAAGAAATGATAAAAGGCACATTGAAAATTAGATTTTTAGTGTTGCCATCTTGGTATTTTTTGCCATTTACAGTCAACCACAAGCGCAAATTGTCTATATCTCCCAACTCATCAGGAGTTGCTAGCCAAGGGCCAAAAGGTGCGAAGGTGTCGCAACTTTTACCTTTAACCCATTGTCCGCCTCTCTCTAACTGATATGCTCTTTCGCTATAATCATTGTGCAGTGCATATCCTGCCACATAATCTAATGCTTCATCTATTGTTACGTAGCTTGCCTTCTTGCCAATAACTACTGCCAATTCTACTTCCCAATCTGTCTTCTCACTACCTCTTGGGATCACTAAATCGTCGTTCGGACCAACCAAAGCAGTTGTTGACTTAAAAAATACGACTGGCTCACTTGGGGCAGCCATATTACTTTCGGCAGCATGATCTGCGTAGTTTAACCCAATACAAATTATCTTAGAGGGACGAGCAATAGCGGAAGCCCATCTAACATCTGCAGGAACTATTTGTAGTGTCGCTTTGTTGGCTTCAAACCAAACCTTTAGTTTATTGATGCTATCATTCCCAAAGAAATCTTCTGTAAAATCTTGCCCAAAAGCACTAACATCGTAGCGAACATCATCTACCATAACAGCGGGCTTCTCGTTCCCTACATTACCAAATCTTGTAAGTTTCATTTATTATTTATTTAATGATTAGTTATTTAACGTTGTAAATCCACCATCAATTGGGTAGTCGCAACCTGTAACAAAGCTCGCTTCGTTGCTGCATAGGTACAACGCAAGTGTAGCAATCTCTTGTGGTTCTGCCATCCTGCCAATTGGTTGGGATTGAGATAGTTTTTCAAACATCTCTGCTTCTTTTCCTGCATAGTTATTCTTCAAAAAACCATCTACAAAAGGGGTATGAACGCGTGCTGGCGAAATAGAATTGCAACGGATACCTTCCTTAATATAATCCCTCGCCACACTCATGGTCATTGCTTTGATAGCACCCTTAGTTGTACTATATACAAACCTGTCGGCAATACCTACATTAGAACCTATTGAAGCCATGTTTACAATAACACCACCCTGAACACGAAGCTTAGGAATAGCGGCAAAGATGCAGTTGTACGCTCCCTTTACGTTTACTGCCATCACCCTATCAAAGTCGGCTTCTGGTGTAGTATCTGCTTTGCCTATGTGCGCAATACCCGCATTATTTATTAGAATGTTTATTGCTTCTATCGCTGCTAAGGTGCTAACTACTTGTTGCTGATTGGCTACGTTGCAGCTATGCGCCACAGCACTTCCACCCGCAGCTACGATTTCCTCAACGGTAGATTGAGCATTTTCTTCGCTCAATTCAATGATATGCACTCTGGCACCTTGCTTTGCAAACAATACCGACATGGCTCTTCCAATGCCGCTACCACCACCTGTAATTACTGCTGTTTTGTTATCTAATCTGAACACGTTATCTAGTTATGAGTTATGAATTATGAGTAATGAGTTAAGGAAAATACGTTAGAGTTTTCTTTTCAACTCATCACTCATAATTCATAACTCATATTTTGCCTAAAGGCTTACTCCTCTCTTCCATGGGATGAAATCATCTTGGTTTAGTTGCACAGCCTTAGGAATTACTTCGCCACTAGCTGCTTTTATGCAATACTCCAATATTTCTTCTCCCATCTGAGGAATCGTCTTTTTTCCGTCTATTATATCCCCTGTATTAATATCTATTATATCGCTCATGCGGGTAGCAAGCTTAGTGTTCGTTGCTACTTTTATCACAGGGCAAACAGGATTACCCGTAGGTGTTCCTAAGCCTGTGGTAAACAAAATAAGCGTTGCGCCACTAGCAGCTTTGCCCGTAGTTGCCTCTACATCATTACCTGGGGTGCAAACAAGGTTTAGCCCTGGTTTGGTAGCAGGTTCTGTGTAATCTAATACATCTATCACGGGGGCGGTGCCACCTTTTTTACATGCTCCAGCACTCTTTATCGCATCGGTAATAAGTCCGTCTTTAATATTTCCTGGTGAAGGATTCATGTGGAAACCAGATCCTACCGCATGTGCCGAAGCATCGTAAGTGCGCATAAGATGTATGAACTTTTCTGCAATCTCTTGGTTAGAACATCTATCAATAAGCTCCTGTTCTACGCCATTCAATTCTGGAAATTCAGCTAATAATATCTTTCCTCCTAGGCCTACTACTAGGTCTGCACAATAGCCAACAGCAGGGTTGGCAGAGATGCCGCTAAACCCATCGCTACCGCCACATTTTACCCCAATAGTTAGGGCAGAAAGAGGTGCAGGCTTACGTTCTAGCTTATTGGCTTCTATCAATCCCAAAAAAGTTTGCCTAATTGCATCGTTCACTAGCTGCTCTTCACTCTTTGTTTGTTGTTGCTCGAAAATGAAGACTGGCTTATCAAATTTTGGGTTATTTTCTTTCAAATCCTTTACAAAATCTGAAGTCTGTAGGTGTTGACAACCGAGGCTCAATAGGGTAATGCCAGCCACATTGGGATGATCTGCATAAGCTACCAAAAGCTTACTAAGTACGGCAGAATCTTGTCTTGTACCCCCACAGCCACCTTGGTGATTAAGGAACTTAATTCCATCTATGTTCTTAAAGAAGCCATGCTTTTTATTCGCTTCTGCAGGTTCAAAAGTCACGCTGCTTATGTCTTCTCCCTTTTCAAAAGCCTCTTTTAGCTGTCGTGTATAGGTTTTGTATTTATCTGTTACGTCGTAGCCAAGCTCGGTATATAAAGCCTCTTTTATTACGTCCATATTTCTGTTCTCACAAAATACAGTGGGTATAAAAAGCCAATAATTAGCCGTGCCTACCTTGCCATCATTGCGATGGTAGCCATTGAAGGTGCGACCTGCATATTTACTTACATCTGGGGCTGTCCATTGATAGTGACCATCACGATAATAGTACGGATCGGCGGCGTGGCGCGTATTATCCACATTCATTCTGTCGCCTCTTTTTACCTCATATTGTACCTTACCAACCAATACTCCATACATAATTACTGGTTCGCCAGCAACCATATCATTCATGAAAAACTTGTGTTTTGCGTGAATGTCTTCTTGCAAAATATAGGTTTCACCGTTAAATTCTATTGCTTGTCCTTGCTGTAAATCTGTCAAAGCAACCAATACGTTATCTCTCTTTTCAATCTGTAATACCAAATGAGGTTCGTTCATACTATAAATTTTGCGGTAAATGTAACCGCTTTCTTTAAAAAAAAGAAAGCTCTCCGCAGAAGAGGAGAGCTTTATTCAATAATCAAAACACAACTATGGAAAAATGAAAAACTATTTACTAATATATTGACTACAACTAACAATAGTTTTTTACTATTACAATAAGAGAACAAAGATAGTTCTGTGGCTAATACTGATTATACTGTAGTTTAGCAACTTTGCGCACTATCTTAGCATTGTTAGAGGTATTATTATTGAGTTGAAGAATAAATATAGTCATGAAGCCTAAGTTACTTAAAATTTCCGTTGCTCCTGAGAACTCTTTTAGTTCTCGTTTTGATAGTGTTCCATTTTTTTATAACGAATGGCATTTTCATCCAGAGGTAGAGTTGGTTTTTATAGAAAAGGGTAGCGGCACACGGTTTATTGGCAACGATATAGCCCATTTTAATGAAGGTGATATGGTGTTGGTGGGTAGTAACCTGCCCCATTTGTGGAAGTGCGACGACGCTTACTTTGCTAAAGGGAGCGAACTACGGGCTGAGTCGCTGGTGCTGCATTTTATACCACAAATTTTTGGAGAACATTTTATGGGTCTCCCCGAAAATAGGTTGATAGTAGATCTGTTGGAAAAAGCAAAGCAGGGTATAAGGATTAATGGCGAAACAAGGCAAAAAGTGCATCAATATATGGAGAGCCTATTGCTGGCAAAGGGGAGCGAGCGTCTTATTTTGTTAATGCAAATATTGCAGGCTCTTTCGCTATCGAAAGATTTGGAACTGATTGCCGCCAATAATATGGAGCATCCCCCATCTATTAAAGAGGGCGAGCGGATGAACGCGGTGTTTCATTACCTAATAAATAATTTTTCGAAGGTGGTGACGCTAGAAGCCGTTGCCTCACAGGCAAACCTTAGTCCGAATGCTTTCTGTAGGTTTTTTAAGGTACGCACCAAAAAAACATTCTCGCAATACCTGCTGGAGATGCGCATAAGCCATGCCTGCAAACTGCTGGCAGACACGGATAAAAGCATTGGAAACATACATTATGAGTGTGGTTTTAATAGTTCGTCGCACTTTAACCGCTATTTCAAGCAGATAAACGGCATCACGCCCCTAGAGTACCGCCGTCGCCAGCAGGGCAAGGAAGGGTAGGTATAGATTGATAATTTATAATTGATAATGAATAAGTTGTAGATGCCCTATTTGCCCTTTAGCCAGCAGTGAATAGAACTAAAAAAAGTGATTTACCTCGTGTGTCTGCTCTGGAATAACCTTATCCACGTGCATTTGCTCGTGTCGCTGCTGCCACACCTACTAATCCACTCGGATTTGCTCGTGTTGGAGCAGCAACACCTACCAATTCACATGGATTTACTCGTGCGTTTGCTGCCACATCTACCAATCCACGTGGATTACCTCGTGTCGCCACGGCGGAACGACCATAATCAAGTGTTTTTGCCCGTTCTGCTGCCGACACACGAGCAAATTCGCTTTATTGGGTTTAATCCGAGTAAGAGAAGGGGGCAATACGGAGTCTATTTGGTACTGTGGTTGCGGCGATATTATTTTGTCCTACAATTAAATGTGTGTACAAGCTCCCCACCGTGGCGGCAGTGGTTTCGTATCAAGCCTATTCGAATTGATGAAGGTGATATTACCAGTACCGAGTTACTAACAGGTATGCAAACGAGGTAAGAACTTGAATTTCGGGTCGCTGTTGGCTTCTGAGGAGAAGATGGTGGACGTTGCTTTAGATAGCACAGGGTTGAAAGTGTGAAGGGGGAGGGAAGGTGCGTAAAAACGGTGCAGGAAAACACCGCAGATGGATGAAGCTGCACCTTGCGATGGATGTGGATACACTAGTAGCCCTTGAATTGACGGGCAACAATG
>JANYEX010000320.1 GCA_025359725.1 Chitinophagaceae bacterium | reverse complement strand
GATAACAAGGGGTTTGGCAAAAGTGGGGCAGAAGGAATAGCAATGAGCACTTGTAATTCTATTTAGCTTTTGTTCCAGCGGACGGAATTCTATTTGGCTTATTGTTGTTATCTTCAACTTTGGTAATTCTATTGGGCTTCGGTTCCAGGCTGACGGAATACTAATTCCCCACCTTCGCCAAGCCCTGTTCGTTATCCTAAAGCGAAGACCGTTAGATGAAGCTAGCGGTTAATTTTCACAGTTTGTTATCGTTTATTGCAAATACATTTTCTGCTAATAAAATTCTGATTTTATTGGCAACATATTAGAAATCCGCTTTTCTAGATGTTAGCGCAGCGCATCTAGAAGTATAAGTAAAAAGGCATTTTATCCCAAAATAAAAAAAGTGCAGCTACTACTTGAAAATAGTGGCTGCACTTATTTCTTTTTAAAAGAAATAAGCTTGTAAAAACAAAAAGATGAATACAGCTAAAGTGGAAATAATTGGTTACCTAGCCATACTAGCTAGCCCCAACCTCTGTAATCTTACTTTACAGCGTAAGATTGTAGGTTAAATGTATTGGTAACTGATGTGCCAGATGGAGGGGAGAGAGTAACTACAAAGCGTACAAGACCAATTCCTTTTTCATAGTAAAAATCACCAGCACCCAAGGAAACAGGTATTGTATATGTGCCAAAAGTTACCGATGTAGAAAACGCAACGTTTACGTGTATTAGGTTAGAATAACTTTTTCCTAGTAGAGTCAACGTATCCGTAATGCTCGGAATGGTATAAGCCAGCTTTACATTATAAGGAGCACCTTGATAAGTAATGGGAAGCATTGTTGTCCAAGTGCTATCTTTTGCTGGGTTCTTTTTTAGGTATAATTCTTCAAAAGATGCCAATTCTGGGATACCCAATCCTGCCAGCAAACTACCCGATCTGTAGAATCCGCTATCTGTGTTTGCATAATATACATCTCCACCTGCAGAGCTGTTAAAAACATTGTAGGTTTTATTGTTGATGGTTTTTGTGGAATCGGTTGCTGTGAAAGTATAAATTGAATTATGATATACACTATCGCTAGAGTTCCTTACATAAGTCCAACTACTGCCAGCAGTAACAGGGCAAAGACTTGTATTGGGAATCATGGTTTTGTCTGAGTTTTTTTTGCAACTACTTATTGTTGCTGCAAGTAATACAATCGCTAGTAACTTTTTCATTTGTGTAATGTTTTAAATTGTTTGTTTACAAGAAGAAGATAAGTTTAAATTCGCTGCCTGCAAATGATTACAAATATCATTACCTTTTCATCAAACTAAATAAAATAATTATGGAAGCTTGGAAAAATTATCAGGAAAGTAACAAAGAACGTTTTCTGGATGAGTTGTTACAGTTGTTGCGCATACCAAGTATAAGTTCTAAAAGTGAGCATCAGCCAGATATGCTAACCTGTGCCGAGGCGGTAAAACAACGTTTGCTAGAAGCGGGTGTTGATACGGCAGCAATTTATCCAACGGCTGGTCATCCTGTGGTTTATGGCGAGAAGATTATTGACCCCACTAAGCCTACCGTTTTGGTTTATGGACATTATGATGTGCAACCAACCGATCCCCTTAACCTTTGGAGAAATGACCCTTTTGATCCAACAATTATTGATGGGAAGATTTTTGCAAGAGGTGCGTGCGATGATAAAGGGCAGGTTTATATGCACGTAAAAGCGTTTGAAACAATGATAAAGACCAATACATTAATAAATAATGTTAAGTTTATCATTGAGGGGGAAGAAGAAATTGGTAGTCCCAACCTTGCCACATTCGTAAAAGCAAATAAAGAATTATTAAAGGCTGATGTGATATTGATTAGCGATACTTCCATGCTAAGTATGGAAACTCCATCAATAGATACTGGGGTTCGCGGACTAAGTTATATTGAGGTAGAAGTTACTGGGCCAAACCGTGATTTGCATAGTGGCGTTTATGGTGGTGCAGTAGCTAACCCTGCAACTATCCTTGCTAAGATAATTGCTTCTTGCCATGATGAAAACAACCACATTACTATTCCTGGTTTTTATAATGATGTGTTAGAATCTTCTGTCGAAGAAAGAGCTAAGATGGCTCAAGCACCATACGATGAAAATGAGTATAAAAAAGATTTAGGTGTAGAAAGCTTGTGGGGCGAAAAGGGATATACTACTAGCGAAAGAACAGGCATCAGACCGACGCTGGAAGTAAATGGTATTTGGGGTGGCTACACTGGAGAGGGTGCTAAAACTGTATTACCTTCAAAAGCTTATGCTAAGATTTCGGCTAGGTTAGTACCCAATCAATCTTCGGCTGTGATTACCGAAAAGTTGATTAGTTATTTTAAAAGTCAGGCACCTGTGGGAGTTACGATTGAAGCTTGGGAGCATCATGGTGGCGAACCATACCTTACCCCAATTGATAGTGTTGCCTATAAAGCTGCCGAAAAAGCTATTGCTACAACGTTTGGTAAAACCCCAATACCTGTTCGTGGTGGTGGAAGTATTCCTATCTGTGCTTTGTTCGAGCAAGAATTGGGTATTAAAATAGTATTTATGGGCTTTGGTTTGGATAGTGACAATCTGCACAGTCCTAATGAAAAGTTCGACTTATTCAACTTTTACAAAGGCATTGAAACGATACCTTATTTTCATAAATACTACACTGAATTGAGTTAACCGTTGACAGATATACCGTTTACCGCCAACGGTACTTCGGTCAACGGAATGCGGTTAACGGTTAACGAGAAAGAATGAACACTACAAACTATCAGATTAAACTAGAGCATTTTGAAGGGCCATTTGATTTGCTTTTATTTTTTATAGAAAGGGATGAGCTGGATATTTACAATATTCCCATCACCAAAATAATGGATGACTTCCTCGACTTTATCCATACGCAAGAGAAATTGAATATTGAGTTGAGTAGTGAGTTTATCTTGTTTGTTTCTACTTTAATGCGTATCAAGGCACGTCTTTTATTACCTAGAAAAGAAGTAGATGCCGAAGGAAAAGAAATAGATCCTCGTCAGGAATTGGTAGATAAGATACTAGAATATAAACGCTTCAAGGAAGCATCCGTAAAGATGGCAGAGATGGAAGCCGAGCGTATGTTGATGGTAAAACGTGGTAACTTGGAAAGGGAACTAGTTGCCATAGGAGAAGAAAGCGGCGAAGGGACAGAGATACAAGCTATCACTATGTTCAAGCTGATGAAAGCCTTTGAAAAAGTAATGCAGCGGGTTCAGGAACGTTCTAACAAACCCGTTCATACGGTAGTAACATATAATTACACGATGGAAGGTAGTCGTGAACACATGCTCAATCTGGTTCAGAAAGAAAAAAAAGTTGCCTTCGAGCAGATATTCGAACTATGCAAGGATAGGATACATGCCCTATTCCTATTTTTATCCTTGCTAGAACTTTCTCAGCAACGATATATGACCTTGTTAATTGGTGAAGGAAGAAACAACTTTATTGTAGAATGGAATGAGAATAGGGAAGAGGAAGAAGGAAAATCGGAAATATGAGTTATGAAATAGGAAATGTTGATTATTGTTTGATGCGAACACTATTTATAAATACTGGCTATAAAAAAGCCCTAGATTATCTCTAGGGCTTTTTTTATAGCTAGAATTTCATAACTCATATTTCATATTTCACCTTAGTGCTTCTTGTTTATCGTATCCTTAACCGCATATTTAATCAATGGATAGTGGTCTATTGTTTCAAATACATTCTTAGGATCTTTCTTAAGTATTTCTATAAAGCGAGTCAATGAATCAGCATATTGTGGCTTAGCAAACATCCGGTCGTGTGCCAAAATTACTATTGCATTTGGCGCAACGGTAAGCTCATCTGCAAACTTCTGTTCTACTTCCTTTGCCATTTGCTCTGCCCCTTGAACAGGCACATTGCCATGCAAAAAACGCCATTCCAAATCCCAGCCAATTACACTGTATCCCATAGCATCTAGCTTTTTATAAACCTTTTCTGTTGATGGCTGCCCTTTCATTTCGCCATCAAGCACCCAAGAATTACAACCAGGAAGCCTTATTATTTTTACTGGAACCTTCAACTCTTGTTCATTACGCAAAAAATCTTTTATAGCACTATCTGGTTGGTTGTAAAAACTTTTGTATTTATCTTGAAACCCATGCGAGTAGCTGTGGTTGCCTAATAAAAACTCTGGATAGCTGTTGCGTATTTCGTCAACTAATCTTCTACGTCTCAAATCGAAGGCGTGCATTCCTACAGAAAAGAAAGTAGCTTTTACCCCTTCTTTATGAAAAATATCTTTACAAATGGTTGTTCCCGGAGGCTGAGGGGAATCATCCCAAGTTAGATAGATGTAGCGTTTGCTACTATCAAATTTTATAGGAGTACCCGGCACAGGCTTCGGTGCATCTACAACTTGCGGTTTTACGTCTTCCTTTGGTTGGTTTTTGCAGCTTACTGCCATAACTACAACAAAAATACTAAGTGTAACTGTGAGCAATTTCATGATAAAATTTATTAGTGAATAATCAAAAATAAGCTTTTATACTACCATTACTACATAAAACACACTTACGTTGAAAACTATTAACATCTCCACCAATATTCACATAAACAGTAAATGTGTGAAAAAGTGGGTAAGGCTTGTGCTAGTGAAAACAAAAAGTGCAGCCACCACCTGTAGGTAGTAGTTGCACTTTTATATTCTGGGATAAATATCCCTTTTATCTATACTTTCAGATGCACTTCGCTAACATCTGGAAGAGCGAACTAGTAGGTACAAGTGACCAGCTATACTGAATACTTGTTCTTATGATGTCAATTATTTCAACTTCATTTGTGCATAAAAAGGATGGTCTGGGTTTACAATTAATTGTTGGCTTTGTGGGTGAATAATAACATCCATATCCTCTAAAGGAATTGCACCTAGCAATGGTTCACAACCTGATGGTAAAACCATTGCCCTGCAAGTTGTTGCTCGGTTTTTAAATCTTACCTGAACATTATCTACCACGTCACATTCAATAATTCTTCCATCCGCTGTTTCTCCTGCTCTTCGTTCTACCACCGGAAATTTAAGTTGTGTTTGTATTTCTTCATTAATACACAGGTTATAGGCACCTGTATGTACCAGCATGGTAATGTTCATTTGTTTCACCTCTTCTTCGCCAATGTAATGGCGTTTTGCCAGAATTAAATCTTCGCCATTTATCAATGTGATATCTGCATATACTAAACCCATAGCTATAATTTTTGCCCGAATATACAATAAAACAAAAGCAGCTACCCCCAAACGGAATAGCTGCACTTTTGTTATCTAAGCGTATTCCAGTTATAAACTGGTTAGACTAAGCACAAGTGACCAGCCTCGCTGAACACTTGCGCCCGATTGACCTTAACGAATGAACACGTGAAACACTTGCACTAGCCCATTTAAATTTTAGCGAGGTTGGTGTGGACTAGCTGGGATTATGTATATAACAAAAGAGCAGCCACCACCAGTAGGTAATAGCTGCACTTGTTGTTTCGTGTTAAATCTCTTATCAATACACTTTCAAATTATCAGCTTCTATTTCCATAACCCCTCCTTTCTGTTTCAGGATGGCCACTCCGTTTTGTTTTGCCAACTCTTCCAGTTCAGGATAAAAGGAAAAACTTGCCAGGCCAAGATAAATTTTATAATCCTTATAATCTGGATACAATTCCCTGAAGTTGCCCACCTTTTTCTCAATTAATTTTTTCAAATCATTTTCATGGGCTTTGTATTTACACTCAATCAAACCAATGCTGTCACCATTATATAGTACAATATCATACTCATCTTCCAATCTTCTTGTTTTGGTATGTATGTTTTTTCTTATCGTGTCAAACCTTATGCCCCCGAGTATGGGGTTGTCGGACATTGAATTATAAAAATATTCTTCCGTCGTCATTCCTGCATTATCGGTAATGCCCCCCAACTGAATGCCCATACTTGTAAGTTTGGATTCATTTCTTGCTATCTGTGCATCCGTTCTTTTCATTTGAGCTTCTGTTTCTGCAAATTTCTCATCTGTCTTGGCAAATAAAGCAAGGGTATGCGCGTACATATCCTTCATGTCCTTATCAATTCCTGCCTTAAAAACAAAATATTCTTCGTTTGTCATTATCTTCTTGTTTCTACAAATATATCCTTTCTACAGCAGAAAGCCTTTAAACCTAAAAAGTGCAGCAACCTCCCGTAGGAAGTAACTGCACTTTTATTATCTAAGCGTATACCAGTCATAAACTGGTTCGACTAGTAGGAACAAGTGACCAGCTTCGCTGAACACTTGC
>JANYEX010000067.1 GCA_025359725.1 Chitinophagaceae bacterium | reverse complement strand
CAAATGTTTGTTTTTACTTGTTGCATAGTGTCCCTCAATTAATTTTAATTGGCGTAAATGTAATTGTCCCATGTCATCTACCCAATAATTACTTTTAGTAGTGAACAGATTTTGTTCTATGAATTCGTAATAAACGTAAATGGTAAGGAAATAGTTCTAAAAAAAGGGCAGGCAAAAACAAATGGGGGATGAATGTAGATAAGAGGGTGTTGCCACAAAGACACGAAGGCAAAAAAGAGGTAATTATAGTCCCTATAAATTTAAACAGTGTTGGATAAATATAGGGTTGCTTACGCCTTTTACCTTGCCCCTTACTCCTCAACTTTCAAACTAACTAACACCAACATACAAGCTGATATAATTAATCCCAAACCAAACGACCATTGCAGATTAGCCGCTTGCGCAACGTAACCAATTAACGGGGGGCCAAACAAAAAGCCGAAATAGCTAATAGTAGAAACTGAAGCAATAGCAACCCCCGCAGATTTGCCAGAAGACTTGCCTGCCAAAGCCATAATGAGTGGAACAATACAAGAAATACCTATGCCCACCAAAATAAACCCTATGGTGGCGGTGATTAGATAAGGAAAGGCGATAGAGATAAGGAAACCCACAAAGGCAAAACTACTACCCAACTGTAATACCTTTTTGTTGCCGACTTTGTTTATAAACCAGTCGCCAGTAAAGCGGGCAATAGCGGCGGCAAACATAAACGCGACATAGCCAGTAGTAATATTTTGTTTGGAAACATGCACCACTTTCTGGAAATAAATAGCACTCCAATCGAACATTATCCCCTCGCAGGTCATACAGCAAAAAGCAATCAGACCTAGAATAAGAAGTGGCCCAGTAGGAAAATGGAACAGCACCCGTTTCTCACCCTCTTCGGGTTTTCGGACATCATTTTGGATGGTATTTTTATAAGCGAAAGCTAATATCGCCATACAAATAACCCCAACAATCTCAAAGTGGGTAGCGGGGGTAATATCATGGCTAATCATTATGCCGCCCAGTGCGCCACCCATAAAACCAGTGATACTCCATATACCGTGGAAAGTGGTGATGATAGATTTGGGATACAATTTTTGCACCCCTAGCGATTGAGCGTTTATAGCAATGTTCATCAGGTTTCTCGATCCGCCAAATACGAACAATACCGCCATTAGTTGCCATAAGTTAGTTACAAAACCCAATAGACAAAGGGTTATATTGTAAAATATGCTTCCTATAATCAGTCCAACCCTGCTTTCATATTTACCCAAAAGGTATCCTGTAATAGGCAGCATACACACCAAGCCAAAGGGTATAGTAAACAATGCTGTACCCAATTGCGCCTCGTTTATGTGTAGGTTTTGCTGTAAGGTAGGGATGCGCGAGGCAAAGCTAGAGAAGCCAAAGCCCGACAGAAAAAACAGCGATGCTACTGCAAAACGAATTTGTTTGGGGGAAGGGTAACGAGGGATAGTGAGCGTATTAATCATGTGTTGAGGCAAAAATAAGGGTTGATTCACCACGAAGAACACAAGGATTTTGCACTAAGCTCACAAAATAGGGGGGTAATGGTTGGTTGGTTTTAGGTATCGCAGCGTCTATTTGACAATCGCAGAGCATCTTTTAGCAATTGCAGAGTGTATTTAGGTAATCGCAGCGTGTATTTAGCAATCGCAGAGCATTTTTTGATAATCGCAACGTCTATTTGACAATTACAGAACCTATTTGGGCAATCGTAGAGTGTTTTTATGCAATCGCAGCGTATCTCTGGATAATCGCATGGAATAAATTTATGATTAAACGATAAGATTTAGGGTATAAAAGAATGTATGATGTCGTCATTAGTTAACGATATTACATCATCAGTTAAGGTAAGACAAACCATTCTATTGGCAGTAATTTTGAAAGAATTTGCCAACTGAAAACTAAGATTTGAATATTTGATTTATACATTTACATTTGCGCAAATTTTTAAAGCTATGTTTTGGACCTTAGAATTAGCCAGTTACTTGGAAGAAGCGCCTTGGCCCGCTACGAGAGATGAGTTGATAGACTATTCTATAAGGAGCGGTGCGCCTTTGGAAGTAATAGAAAACCTTCAAGAGTTGGATGATGATTTGGAAATCTATGAGAGTATAGAAGATATTTGGCCTGATTATCCAAGCCAAGAGGACTTTATGTTTAATGAAGACGAATATTAATGGTTACTGAATAACTACCTCCCAAAAGAGAGACAGCCTATTGGTGTGTCTCTCTTTTTTGCATTTGAAAAGGATGACATGTTACAGGATTCGGAAATTGGTTGCTGGATATTGGTAACTAGAAACCTGTATCCTGCAACTCATAATTCATAACTCATAACTTCCCTAAGCTCATGTACAACACCCTGCTCACCAACTTAACTGATGGGATATTTACTATAACCATTAATCGCCCCGATAAGCTGAATGCCTTGAACAAGGAGGTCATGACAGAATTGAACAAGGTATTGGACGAAGTGGCTGACAATGCTGATATACAATCCGCCATTATTACAGGCAGTGACACAAAAGCATTCGTTGCTGGCGCAGACATAAGCGAGTTTAAAGGACTTTCTATCGCCGAAGGAAAAGCAGTGGCAAAGTTTGGTCAGGAAACTTTTTTTAGGATTGAGAATAGTAGTAAACCAATCGTTGCTTGTGTTAATGGTTTTGCTTTGGGAGGTGGTTGCGAATTGGCAATGAGTTGTCATTTTAGGATAGCTTCTGATAATGCCAAGTTTGGACAGCCCGAGGTGAATTTAGGTTTAATTCCAGGCTATGGTGGCACACAAAGATTGGTGCAATTGATAGGGAAGGGGCGAGCTTTGGAAATGATAATGACGGGAAACATGATAGATGCGGCAACTGCATTGCAGTATGGGCTTGTAAATCATCTAGTTTCGCAGGATGTACTGATAGAAACTGCCATAGCTTTATTGAAAACAATAAGTGCAAAAGCACCTTCAGCCATAGCGGCATCCATAACTGCTGCCAATGCGGTATATAGTCAGAACCAAAACGGGTACGAGGTAGAACTGGAAGTTTTTGGAAACTGTTTCGGTACGCCGAATATGAATGAAGGGGTGGATGCTTTTCTGGAGAAAAGAAAGCCTGTTTTTAATAGAAGTAGAAAGTAATCGGAAAACGCAAGTTGGAAAATGCTAGTTTGGAGCAAATTATTCGCCATGATTTACTTACGATTCTCGTTTCCCGACTTCCGATTTTTATTTATAATTGATTACGATATATGAAAAATTAGGTTTACAAAACACTCAGTTTGAGTAAACTAAAAACCTTTGCACTAATTTTGTGTTTAAACTAATCAGATAAAAGAAAAAGACATGTTGAAATTTCCCATTTATTTAGATAATAATGCAACTACGCCAATGGATCCAAGGGTATTGGAGGCGATGATTCCATACTTTACAGAACATTTTGGAAATGCGGCAAGTCGCAATCATCCTTTTGGTTGGGAAGCGGAAGAAGCGGTTGATTATGCCCGTGAGCAAGTAGCGGCATTGATAGGCGCAGATCCTAAAGAAATTATTTTTACAAGTGGGGCTACCGAAGGCGATAACTTAGGTATCAAGGGTGTATATGAAATGTATGCAAGCAAAGGAAATCATATTATTACCGCTACTACAGAGCATAAAGCAGTTTTGGATACTTGCAAACACATAGAAAAATTAGGTGGAGAAGTAACTTATTTGGAAGTAAAAGAAGATGGCTTGATAAATTTAGCGGAGTTGGAAGCTGCAATAAGACCAACTACGATTTTAGTCGCTATTATGTATGCCAACAATGAAATTGGCGTTGTTCAACCAATAAAAGAAATTGCTACTATTACCAAAAAGCATGGGGTTTTGTTTTTTACGGATGGGGTACAAGCAGTAGGAAAGATTCCAGTGGACGTAATTAAGGATGGTATTGACATTATGGCTTTTACCGCGCACAAGATGTATGGGCCAAAAGGAATAGGTGCTTTGTATGTTCGTCGAAAAAACCCACGTGTGAAAGTTACTGCCCAAATGGACGGTGGCGGTCACGAAAGAGGGATGCGTAGTGGCACGTTGAATGTTCCAGGTATTGTTGGTTTTGGTAAAGCTTGCGAATTGGCTCGTTTAGAAATGGCTGATGATGCAGCGAGGTTGAGCAAGTTGAGAGATAAACTAGAAACTGCCTTATTACAAATAGAAGAATCTTATGTAAATGGTAATCGTGAGCATCGTTTGCCACATGTTGCTAATATTTCTTTCAAACATGTAGAGGGTGAAGGGTTACTAATGGGCTTTAATAAGAATATAGCTTTAAGTTCTGGCTCTGCTTGTACTTCCGCTTCATTAGAACCTAGTTATGTTTTGAAGGCTTTAGGTTTGGGCGATGACTTAGCGCATAGTTCTTTACGCTTTGGGTTGGGACGATTTACTACCGAGGAGCAAATTGATTATACCATTGAGCAAATAACAAACACTGTAAACAAGTTGAGGGAAATGAGTCCGCTTTGGGAAATGTACAAAGAAGGTATCGACTTAAACAGCATTGAATGGGCACATCACTAGGAAGTAATGAGTTTTAAGTATTAGGTTATAGGTTAGCAGATTTTATCACAATTACAATTTAATAAAAAATATCATGGCATACTCAGAAAAAGTAATCGATCATTACAGTAACCCCAAGAATGTGGGTACTCTCGATAAAGGAAGTAAAAATGTGGGCACTGGTTTAGTAGGTGCTCCAGAATGTGGCGATGTAATGCGCCTTCAAATTCAGGTGGATGATGCTACTGGCGTTATCACTGATGCCAAATTTAAAACATTCGGCTGTGGTTCTGCAATCGCTTCTTCTTCTTTGGCTACAGAGTGGTTAAAAGGTAAGACTGTTGACCAAGCGATGGCTATTGACAACATGGATTTGGTTGAAGAATTAAATCTTCCACCAGTAAAAATTCACTGTTCTGTTTTGGCAGAAGATGCTATCAAAGCAGCAATCAATGACTACCGTGTTAAGAACGGTTTAGAAGAATTGGTGTTTGAAGAAAAAGGTGTTCACTAAGGAAATTTCAGAAAGATGGTAGCGACAGACAATGCAATTTATGTAAGCAATAAGGCAAAAGCCAAGGTTGTAAAACTGAGGGAAGATGCTGGCGTTGCTGATGACCCAAGTTACTTCTTGCGTGTTGGCGTGGTGGGTGGAGGATGTAGTGGATTGAGCTACAAACTTGATTTTGACAATGAAACAAAACCTATGGATCAGGTTTTTGAAGATAATGGGGTGAAGGTAGTAACTGATTTGAAAAGTTTTCTTTATTTAGTTAATACAGAGCTAGATTTTAGCGATGGATTGAATGGTAAAGGGTTTCATTTCAATAATCCCAATGCAAGTAGAAGTTGCGGTTGCGGTGATAGTTTCGCAGTTTAGTAAGGATATTTATAATTAAAAAAGAGGTTGACTGAATTCGTTCAAGTCAACCTCTTTTCTTTGGTACAATTCCCAATAATTCAATCATATTTTTAGAATGAATAAACTGGCGTTTTAATATCATGATAAAACAAGAATATCCATTTATTATCCTGTCCTTCCTTCCACCATTTCTGACGTAGTTCCATACATTTCTTTCCGTCAAAATCATATTTAGCTACAAACTTACTTTTCATCTGTTGTAACTGTGGTGCATCATCAGCACCAAAGAACAAAGTGTGATTACCAACTTCAATCCAAAATACTTGATGAAAAGGACTATGTCCTCCTGTTATTTCATGTTTTATAAAACCCTCTATAGTTCCATCACCATCAAGCCATTGCACTTGCAGATTATTTTCCAACACCCCTATTTCCTCACTCATAAACGAAGGAAACCCTGTTTCCATGGCAAATGCAAACTCTTTCTTTTGTACATAATACGTAGCGTTTGAAAATGCCAGACTGTAATTGCCACGATTATCCCTTTTGCTAACCCCACCAGCATGGTCTTTATGCAGATGGCTCATCAAAACTTTGGTAACGCTATTTGGGTTGATGCCGTTAGCCAATAGGTTAGTATGAATCTGCAATTGATTGTCCTTACTAAACCCCAACCCAGCATCTATCAGTATAATATCCTTTTCTGTTTTAAGACAAAACGGTTGCACCTCAACCAACAAACTACCAATGGGGCGTTGATATAAATCATCTGTTTTTTGATCGAAAGGGATAAATATCTTTGTTTTATCTATAGTAAATGCCCCTTCCGACAATGGTATAATTTCACCGAGTCCATCGCCTAATATGATACTATTATTATTCATTTTCTACTTTGTTTATTAATTCAATCCACCAATCCCCACAAATATATTAGTATCACTAACCCGTTTCAACTGTTTTGGTTCATGCACAATAGAAATAGGGTTCTATTCCATTAAAAACTTACTTTTATCTTTACCAAAAACACATTATTAAACATAAAACGCAATGAGCAATAGTATTACAATCGGCATTACCGACTCGAAGAAATATGATGATTACAGCAGATGGATTGCCGATGCAAGCCCCAAAATAAATATTGTATGCTTATCGTACAAGTTAGATAACCTCGATTTGCTAGCTACTTGCGATGGGATTATCCTTACTGGTGGGCATGACATTCACCCCGTTTTGTACAATAAACCCGAATATCTGGATAAGTTAGATCCAGAACAGATTGATGCCATGCGAGATACTTTTGAAATTAAAGTGATAGAGGCTGCTTTGGGAATGAAGAAATCTTTATTGGGGATTTGTAGGGGATTACAATTGACCAATGTTTATTTTGGTGGAACCTTAATTTATGATATCCCTACTGTAAAAGGATTGAACGGGCATGGTAAAATAAATGGACAAGACCAGATGCATGAAGTTGAAATACCAGAGGGAAGTCTTATCCATTCCATTGCAACGCAGCAAAAGGGCACTATCAATTCGGCGCATCACCAATCGGCGGAAGTAATTGGCAGCGAACTTTTAGCAACTGCCTTTTCTGATGGAGAAATTGTAGAAGCCATTGAATGGAAAGAACCTGAAAACAAACCTTGGCTATTGTTGGTGCAATGGCATCCTGAACGGATAAGCAATAGTTATCATTTCTCTAAACTAATAAGAAAAGCATTTTTGGAAAGCTGTGGGTTTTGAAGAGCCAAAATGATTCAAAAGCTTAAATAACCAATATGAATGGACTGTAGACTTAGATAGAACATTTGATTATCGAAAAAACTACACCGAGATGTGTGTTTATGCCAGCTTTAAAGGCAGAAAATATATC
>JANYEX010000064.1 GCA_025359725.1 Chitinophagaceae bacterium | reverse complement strand
CAGGATATTCGTCTGTTCTTCTAGTAAAGTAAGCCTTGTCTGCAATGTTGTTTACACCAAACTTAACAGCATAATTATTTATCTTGTAACTACCACTAAAATCCAATACGGTATAAGCCGGAATATGTCCTGCAATTGGGTTACTACTAAAATATAAATTTGTTGCATCGCCAAAGGCATCGCCTACATAATTTATCTGAAAGGTAGCGGAAAATGCCTTTTCGTTATAGACTATTCCTATCCTTTCTATTTGTTTTGCTGCTGCCTCTACCCTCTTTCCCTTATACATTCCTGATGTATATCTGGCATCTATGTAAGCATAAGAATTAAAGATACTCAGCCCTCTTTTGGATGTTTCTTCAAGATATTTCAATAAATTAAACTCTATATATGACTCTATTCCTTTGTGTAGGCTGTTGCCAATATTGGTTCGGTAAGCATAGCTGTTTCCTGTAGCATCACCCAAAACTTCTGTACCAATCCTATTATTATATACCAAATAAAACAAGCTGCAATCATAGTTAAAGTAGTTCTTTATCGTGCCTCTTATACCTAAGTCCGAATTGAAACCAAACGCATCTTTTAGGTTGGCATCTATCTTGGCAGCCGCGCCAAAAGCCGTTAGTTGACTATAATCTATCGGACGGTATGATTGACTAATATTGCCATAAATACTAACATTGTTCCTCTGCTTCCACTCAAAACCTATACCGCTTAATAGGAAAGTTCTGTTCTTTCCCTGATTAGAATAAACCCTAATACTGTCAGTAATATATCCATCCACCATACTTCTTAAATATTCGTACCTTATGCCTGGGGTGATGGTTAGTTTATTTCCTATTCTAAAAATGTTCTCAACAAAGGGGGCAATATTGGTTGTTGTGTAGCTTAGATTCTTGCCCCATTCGCCAGTAATAGATAAGTCGAAATCGCTCCCTGTTGTCCCTTCCCCATCTTCCAATCTCTTAAACCAAGCGTGAGAAACCCTTGCGCCTCCTGCCAACGTGTTCTTGCTTTTTCCCAAATTGTAATTAGTAGAAACCCTAGCCTCGGTTGCCAAACTGTGCATGTCTTCGCTTTCTACTTCCCTAGAAACATATTGGTTTGTGGCTGGGTCTATCGTATCCAACACACCCGCTCCGCCATCTTCATTGCGCCAAACAAGCGACCTATTACTAAATAAATAAGTAGTAATAAAAGACATGGTAGTATTAGCCGAAGGCGAATAAGAAACATTATTACTGATAATATTCCATGGGCTTTTTAACCAATTTCTGGCTCTAGTAGATGCTTTGGGGTTTGCATTGAAAAGACTATCGCTCAAACCACCTGGCATCTGAATCCTGTTTCTCATAAATGAATATTCTAGGCTAATATTCAATTTGTCTGATGCCGAATATTGTACCTTTCCAAAGCCCGAAAGCTGCCATTGTTGGCTATTGGGTCGGTAACCATCCATATTCCTATATTGTACAAAGCCAAAGTAGTTCCACTTTTTGTAGTTGCCCCCAATAGCATTGTAGGAATTATACAAACCAAAACTACCCATCGATTGTGAGGTTACAAACTGGAAAGGAATACTCTTTGGCACATCTTCCATTACGTAATTAACCAACCCACCAAACTGCGCCCCAAATTGCAACGAAGCCGCCCCACGCACCAGTTCTATTCTTTTTACGGCTTCCATAGCGGGTATATAATATGCCTCGTTATATCCATAAACATCTGCACTAATATTATATCCATTTTGCCTAGTATTCATTTCCAAGCTTTGGTTGGGGTTTAGACCTCGTGTTGCAATGCCGTTAGATGTGAACCCACTGCTTTCGCTTTCTACAATGTTCAGCCCGGGTATTCTGCCCAATATCTGGCGTGTATTGTTGATGGCTTTGTTCGCATCCAAACTATCTACTATTATTACTTCTGTTTTCTTGCCAGCGTATATTACCCCATCTTTTGTTTCTAGCAAATGCCCCACGCCATTCATTGTTTTATAACCCGTTACCGTAATTCCGTTCAACACAAACACAGAGTCTTTAATATTCTTTTTCTGTGCATTTATATTCATTAATAATAAAACAACTCCACCTGCTGTCATCAAACTTTTCTTGTAACCCATACATCATGTTTTTTTGTTCGCAGCAAAAATGTGGGTATTGTAAAAAAATGCGCTGCCGTATTGGGAAATGAGTGTAACATAATGCGGAAACATAAGTCCCATTGCAAAGAATCATCTGACTAAACAATATATTTTCACAACCAGAATTAAGTCTTTGTAAGTAAATTGAATCTCTTTTTCTGTCTGTGGACTTAATTTATCAACCCAATAAATCTATTTGTAAACCACAAATATCAAAATACATATAAAAGAGTTCTCTTTTACTCATCTAATAAAATCGGATGACATAAAAGAGAGTTCTTTTACTCATCTAATAAAATCGGATGACATAAAAGAGAGTTCTTTTACTCGTCTAATAAAATCGTATGACATAAAAGAGACTTCTTTTATCCATCTAATAAAATCGTATGACATAAAAGAGAGTTCTTTTATGTCATACGATTTCGTTGATGACATAAATTGAGTTTTTTAAGCCATATTGATTAATCGTATGACATAAATTGAAAATAATATTCTCAATAATCAACAATGTATATCATTGCATTATCAACAGCAACACATGGCAAAAGACAAAAAATAAGCGGCATTAGGATTCATTTTTATAACGCTTTTAATTGATATCATAGGGTTTGGAATCATCATCCCCATCCTTCCACAGTTAATCCAAAACCTTACACATGGCTCTGTTAGCGATGCTTCTCGCTAGGGCGGGCTATTAATTTTGCTTATTCGCTGATGCAGTTTGTCTGCTCGCCCATTATTAGGCAACCTTAGCGACCAACATGGCCGACGCCCCGTTTTATTATGTTTTCTTTTTTTGGTTTTGGAATTGATTATCTGTTCCTAGCCTTTGCTCCTTCTGTAGCTTGGCTTTTTGTAGGGCGAATGATTGCGGGCATTACAGGGGCAAGTATTACTACTGGCTCGGCTTATATTTTGGATATAAGTACGCCAGAAAAGAAAGCACAGAACTTTGGAATGACAATTGGACACTCCATGACAATGTAAACACGAAAACGAAAACGGTAACCACTGAAAAAAACCGGTTGATGGGAGTGATGAAAGGCAATTGCAGGACTTTTTTATAATTCATATTTCCTATTTCATAACTCCTATTTCAATGTTCAAATGTTGTTATTACTCCAAAATAAAATACCTTCGCCCCCTTATTAAATTTAGAGAGATGCCAACAATAGAATTAGCAAGGATTAGCGGTGACTTTGGCTTTGAAGCAAAAGACGAAAATGGTCATGTGGTAAAGATGGATAGTAGCCCCGAAAGTGGTGGACAGAACTATGGTGTGCGCCCTATGCAGATGCTGCTGATGGGTTTGGGCGGCTGTAGTGCGATTGACGTGATTATGATTTTGAAAAAGCAACGTCAGGATGTTCGCGACTACAAAATGATTATAAAAGCTAATAGAGAGGCAGGGAAGGAACCTTCTTTATGGAAAGAAATTACCATTGAGTTCCATATTTATGGCAAAGTAGATGAGGATAAAGCAAAAAAAGCTGTGGACTTATCGCTTAATAAATATTGTTCTGTAGCCGCCACCCTGGTTGGCTCTGGAACAACCATCACTACAGAAACATTTATACACGAGTAAAGAGTCGTAAGTGATAGTGGTAAGTAATAAGTCAACACATTTGCGCTTTTACTTACGCCTTTCAACTTACGACTTACGACTAAAAAAGAAACATGCACAAACAAACACAAGCTATACGGATACAGTCCGAACAAACAACAGAAAAGGAACATTCAACACCGTTGTACCTTACTAGTAGTTTCACGTTTGATACTGCCGAGGAAATGCGTGCTGCCTTTGCTGATGAAAGCGACGACAACATTTACAGTCGCTACAGTAACCCAACTGTAGATGAGTTTGTAAGCAAGATGTGTATGCTTGAAGGAGCAGAAGCTGGTTTTGCTACCGCTTCGGGTATGGCAGCGGTGTTTAATTCCATCTTTGCATTGCTGAAAGCTGGAGATCATCTTATATGTTGTAGCTCAGTGTTTGGTAGTACGTATGCTTTGGCAACAAAGTTTTTACCGCGTTATAATATTGAATGTACTTTGGTAAAAGCCAACAGACCCGAAGAGTGGGAAGCTGCTGTTAGACCTAATACGAAGATGATTTATCTGGAAACACCAACTAATCCCCAACTAGAAGTCCTCGATTTGGAATGGGCTGGTGACTTCTGCAAGAGGCATAACTTGATATTCAATGTAGATAATTGTTTTGCCTCACCCATATTACAAAATCCTATTGCTTACGGTGCGGACATCGTTAGCCATAGTGCCACCAAATGGATAGATGGCCAAGGACGAGTGCTTGGTGGTGTGGTTTTGGGAAGGAAAGACTTGGTTCATGAAATTTATATGTTCTGCCGCAATACAGGGCCTAGTATGAGTGCCTTTAATGCTTGGGTGCTTACCAAAAGTTTAGAAACGCTGGACGTACGAATGGAAAGACATTGTAACAACGCCCTCGCCATAGCCACAGAACTAGAGAAAAATGAAAAGATAAGTTGGGTTAAATATCCTTTTCTGCCTTCTCATCCCGATTACGCTATTGCTATTAAGCAGATGACTAAAGGTGGTGGTATATTGTGTTTTGAATTGAAAGGGGGTATTGAGAGCGGAAGAAAATTCCTTGATGCTTTACAGCTTTTATCTATGACACCCAACCTTGGGGATACAAGAAGTATTGCTTCTCATCCCGCTAGTACTACACACTCTAAGCTTACCGAAGAAGAAAGACTATCGGTGGGTATTACTCCTGGGTTAATTCGTATTTCTGCTGGACTGGAGAACGTAAAGGACATTTTGAACGATATAGAACAAGCTTTGGCTAAGTGCTAAGACTTTTATTATAAGTAATAGGTTGTAAGTACATTAGGTTAGTAGTCTCACTTACTAGTTACATTTGCGGTTTTAATGGTTGAAAAACAGGGACGACTATGAAATATGAGGTGGGCGATGAGATTATTGTGTTGCACAGTAATGAGGAGGGTAGGGTTGTAGAAATAATGAATGACAAGATGGTGATGATCGAGGTGAGGGGCGTAAAGTTCCCTGCTTATATGGATCAGATTGACTTCCCTTATTTCTATCGTTTCACCAAGAAGAAGGTGGTAGAGGAAGAAAAGAAACCAAAAGTATTCTTAGATAATATCCCCAAAGAGAAGCCGCAGCCAAGTAAGATTAAAACAGAAGATGGTGTTTGGATTGTACTGATACCAAAGTTTTCCTTGGACGAATTTAATGACGAAGTAGTAGAAACATTAAAGATTTATCTGGTAAATAAAACAAACGCTGGCTACACTTTCGTTTATAAACAACAATTCCTTAACGAGATTAACTTCGAGATACGTAACCAGATAGGTTCTTTCCAAGATTTTTATTTACACGATATAGATTTTGAGAAAGTAAATGATAGTCCGTTATTCTCTACTGATTTTGCTTTAATAAACCAAGACAAGAAGAAAGTAGCACACTTTGAAACATCCTTGAAGATTAAGCCCAAACAATTGTTTCAACGGATAGAAGAGATGAAGGATAAGAACCTGCCTTCCATCACCTACAAACTTTTTGATACCTACCCTGATTATATACCCGAAGATAAGTTTGAATTAAGTCCCCTTGCAGCCAATGGTTTTAAGATATACGAAGCAAGCAAAACAAGGCAAAACTTAGAACCAGGAAGGTCTATTGTTGATTTACACATTGAGAAACTAACCGACGATTGGGAAGGACTTTCTAACAGACAGATATTGGACATCCAACTAACGGAGTTTGAGAAGTGGTTCGACCTTGCTATTGCCCATCGCCAACCTAGTTTAATAGTAATTCATGGTATTGGTAGAGGAAGACTTAAAGAAGATATTCATGATTTTCTTAAACCAAAGAAACAAGTAAAGAGCTTTATTAACAAATATGATAGCCGCTTTGGCTACGGCGCAACAGAGATTCTTTTCGGATACTAATTGATAACTTACAATTGATAATTGATAAAAGAAGATTGTACCTTATATCAATTATCACTTGTCAATTATCAATTATCAATTATTCTTTGTCATTTCCATCAGTTGATTTAATTCTACTTCGCTTAGGTAACGCCATTTACCTATTGCCAACCCTTCTAGTTTTATATTCATTATACGTATCCGTTGTAGGGTTTGCACCTTATTCCCTAAGGCTTCGCACATGCGACGTATCTGTCTGTTCAGACCTTGTGTAAGTATAATCTTGAAGTTGTGGGTACTTAGTCTTTTTACGATGCAAGGGTTTGTCATCCCATCTTTTATGCGAACACCACTTGCCATCCGTTGTATAAAATGCCCATCAATAGGGCTACTTACCCTCACTATATATTCCTTTTCGTGGTTGTTGCCTGCACGCAATATCTTGTTTACAATGTCCCCGTCGTTGGTCAGTAATATCAATCCTTCAGAATCTTTATCTAATCGCCCGATAGGGAAAATCCTTTTGGGATGGTTGATATAAGAGATGATATTACCTGGAATCTTTTCTTCGGTAGTGGTCGTAATACCTACTGGTTTATTAAAAGCTACATACAACAGCTTCTCTTTTTTCTTCTTCTCACTAACAGTTGTAATAATACTTCCATCAACTTCTACGGTATCTCCAGATTGGTAACGATTACCTAGTTGAGCGGGCTGCTCATTAAGCAAAACCCTTCCTTTTGTTATTAAATTATCAGCCTCCCGACGGGAACAGTAGCCTGTGTCGCTAATAAATTTATTTAAACTTATTGATGTATCCTGATTGCTAATGATTGAATGATTTAAGTGAGTGAATGATAAATTTTCTTACCCTGTGTAATCATGCGTTTTTATAAATAACTATCCCTATCTTATTAATGTGTTCTATCAATTCTGTATGGTCAATATGATGAAATATGGATAAATCAAAGGTATAAGGCAACAGTAAGTCGTCCAGTTCCCATTCTATTTTTCCAAGTATTGTAAGGTTAATCTCATTTCCAATTAGTGTAATGTCTATATCAGATCCATGTTTAAAATTCCCTTTCGCCCTCGACCCATAAAGAATAGCTTTCTGCACCGAAGGATATGCCCTCAATACATCTACAATTCTAGCAAGTGTTTCCTCACTTAGTCCGTATTCCATTATTGTTCTTTTTCCAATGTTTCCATCGTTGCCAGCAAAAGGTTGTATTGCTCAAAGTAGCTATTCAATACTTTATTTACTATTTCTTCGGCAGTATCTTCGTTATATGTATGGCTACTTTTTGCTCTGCTAGCAATCATGTCCATCCAAACTTCGCCATCAAATATCAACTTCCTTTTAAAAGCTAGCCTTATAGCATCCCTACTCCCTTTTATTTCTGTTTCGCCCTGATACTCAAAATAATCCTTTATCAAATTCCACCCTAGCTCAAAGGTATATTCAAAAGCCTGTATTAGCCCTTGTTCCTCAAGTTCGTTAAGGTTGCCTTTATCAATAAACTTTGTCAACTGACCAAGTGCCTTTTTGTATTGTGCTAACCTTTGTTTCCAACGGGTATCATTTTCCATAAAATTATTTATTATTTTACCTAGATAAAAACCTTCCTGCTAGCCTCATCCCTCTTTCGTCATTCAAAACCTTTGCCATTATTTTTTTCAATCCCATAGGCAAACTCTCTTTTTCTTCGGCTGTAAGGGGATGTATTACTTCAAAGAATTCATCCTCATCGTCGTAATATCCTATATATAAATCGTAGAAATCATTAAAGTGTAATCTTAGCGAAATCTCTAAATCCTCTTCGTAGTTATGCATAGAAATGATAGCCCATTGGTCTTCATTCAAATGATTGAATAATACTTCTACTGGGTCTTTTTCAGTAACATGTATCACCAATTTTTCTATCAATGCCCCAGATTGTGTCTTTACCAGCTCCTCGTAATTTATCATAGTGTTTTATTAAGTATAAGGCGGCAAAGAAACGAATAAATGAGCAGTTGCGAGTTACTAGTTATGGGTTTAAAACTATTTAGTCATCCTCTAATTATACTCAACACAATGAGGTTTGCTACAAAAGCACCAATCAATTACCACATAGCCACATAAGACACATAAGAAAAAGAAAGATACGCAACGTTGCACTCCTAGTTCACATAGATTTAAGCTTGCTAAATGTCTTTTTTTTTGTGTACTTATGTAAATTAATATTTAATACTATGTGCCTTGTGTGGCTATGTGGTAATTTTTTAATTGTTGCAAAGCAGAATGTGTTTAGCATACTAAACTCTTCTTCCCCTTCTTTATCTAGAATTCAATTTATACTCAGCCCAATACATTTGGCTTTAGCCTTACTCTCTTTTTCCTTTATTCTCATTCAATAATTTTAGCTAAATGATTGTTTAAACGTTACCAAAGCGCACATAACTGTAAGGCGTGGCATAAATGAAGTAAGGCGTGGCATGAATGATGTAAGGTGTGCCATGAATGTCGTAAGGTGTGGCATAAATGTCGTTACCTAGGCCATAAATGTCGTTACCTGTGGCAATAAAGTCGTTACCTGTGGCAATAAAGTCGTTACCTGTGCTATTAATGTCGTTACCTGTGCTATTAAAGTCGTTACCTGTGCCATTAAAGTCGTTACCCGTGCTATTAATGTCGTTACTCGTGCTATTAATGTCGTTACTCGTGGCAAAACGAGTGTTTTTTTGTTTTACAGGAATGTTATCTAGTAATTAGTAAACGCATATTGGGTAGATGAATAAGAGTTTTGGGTGAACGAAAAGATAATTTACTAAGTAGATAATATAAAATAGCCGCTTATTAAATAAGAATAAAATCACATTTTCACATATTTCAAACGAGTTGCAGGGCTATTTTCGCAGCAAATAAAGCAAAATGAAGCAGTTAGTACAATTTATCGCATCCCTTATCATTATTAGTTTCCTATTTAGTTGTGGCACCACAAAAAAGATTGAAGCCCTTAAGCCAGCACCGAGTTATAGCAACGATATTGTGTACGACAAACAAACATCTTACCTAAACCTGCCCGTAGAAGTGGCTGTTGCCGACCTGCAAGCGCAGACTAATAAATATTTGAATGGACTTATTTATGATGATGAAAAAATAGAGGACGACAACTTAATGATGAAGGTGTGGAAACAAGCACCGATACTTATCAACGAAAATAATGGCAGACTAGAAATGGTTTTGCCGCTTAAGATATGGGTAAAAGTGCGCTACGGAATAGATAAGTTTGGCATTTCATTATATGATACCAAAGAATTGAACCTTAATGGAAAGATAAAACTGAATAGTCTGGTTACTTTTAGCAATTGGAAGTTGAGTACCAACACACAAATTGGTGGTATCGATTGGGTAGAAGCACCAAGCATTTCTATTGCAGGAAGAGATGTGCCAATAAATATTCTTATCAAACCAGCCATTGCCCTGTTTAAAGGAAAGCTTGGCAAAATGGTAGATGATGCCATTGCGCAATCTGTAGATTTGAAGCCATATATACTTAACGCATTGGAACAAGTTAGTAAACCAGTGCAGGTAAATAACGACTATCATATATGGTTTGCTATGCAGCCCGTAGAATTATATACCAACAGGGCGGTGGTTGCCAACAAGAAGATTAGTGTTGTAATGGGTATGAAAGCTTATCTGGAAACAACGGTAAACTCTAAACCTACGCTAAGTTTTGATAAAAATAAGCTACTATTGATGGCTACAGAAAAGTTGCCTGATGACTTTGGAGTGAGCGTTGCAGGTATATGTACTTATGATGTGGCTGCGGCATTGATGAAACAAAACTTTGCGGGCAAACCTTTTCAATCGGGCAGCCGCTCTGTAACCATTACCGATGTAGCATTGTGGGGCAAGGATGGAAAGATGATAGTAGAATTGGGGATGGTAGGTTCGGTAAACGGAAAGTTTTATTTATCTGGAGTACCTGCTTATGATAGCAGCAAACAAGAAATTTATTTGGATCAGATAGATTTTGTGTTAGACTCAAAGAATCAATTGTTACGACTAGGAGATTATGTAGCGCATGGATTGATAGGCAGAAAAATAAAAGAAAGTTGTAGGTACTCGATAAAAGACCAGTTGGCACAAGGGGAAACTACTTTAAAAACATATTTATCTAACTACCAACCAGCAAAAGGAGTACGTGTAAACGGTAGGGTTGACCAACTAACCCCACAAAAGATTGCATTAACCCCCAATGCAATTGTTACCATGATTACTGCCAACGGAAAGGTATCTATCAGTGTAGATGGAATACAGTAGAAGTATAAGGTTAAATTAAATGAGGTTTACCTTGTACTAAAATAGGTTTATGCTGAAAAGAATTAATCAAGCTATTGATTGAACTTTATCTTTACCAAATGAGCAAGATTAAAACGGCCTTCTTCTGTAGTAACTGTGGCTACGAAAGCGTTAAATGGGTAGGCAAATGTCCGGCATGTAACGAATGGAATACATTGGTAGAAGAAGTATTAGATAAAGGAGGAAAAGAACAAAGCTGGACGGGTGTAAAAGGTGGACGGAAAGCCAATAAGGCAATAGCACTAGAAGATGTTACCGCATTGGAAGAGGTAAGAATGGTAACAAAAGACGCTGAATTAAACAGGGTATTAGGCGGTGGAATTGTACCTGGAAGCATTGTATTAGTTGGTGGAGAACCAGGGATTGGTAAGAGTACTTTGTTCTTACAGCATGGGTTGATGATGACGGATACCATCGTTCTTTATATAAGCGGCGAGGAAAGCGAGCAACAGATAAAGATGCGTGCAGACAGGTTAAAAGCATCTAATAAAAACTTTTATCTATTAACAGAAACCTCTGTTCAAGCGATATTTGAAGAGATAAAGAAACTACAACCACAATTGGTAATAGTAGATTCGATACAAACAATACAATCAAACATTATAGATTCTTCGGCGGGTAGTATTAGTCAGATAAGAGAATGCGCTGCGGAGTTTCAACGTTTTGCCAAGGAAACAAATACTCCAGTGTTTCTTATTGGACACATCACCAAAGATGGTAACATAGCTGGGCCTAAGATATTGGAACACATGGTAGATACTGTGTTACAGTTTGAAGGTGATAGGCATTATGCCTATAGGATACTGAGAACATTAAAGAATAGGTTTGGTAGTACATCAGAACTAGGCATTTATGAAATGACGGGCGATGGGATGCGTGTAGTATCTAATCCATCAGAAATATTAATTACCCAACGGGAAGAACAACTAAGCGGTAGTGCGATAGCTGCATCTTTGGAAGGGATGCGACCACTATTAATAGAGGTACAAGCATTGGTAACGCAAAGTGTATATGGCACCCCACAAAGAACAGTAAGTGGGTTCGATTTAAGAAGGTTACAGTTGCTGTTGGCTGTATTAGAAAAGAGAGGTGGCTTCTTATTCGGAACCAAAGATGTATTTGTAAACATAGCTGGCGGATTGAAAGTAGAGGATCCGTCCATTGACCTAGCTGTTATCTGTGCCTTGCTAAGTAGTTATGAAGATGTGCCATTGCCACCCCATGTTTGTTTTGCTGGAGAGGTAGGTTTGAATGGTGAGATAAGGGCGGTTAACCGAATAGAACAACGCATTGCGGAAGCTGAGAAACTTGGTTTTGAAAAGATAATAGTAAGTAAATACAATAAGAAAAGCTTCGATCCAAAATCATTTAAGATACAAGTAGTACCGGCAGGACAGGTACACGAGGTTTATCAATTGTTGTTTTAGAATAAATTTACTTACCTTTAGAAAAAATAATTATGCCAGAGATATTGATAAAATATAAAAGCAAGAAAAGTTTGGCTGTTTTAGAAGATTTATCAAAACATCTTGACTTCAAGGTTATCAAATTAGACAAAGAAAAGGATAGCTCATTCCAAAAATCAAACAAGCTTTTAAAAAAGATTGAAGCAGGGCTAAAAGATGTTCAATTAATTAAAGAAGGGAAACAAGAACCAATCACCCTTGATGAATTAATGAATGAATTGTAATATCCTAGTCACTAAACATTTTTCAACTGAAATCAAGAAGTATTTAAAGAAATTCCCTTCGTTAAAAGACGAGATAAAGATTTTAAAAGAATCACTTACTACAAATCCAAAGCAAGGCATTTCCCTTGGTTCAAAACTTTTTAAAATAAGATTGGCAAATAAAAGTAAAGGTGCTGGAAAGAGTGGCGGCTTTAGAGTCATTACTTATTTAGTAGAGGAAAAAGAAACTAGTTGCGATATTTACCTCATTACTCTTTACGATAAATCTGAAGAAGAAACAATTGATAAACGCGATTTGATAATGCTGGTTAAGTCTATCATTAGTTAAATGGTTTTATGCTCAAGTCTTTATTGTCCGATTTATTACACCTAATCTATCCCCATAATTGCGAAGGATGTGGCTCTGATACCCTTAATCAGGACAGTTTTTTGTGCACCAAATGTTTGTATCAACTACCACATACAGGCTTTATTGAAAACGCAGATAATCCACTAGAAAGGAAACTATATGGAAGGTTAAAAGTGCAACATGCTGGTGCTGGTTTCTACTTTTCAAAGGATGGATTATTGCAACACCTTATTGCACAACTGAAATATAAAAATAATAAAGCGATGGGCTTATATCTAGGCAAATTATTGGGCTACCAACTAATGGATTGCAAAAGATTTGATACCGTAGAACTATTAATTCCTCTTCCCCTCAATAGAAAAAAAGAAAACAAAAGAGGTTATAATCAATCTGAATTGATTTGCCAAGGAATTGCTTCTGTATGGGAAAGACCTATTGTTACGGATGCTATCAGTAGAGTCATAAACACTGCTACACAAACAAAGAAAAACCGCAGTGACCGATGGGAAAATGTGGATGGTGTATTTGCAGTTACTAATGCTGAGAAATTGATTGGAAAACACATTGCGTTAATAGACGACATTATTACTACAGGTGCATCTATTGATGCCTGTGGTAATGAACTATTAAAGGTAAGCGGTATAAAATTATCCGTTATTAGTGTTGGATATGCAATGTTGTAGGTTGTAGGTTATAGGGTTACTTAATTTCATCTTAATACAACAATCCGAATTTTTTTTTAGTGTTATATAACTCCATTAAGAGGACAAGAATTTAATACAATAGGCACAGTAAGGACATAGAACAAATAGCATTCTTGCCTAAGGTGCAGAAAAGAATAGGGCACATAGAAATGCTACTTTGTAGTATTGACTAACCTCTTTTGAAAAGGACATACCATTCTTACGTGTTATTGTTGCTTCTTTGTCTGGAATTGAATATACATTGTCTGGAATTAACATTATTTGTCTGGAATTGACGCTCTCGTTTACTTTATTGCATTTTACTCCTTCGGAATTGACGCTCTCGTTTACTTTATTGCGTTTTACTCTTTCGGAATTGACGCTCTCTCCTTCTTTATTGCATTTCACTCCTCTGGAATAGACATTATTTATCCGGAATAGACTTTTACTTATGTGGTATTGCATTTTACTAAAAATAGAAGGATTTTATTTTATTGAGTAGATATTATGTAGGAAACAATGTTGCATATTTAAAAGTTAGCTTATATGCTTTGAGAATTTATCAGATATAATTTGCTGGGTAAAAAATTATTTAAGCTAGTGGTGGTTAGAAACTGGTTTTGACTGATAGGGACGAGACACACTATGGAAGAATTGAGCTAGAGAGAACATAAATTTAAAAAAACTTTTTAACCCTACCTTTACTCTTTAAACATTAATAATTAATAGTTAATGTTCTTCGGATAAAACACGTCGTTTTAAATTGAATTATGGCAGCAAAAGATTTACACCTTAAACCGTTTGACAAAGGAACAATTACTAAGCTTGAAATATTCGAAGACTATGCTCAAGCCTGGATTCCGACGTTTGTAATGCAACCTCGTTTTGAGGAAATACATATATTCGATTTCTTTTCAGGTCCAGGTTACGACTCTATGGGTATTGCTGGAAGTCCTATTAGACTGCTTGAAAAAATTAATGAACAACTTGGAAATATACTTTCAACAAAGACAAGAATTGTTTTGCACTTTAACGAATTTGAACCAAATAGAGTTGGTCAAAATAAATTTGAGCTATTAAAACTAAACTGCTATAACTACATAGAGAATAATCCAAAGTTTAACTACTTTTTAAAACCAAACTATTACAATGAAGATGCTGGAGAGTTATTCTTTAAATTACTACCGACTATTAGAAGGTATCCCTCGCTTGTTTATCTTGATCAAAATGGTGTAAAGTTCATTTCGCAAGAATATTTATTAGAGTTAGAGAAACTAAATACTACAGATTTTTTATATTTCGTTTCCTCATCCTTTTTTAAGCGATACGGAAACACCGATGAGTTTAAGAAAGCATTAGAAATTGACATATCTGAGTTAGAAGCAGGAGAATATTTTCACATGCACAGATTAGTACTCGATAAAATAAAATCAAGGCTAAAAAAAGATACTGACTTAATGCTTTTCCCTTTTTCAATAAAAAAGAATGCAAACGTTTACGGAATAATTTTTGGCGCTAAAAATTATGCTGCTGTCGATAAGTTTTTAAAGATTTCTTGGAAAAGAAATGACGTAAATGGTGAAGCTGATTTTGATATTGATGAGGACAGTAAAAAGAATCAGATTGATATTTTCGGGCAAATAAAAATGACAAAAATTGAAAAATTTAAAAATGACTTAAGAAAGATGCTTTTAAGTGTTACTCCTATTACTAATAAATCTGTTTTAATTTACACTTATGAGAATGGACACATTCCTAAGCATTCAGAAGAAGTAATCAAACAATTAAAGAAAGAAGGTAAATTACATTATGAAGGTAAGTCTCCTTATCTTACTTATGAAAATGTTTTTCGGAATAAGAATATAATTGAATACAAAATAACTAAATAGCAAATGGCACAGTCAAGTATAGAATGGACAGAGATGACGTGGAATCCAACCACAGGATGCGATAAGGTATCTGCAGGATGTAAGTTTTGTTATGCAGAGGTGATGTCTAGAAGATTGAAAGCAATGGGCGTAGAGAAGTATGCCAACAACTTCGAACTAACCATTCATGAAGACGAATTAAATACGCCTTACTCTTGGAAAAAACCTAAAGTAGTGTTTGTGAACTCTATGAGTGATATGTTTCACAAGGATGTTCCTATTGGGTTTATTCAGAAAGTGTTTAAAGTAATGAAAGAAAATCCACAACACGTCTTTCAAGTCCTTACCAAAAGAGCAGACATATTGCGATACTATGATAGTGAGGGATGGTTGGATTGGAGTCATAATATATGGATGGGGGTATCTGTAGAGAATTCAAAAGCAATGGGGAGGATTGATTTTCTTAGGGAAACAAATGCTAGGGTTAAGTTTCTTTCGTGCGAGCCATTGATAGGAGGACTTCCTAACATGAATCTTCAAGGAATAGATTGGGTTATTGTAGGAGGCGAAAGCGGAAGGACGCCAAGACCAATGAAAGAGGAATGGGTAACAGAGATAAAAGAACAATGCGAACAATCGGGTACTGCATTTTTCTTTAAACAATGGGGCGGAACAAACAAAAAGAAAGCTGGAAGGATATTAGATGGAAAGACTTGGGATGAAATGCCAGAATACGCACAGTTAGTATAAGTTATATCTCTTCCTTGGTTCATGTATCAACGAAACAATAATAAAAGGTTTATGGAGACACAAACTAAGGCTGTAATAGTATCTGTCTCCATACAGACTCTCATTTATTTATAATCCCCCTACCACTTTGCAATAATCTTTAGGTTTAACAAACGTGGGGTAAGTGTATTGGGGATGGCGAAGGTGCTGTTCTGGTAGTCTTTTATTAGTAAGTAACTAATGGTATTGGCATGATCTA
>JANYEX010000035.1 GCA_025359725.1 Chitinophagaceae bacterium | reverse complement strand
AGGAATAAAACAAAGGGTGAAAACAAGAAGCAGTAGTAAAAAACAAAGCTGTATCCTTGCATAAGTAATAACCCAAATTACAGTAAACAAATATTAATATTAACACCAAAAACTGTCAAGTAATTTCAGGAGGGGGCAGTTTATGGTTCGGATAACCAATGTTGGTGGTAACATGAGAATTGTTATGGTAGGGACAACCAAATGTTGTGGTTAGGACAACCAATGTTTATGGTTCGGATAACCAATGTTGGTGGTAACATGAGAATTGTTATGGTAGGGATAACCAAATGTTGTGGTTAAGACAACCAATGTTTATGGTAGCTACCATCAATGTTGGTGGTAACATGAGAATTGTTATGGTAGGGATAACCAAATGTTGTGGTTAGGACAACCAATGTTGATTGTCGTTACCGCCAATGTTGCTATTAACTTGGTTAAGTTTGCCGCTGATTCGAATAGAAAAGAGCCTTTTTATTGGGTATGATACAATTTCTTTCTACTACTTATTAACATAAACCATTGCTCTGTTAAAAAATGTATAGGTTGCGGCAATTAACTATTCCGCTTCTTGCAATGCTTGTTAGATATTGGTTTTGGGATGTGGAAGTAACGAGTGATTTAAAGTAAAAAGTGAACTTATGGCAACATCAAATTACGAAGAAAGTGACATCAGAAGCCTCGATTGGCGGGAACATATACGCCTAAGGCCAGGCATGTATATTGGTAAGTTGGGCGATGGTACCATGGCGGATGATGGTATTTATGTGTTGATAAAGGAGGTGATAGACAACTGCATAGATGAACACATGATGGGCTATGGTAAGCACATAGATATTACTCTAAAAGACAAAGTTGTTACCATCCGCGATTATGGTCGTGGTATCCCTTTGGGTAAAGTGGTAGATGTTGTTAGCAAGATAAATACAGGGGCAAAGTACGATAGCAAAGCTTTTCAGAAAAGTGTGGGATTGAATGGTGTGGGTACAAAAGCCGTGAATGCGCTAAGTAGTTATTTTAAGGTAACCGCTTTTAGGGATGGCAAACAGAAGTCTGCAGAGTTTGAGCGTGGAATATTGGTAAAGGAACATATTGAGGAACTTTCTACCGAAGAGAATGGTACACATGTGGCTTTTATTGCCGATGATACCATCTTTAAGAACTATCATTTTCTGCATGAATATATTGATAATCAGTTATGGAACTATTGCTACCTGAATGCCGGTTTGATAATAGATTTTAATAATAAAAAGTATGTAAGCAAGAATGGTTTGCACGACTTATTAAAGCGGAAAACTCCCGAAGATGAGCTTCGTTACCCCATTATACATTTGAAAGGAGAAGATATAGAAGTAGCTATTAGTCACAATAATGATTATGGAGAGGATATATTTTCTTTTGTAAACGGACAATACACTACACAGGGCGGTACGCACCAACAAGCTTTTAGGGAAGCTTATGTAAAGACCATTCGTGATTTTTATAAGAAGGATTACGAAGCTGCCGACATCAGGCAGAGTATTGTAGCTGCCGTAGCGGTAAGGGTGCAGGAACCTGTATTCGAAAGTCAGACAAAGACAAAGCTTGGTTCGCAAAGTGTTAGTGAGGGAGGGAAAAGCATGAAGAACTTTGTGCAGGAATTTTTGAGTAAGGAGTTAGATAACTTCCTACATAAGAACCCTACCATTGCTGATGCGTTGAAGAAAAGGATTGAACAGAGCGAAAGGGAAAGGAAGGAGCTGAGCGGTATCAGGAAGCTCGCTAATGACAGGGCTAAGAAAGCTAACCTGCACAACAAGAAATTGAGGGATTGCAGGATGCACTTTAACGATGAGCCACCCGTTAAGAATCGCGACGAATTCATGCTGGCACAGAAGAACACCACCGTGTTCATTACGGAAGGTGATAGTGCGAGCGGCTCTATTACTAAAGCTCGGAATGTTGATACGCAGGCTGTGTTCAGTTTACGTGGTAAACCGTTGAATAGCTTCGGCCTAACGAAGAAAGTGGTATATGAAAATGAGGAATTTAACCTGTTGCAACATGCCCTTAACATTGAGGACGGACTAGAAGGGTTACGCTTTAATAAGGTGGTAATAGCAACCGATGCCGATGTGGATGGTATGCACATACGTTTATTGTTGATGACTTTCTTTTTACAGTTCTTCCCAGATTTGGTGAAGCGTGGGCATGTGTATATACTAGAAACACCCCTGTTTAGGGTACGCAACAAACAAGAAACTATCTATTGTTACGACGAGACAGAGAAGCAAGCTGCGGTAAAGAAACTAGGTAATAAACCTGAGATTACCCGATTTAAAGGATTGGGTGAGATTAGTCCGGGCGAGTTTGAACGATTCATTACGCACGATATGCGGCTTCAACCCGTATTCCTAGATCAGGGGGAACACATTCAACAACTGTTAGAATATTATATGGGTAAGAATACCCCACAACGGCAGGACTTTATCATAGAAAATCTTAGGGTTGAGTTGGATATAGCAGAAGAGGTTGCATAAAGACTAAATTTATCCAACTACTTTTCCCCTACCCTTGTTCGCATCTTACAGTCAATTTATTATCATTGTCTTTCGAAAAAGCAATCGATACTGTAGAGATAAAGAGTAAAGAGCGGTAGTTAGATAGAAAATAAGAACTATGAATACATAACATAATCATAGTTCATGGTTTATATGAGCCCTTCCGTTTTCAGCGCTTCCCAAAACTCTTCAGGAATTTGTTTTGTTGCCATATCTATATTTCTCTTCACTTTTTCAGGTACGGATGTACTGAGGGCAACACTTGTAACACCTGGTATATTAAACCCAAAATTGAAACATGCTTCTGCCGGTGTTATTTTAAACTTTTCGCAAAGACCAAAGAACCTATCGCGCCAGTAATATAACGCTTCACCTTCAGCAGAAGTTTTATCAACGTATTTGTAGTTGTAATGGTCGCCACCAATCAAAAAGCCGCCATTAAACACTGCAGAATTGATAATAGAAACCTCTTTTTTATGAAGCTCTGCAATAAAATCAATAAGCTCTTTTGGATGACTATGAAGTGTAAGACTATTGGCAATCATTACCCAGTCTAAATCAATATCCTTTGATATTCTTTGTATCACGCGCCATTGCTTAGAACCAACGCCTATAGATTTTACTTTCCCTTGGGCTTTTAAATCTGTCAACGCTTGATAGGCTTCCAATATGTCATTGTATAATTTCTTCTTTTCTTCCTCAGTTGTTGCAGTTGCAAGGTATTCGTCGGGGTCATGTATAGAAGCCATTTGAGAGGAATAGTCTCCTAGCAGTTCATTGCCTTGTTCAAAACAATCTAAAATACCTTGGTAACTGATTCTTTGTACCGCGTCATTATTTATATTAACCCAAACGCCCTTTTCAAAGGTTGGCTCTGGCGTAGTTAATGGTACTTGATACCATGCTAGTTTATTACTTATCAGTACTTCATCTTGCTTAACATTTAAGTCTTTTAGGCATTTGCCTAACACTTCAAGGGCGAGCCCAGCCCCATATTTGCCAGCACTATCAAACATCGGTAAGCCCTTTGCATTTACCACACATTCTCTTACAATCGCTAGTTTAGTTTCATAAGGAACCTCATGATAAATATTGCCTAATCCACTAGTGCCGAATATTATAGGGGGAAGTTGAATCTTATTATTACTCATTTAAAGAAAGTTTTATTTAATACGCAGGTTGCGTTATCTGGTACAATAACGATAAGAGGTTATTTAATATTGTTTTAAAGATTATAAAAGTTGCTGGCATTCTGATTGAAGAATTGGTTCTTTTCATCTAGTGAGAAGGAGGCGAAATAGTATTCTACTATGCCAATCATCTGACCATAAGAGGCTGCTACTTGGCATACTGGCCAGTCTGATCCATACATTAATCGCTTCATGCCAAAAGCTTCTACTACCACATCGAGGTATGGGATAAAATTACTTGGTTGCCAATGTTTGTAATCAGCTTCTGTAACCATCCCACTTACTTTGCATGAAACATTTTCATACTTAGACAAAGCAACCATTCCTTTAGCCCATTCATCAATAAGACCTGCTTTTATGTATGGCTTCGCAATATGATCTATCACAAATGGCTGGTCAGGGAATTGCTTTACCAACTCTAATGCCGCTTCCAGATGTTTTGGAAATATGAGAATATCGTAAGTGTAGTTATATTCTTTTAGTGCGGCAATACCTCTTAAAAAATCAGGTTGCAACATAAAATCAGGTTCTTCACCTTGAAGTACATGTCTAAAACCTTTTAAGGCATTAAAAGGTATGTATGATGCTAACTTATCAGAGATATTTTCAGCCCTTAAATCAACCCATCCAACTACTCCCTTTATCAAATCATATTGCGCAGCAAGTCCTAATAGGAAATCTGTTTCTTGGTCGGTTTGGTCTGCTTGTACAGCAACAGTACCCACCACCCCATTACTCTTTAGTATTGGGGCAAGGTCTTGAGGTAGAAAGTCCTTGCGTATAAGAGCCATTTCATCATCAATCCAACTGTGTTTTACTGGTTCGTAGTGCCAAAAGTGTTGGTGCGAGTCTATGCACCCAATATTTGCTGTACTCATTGCCAACTATTTTATTTATCGTTTAAACCAAAAATCTGGTTCATCAACATCCACTTTTCTCCATTCTTAGCAAAAGGCATAGACTGTTGAAACTTCCACATTAGTTGCTCCCATTCTTGCACTTTAGGGTTAGTGGCATCCATAGCAGCTTTTCTTTCAAAACTAAAAGTCTCATCTACTTCCATAATCATAAACATACGGTTACCCACACGATAAATTTCCATGTTTGTAATGCCCGCATCCCAAATGCTTTTCTTTATTTCGGGCCATCCATTCTCAGGTTTATGCCAATTCTCATATTCTGCAATCAATTCGGCATCATCAACTAAATCAACTGCCAAGCAATACTTTTTCATATTTATAATTATTAGTCTTCTACATTTTTAACTTTATATCCCTTCAATCCAAATAGCATTATTACAAAAAAAGAAACCATCGGTACTACATAACCAAACTGTATGTTACCAACTGCTTCGCCAATCGATGCAAATATTCTAGGTAGGATTGCACCACCCACAATAGACATAATTATTAAGCTACTACCATATTCTGTATCGCCACCAAGGTCTTTAATACCTAAAGAAAAGATAGTAGGAAACATGATAGACATAAAGAAACAGATACCTATAACTGTATAAACCGTTATCATTCCGTGTGCCGATATGGCTACTATACAAAGAGCAATATTTATGGCTGCATATATTGCTAGTAAACGTTCTGGGGTAATAAACTTCATCAAGAATGTTCCTATGAAACGACCAATTAAGAAGGCAAGACCACAAGCCCCCAAAAAGTCAGCAGCTTTTACTTGGGTAAGGTCAGCAGACTTTGTAGCATATAATATAAACAAGCTAAATACAGATACCTGCGCACCTACATAGAAAAACTGTGAGGCTACACCCCATGATAAATGGGAGTGCTTTAGGGCATGGAAGATACTTTGACTAGCTGCTTTGGTAGAGCTGTTCTGTATTTTTGGCAACTTGGTAAAAGCAAATATGATAGCAATCAACACCAATACGCTTCCCAAAATAAAGTATGGAGGGATTACCGTTTCTGCTTCAGAGGCTAGTGCTTTTACACGGTCTGCTACGGTCATCAGGTTTAATTCTGCATCAGAATAACCTTTTGTCAATATTAACCTGGCACCAATAACGGGGGCTAATGAACAAGCCAATCCATTAAAGGACTGTGCAAAGTTTAAACGTTGGGTAGATGTTTTTGGGTCTCCCAATAAGGAGGCATACGGGTTGGCTGCTGTTTCTAGTATCGTCAATCCGCAGGCTATAATAAACAAAGCAATCAAAAAGAAATTGTACTGCTGTGTTTTTGCTGCTGGGATGAATAAAAAAGAACCGAAAGCGAATATGAGTAATCCCATAATGATGCCCGTTTTATAACCATATTTTTTCATGATAAAGCCTGCGGGTATTGCCATTACGAAGTAGGCAAAAAACACGGCGGTATCTACTAATGTAGACTGAACAGTGGTTAGTGTAAAAGACTTTTTAAGGTGAGGAATCAAGATTGGATCTAGGTTGTGGGCAAATCCCCACAAAAAGAATAAGGACGTAATTAGAATAAAAGGGAAAAGGTAATTACCTGTTTGAGACGAATCTGAACTAGAGATTTGTGAACCATTTTGGGGCAGTGCCATCGTTTTTTTTGTTTTATTTTAAATTAAAAAATGAATTCTTGTTCTAAAAGCGGGCTAAAGTAATGATAAAAATGACACTTGGGCAACATTGCTGTTATTAAATAAAACTGAATGGTTGAAACACTCAGTTTTTTGGGTAAAATATGCTGCAATATTGTTTCTTTTTAGCATTAAACCCGTTTTATTTTGTTAGTAATCATTAGGACTTAAAAACTCGCACAAGGATTAATTTGAGAAAGTTTGCCTTTTATAGGATAAATCATACCAATCAATTTCCTTTAAGTAGCTATGGAGGTATAAACCTTTACAACCAAGTAAAGGACTTTCAACTCTTAATTGGCATTCCGTGTTATTCTCTTTGTTTTCTGGTTTGTAAAATAAAAAAAATCAATTGTAAAGTAAAGTTTACAGGTAAAACTAACCCTAAATAGCAGTACCCAATAGCCATCAACTATGTCGATAATTTGAAAATAATAGCTTGTTGATAGCTTAATAACTGTTTCATATTCACCTATTATAAGCATAAAATGTTTCTACATTTAAGAAAAATGACCTAAAATCGCTGCCTTATTGACAAAAAAGGCTATTTTATGTAATCATATTGTCGCTTTATGATTAGGTAAACTTGTTTTTCATATTCGTTTTACTTCCTCTCTATGCAAAAAAGCCTATATATTGCTACAATTAGTCGGTTTACTATTAAATATCGTCAGGTAACCATTTAATACCCTTCCATTACTATTTAATACCCTTCCATTACTATTTATAAAAACGAGCATGTTGTTACATTTTGCTGCCTTTATGACAGAT
>JANYEX010000029.1 GCA_025359725.1 Chitinophagaceae bacterium | reverse complement strand
CCGCACGGGATGCATCACGCTGCAACCTTACTCAGCCGACTCAAATGAGCCGTCCTACCTTGGGCTGATCGCCTCTACGCTCCAAGTTTGATGCTGCGATAATCCTAAAAACTATTGGAGATACAGAATGCACATTCCTTTAGAAGATTTATTGACTTTAGATTCTTTTAATGATGAGTTGGCTGGAATGATAAAAGACACTGGAAGAGATTAATAATGAATGATTGGGATGAAATAATTCATTCTAATCATTGTTGGTTTAAAATAAAATAGGCTGCCTCAATTATGTAGCAGCCTATTTTGTTTCTAGTATTAGCTACCTTATTTCTTTTTCTCAACCTCTGTATGCAATTGTTCAACCAATTGCAACGCCGCCGAGGCAACTTCCTCTGGGAATGTTTCGTTGTCCATTGCTGTCAATATTCTTTTTATATTTTTCATAATGCTTGTTTTTTATCCGCTGTAAGGTTTTAAAACCATTTCAACTTTTAGGCATACACGCTTAGGTCGCACGAGTGATTTAGACAACCTTTATCAGAAATCTATTTTTTGATTGATTTAAAGCTGATAGTTAAGACATCTTGAAAAACTGCACTTAGTATTTTAATCTTTGTTTATTAAGAAGCAATAATGCAATTGTGCGACCTAAGCGTATAATACCTATTAAATCATGCCTTGAAAATAATTTGTCTAATTATGGATGTGGAGATTATAATTGAGATTTAAAAAAGGGCTGTTGAGAACAACAGCCCGTATACTAACAAAAAACAACCCCTTAAAACAATTGATATTTTCTATTGATAAATATTAATAAGAAGTCCTTAGTTCTACCCTTCTGTTTTTGGCACGACCAATCGCAGTCTTATTATCAGCAATTGGTTTACTAGGACCATAGCCTGTAGCTGTAAGTCTAGATTCCATTATGCCTTTTCCCATCAAATATGTTTTAACCGCTTCGGTACGTTTTTGTGATAATGTCATGTTCATTACATCACCACCTCTACTATCAGTATATCCATCAATCATCAGATTAGCTGTTTCATACTTCTGTAAAATTGTCGCCAATTCATCAAGCTGTACCAATGAAGCTACTTTTAATTTATCACTATTGTTTTCGAAGTAAACCTTGCTTCCTATTTCTGTAATTCTTTTTAATGATTCTTTACTTATTTCTGGACAGCCTTTATTAGCCATAGTTCCTTTTACAGTTGGGCAACGGTCATCAATATCGGGTACTCCATCTCCATCAGTATCAGGACATCCTTTTAAACTTGCAGGACCTGCTTGATTTGGACAGCGATCTTCCTCGTTTACAACACCATCATTATCGTTATCAAAAGGACATCCTTTGGCATCTACTTTATATCCAGGTTTTGTATTAGGACATTGGTCATCAATATCTGCTACACCATCTCCGTCTGTATCTGGACAACCTTTAAGGGAAACTGAGCCAGCTACATCTGGGCAACGATCATCTATATCCGCAATGCCATCTCCATCTCTATCTGGGCAACCCTGCAATGATTTAAGTCCTGCTACATCTGGGCAGCGATCATCTTTGTCGGCAACACCATCACCATCCTTATCAGGACAGCCATGCAATGCCATTGACCCCGATACATTTGGACAAGAATCTAAATAATCAGGAACACCATCGTTGTCCATATCCAATGGGCATCCTTTTTTATCAACTAATACTCCCGTTGGTGTATTTGGACATTTATCTTTATTATCAGAAATACCATCATTGTCAGCATCCTTCATTTTGCCGAAATTGAACGAGACACCAACTGTATGGAAAAGATAAGCATCATTGCTCGAAGCTACTACGCCATCTCTTTTATTGTTGTTGGAATACAAAAAGGTTTCTTGAACATTGAAAACAACAAAAGGACTCAACCTTAAATTTATTCCGATACCCCCATCTGGGGCTATATAGTCAATTGTCTTACTTGAGATTGCCAGATTCTTATCAAAAAGCATACCCCCACCTCCTACAAATACATAAGGTCTAACAAAAGATTTCGGTCCCATCAAATTAAACCTAAAGTCTAATAACGCGGTTGTGAATCCACTGGAAAATGACCCTTTAGATCCTTTAAAACCTACCTTTCCTTTTGAAAGATTCAAGCTTAAATCAAAGTGACTTGTTAAATACCTGGAGAAGGACAAGCCTCCCATATAGTTAAGGTCATTCATGGATAGATTTGTTTTGTAAAAATCATTGCCCAAGCCGCCATTAAATTGTGTAATACCAGCATTTAGCCCAATATTCCATTTTTGATCCTCCGTTTGTGCGTTTGTAACTAATGTAAATGCAATGCAAATACAAGATAACAGTAGTAATTTTTTCATTTTTTCAATTTATTTAATAAGGCACAAAGGTGGTTGAAGGTAGCGTTTTGAGTGTTACACAATTCTAGGAGAATCTTTCATAATTCCCACATTTTCTTCTAATAGCTCTCAAACCATCGTACAACATCACTTTTTATTACTCGTATCCACTTCTTATAACCGTCAAAATCATTTTAAAACTTCCATCTGGCTTTGCATGATTGGTCGTATGTGCAGGAATAATTATTGATTCGCCCGTTTTCAGCAAATGCATAACACCCCCAATAACAAGCTAAACCTTTCCATCAATCACTTGCGCAAATGTGTAAAAAGGACTTGTCTTTTCAGTAAGACCTTCGTATCTACCGACACAAGACTAATTTTTCCTGTAGATTTCTTTAATATTGTTTTGATTACAACAGAATTTGCGACATACTCAATTATCTCAACGGTGATAAAAGCCTTTTCTTTTCCACTTCAGTACTTTCCATGATTTATTTTTTAATGATTAAATAATTATTTCCCATGATTTTTAACTGTGAATTTTTGCAATGATTCGCCTAGACCATCTAAGTCTCTATCAAATTCTAGCTTAAATGTTTCCCAATCACTTTTGCCGTTGGTATAATTGTCCATTCGGGTAACCAATTCTTTATTTTTTATTTCGAGAGAGTCAATTCTCTCTCTGTCAGTATAGTTAGCATAACCACCGTTATTATTTATCTTGGTTTTTAATGCCTCTATGCGGATTTCATTATTCCTAATCTTTGCCTGACTTTCATTTCTAAAAATCTTCCACTCCTCAACGCTTGTTGCTTTTTGGGCATGCGTTAAAGAATCTTTTTGTACTTCTTTCAGATTTGAGTCAGCGTTTTGAACTCTAACCTGCGCGTTTTCTACCTTTTCAGATTGCGTCTGGCATCCGTTGATAATTGGAGCTGCTACTATCGAAACAATAGCTAAGACCCATATTCTTTTTTTCATTTTTAATAATTTTAATGGTGAAATAATTTAGCCTACAGCTCAGAGATTATTTTAAATAATTCTTCTTTCGATTTGCCAAGTTTAATCTGAAGCTTACCAAGCATCTCGTCTTTTGTCCCTTCTGCAAACAATAAATCATCGTCTGTCAGTTGTGCAAATTGTTGTTTCAGTTTCCCTTTTTGTTCGTTCCAGTTACCCTCTAACGTTGTAGTGTTCATTTTTTATAAATTTATTTTGTGAATGAATTTTCACATTGTAAAGGTGGTTGGGCAGGCTGCTTTTAGTGTTACACAATTGTAGAAATAAGTTGTATAATTCCGAGACTTTAAAATTATTCTCTGTTGTTTAGCGTATCATTCATTAGACTAGGCGCAAACGCTTTGTCGCTTAACGTACCATCAGGGTAAAAGCATCTTCATTTAATTTATTGAAATGCTGTTGCCTAATTGAATAAATATCACTTTTAAAGTCTTTTCGCCCCAAAGCCGGCGGGCTTCGTACTTACAACGCCACTACGTTTTCCCTTTTGAAAAGAATATAGTATGGATTTTTCTCAATTTCAGCTGTGCTGAAACCACAGAGCGCTAAGGTGGCTTATGTAAGTACTGTTGGAAATGCGAGTATTGGCTGTTTTAATGTTTTGAATTTAGATGCGTTTGCCCTGAACGTACCATTTATTTGGCTTAACGTACACGCTTTTTGTTTAGGTAGTTGGCGTTTTTTCTTCTTTGATTTCTTTTGCTAGCTCCATCAACTCGGCATATTCCTTTGATAGTTCGGCAATTTCGTGTTCGGTTCTGTCCTCTACGCTGATCAGTTTATTGTTTGCTGCAACGCTAGAAGCAATCAATTCATTAATTTTTAAATGGATGGAAGCTGCAAAACGGTTGAATGATTTTTGGATGACAAACAAGGTTAAAAAAGTTAGCCCTAATATGATGTCCCCAATTTTTTCGTGCAAATCATGTTCAAAAAAACGCCTGCCACAAAACCAATAAATAACCATACATAAGGCAAAGATAAAAGTGATTGAATTTCCAAGTATCGAATTAACTATTGAAGTTAGTTTTTCAAATACTCTTTCTATAGATCTATATAACTTCTTCATAATTGGGTAATTAATTTTTTTGTAATACTAAATCCATTTTTTAGAAAACTATTATAGGAAGGGTTGGCTAATATTTTTTATACCCTGCACCCAGCTCATCTAAAAAAGATTCCCCAAGCCCTTCAAGTTAAATTTTATACCAAGAGTACGCATCTTTTGCCATCAGTATGGCTCTAGGTTTTAGTAGTGGTTGATACAATTAGCACATGGTTTTATTTCCCCTTATTATTTCCTTGGCTTCTTCCCAATTGTACGATTTAGATGCCCCATCCAGGTGGTTTCTTTTTTCTTCTTCCAATATTTCCAAGTGCTTGGGGGGGCAATTAAAATCTTTTTTCTTCGCTATCTCATCTTCCAATAGCAAGTACATACCCTTCACTTTATTGTCGTCGGCATCTGCAATGTATTCGTGCAGTTTTTTCCTTATTCCTACTGTTGTCATTAGCTATTATTAAAATAGGTCGGAAAGATACTCAATAAACTTTCTTTACGAGGAAATGCCATTTATTTAAGTTTAAAATTTGATGATAAATTATTTCTTATCCCTTCAAATAGCCCCAAAACACCCTCGCATGAGCTAAAAATGCCTGTTTTGTCCATTTGTATGCCCATACGGAACTTCCGTATGGGCATACGGTTGTTCCGTATGCTTAAACCAACCTTTGGTATGAGCTTACGAACGTTTGGTATGGTCATACGGCTGTTCCGTATGGGCATACGAAGTGTCCCGTTTGGGCAAACCCGCCTTCCGTATGCGCATACGGGCGTTCCGTATGCCCATACGACTGTTCCGTATGCGCATACAAATTGCCCCCCAACTATGGTGAGTCTATCGTGCCTGTGGCAAAAAATAATTTGAGTGCAGATGGAAAAGTAGTTTTATTCAAAGGAAGAGAAGTATTGTGCAAAAAAGTATAAAAGGTGGCTTCGGCAGGCAATAGTGGAAATGTGGTGGATAAGGTATTTTGTATATGAAAAGAGAATTGGGATGAATAATATGCGTGCAGTTTGGTAGAAGTGCGGACTGAAACTTATCCACGTAAAAAAGGTGGCGGCGTGGCGGCAATCGATGGGATTTTATTGTTGGTAAACATCGTATTGCAATACTAGAGGTTCTGGAATTGATAGCTACTAATGATTCAGGCGGAAGGCTCGGAATTCAACCGGTTTCTTGCTAATTTCTTTTTTGTTCATTACTTAATAATTTATTACGTAATTAAAAAGAGTTAGTGATTTTTTATTGACATAAGTCTAATAGCATACTCGAACAGGTGATATGATTATAAAAAAAGCCCTCGAAGAGAAATCTTAGAGGGCTTTTCGTTTACAGTATTAGCTACCTTATTTCTTTTTCTCATCTTTTGAAGCAGAAGCTTCAGCTTGTTTCAACTGACGAGTCATTACTACAGAAGCAATAGGAATACGAGGTGAATTCATTATTTCCATTTCAGAGGTAACAATGTCCGACACACGTAAATTTTCATTCAAAGCAAGGGAAGTAATATCTACTTCGATAAATTCTTTTAAGAACTTAGGTAAAGTCTTCACTTTTACGCTCTTCATTTTCACTACAAGCTTACCACCTTCTTTTACACCTTTAGAAACACCTGTGAATTTGATAGGTAAATCAGCGATGATTTTTTTGTCATCAACTAACTCTAACAAGTCAACATGTATTAAAGTGTCAGTTACAGTATCAAACTGTAAATCTTTTAAAATACATTTATAACTCTTTCCGCCTACGTTTACCGCCGCAAACTGGAACTCACCTGTGTACACTAATGGTTTGAAAGCTTTTGCTGGAGCGGCAAAAGTTACTTCAGTTGGCCCACCATAAATTACACCAGGCACTAACTCTTGAGCGCGTAGTTGACGGGCTGCTTTTTTGCCAACTTCGGTTCTCAATTGTCCTTCGATTGTAACTGTTCTCATTTTATTTAATTATTTTTAGGGCGCAAAAGTAAGGGAAATTACGCTAAATAGGTAACCATTAAAGATTGGTGCATTTTATAATCCCAACGACATAACGTAATCATTCATAAAATAACCATTACCTATACTAAAATCCTCTGAGCGTAATATCACAAAGCCCATTTTTTCGTAAAAGCTAACGGCATTATTATTTCTGTTAACCTGAAGTATTATCTCCTTACCCCCAACACTAATAATTCTATCTATCACTTCCTTTAATAATTCCTTTCCTGCACCTGTTTTTTGCGCTGTGGGCAACACATACAGCTTGTCTAACTTGTACAGCTTATTATTTCTGTACTTAAAACAAGCAAACCCAACAGGCAGGCCCTCATATTCAGCTATCAAATATGAATCTCCAAGAAACATTTCTTTTTCAATAGCATCCGTACTATATCTATTATCCAACATGTATTGAATCTGCTTATTAGATATTATTTTACCATAAGCAATAGGCCATGTTATCTCTGCAATTTCTTGAATACTGAGAATATCATCCGAGGTTGCAGTCCTAATTTCTAAGAGATTGTTTGTTAAGTTCATAAATACTAGTTAACTATTTTAAAAACTTTCTTTGCAAGCCAGTTGCTAAGGTAAGCACTTCCAATACCTACCGCCGCACCAGCTAGTACATCTGTAGGGTAATGCTCGCCCAAATATAAACGAGAATATCCAACGGCTGTAGCATAGGCATAGGCAGGTACTACCACATACCATCTTTTGCACTCAATAGACAAGGAAGCTGCCATAGCAAAAGCTTCCGAGGTATGCCCCGAAGGAAAGGACTGCCCCTTTTCGCTTGCATCATAAGGATGAATCAGCAAAGGAAATTTCTCGTAAGGTCTCTCCCTGTTTACTGCATACTTCAATCCTTCGGCAATAACAGTATTAACAGCCAAAGCTCCTACAATCTTCCAGCCCTTTAGCTCTAGCTTCTTATCATGATTGATATAACCTGCTATCAACATCCCTGCGGGAACATCCACCGCAACTGGATAAGCAGAGGAAGTTGCCAACTGCCAAACCTTAGAAGATGGATTGGTTGGATTAATGTTCTGCAACAAATTTACTTCGCCCGACTGGGCAAAAAGATTTGAATTACTTAATAAAAGTGCAACCGCAAGGGTTGCCCCTACCTTAAATATTTGCCAGACTCTCTTCAATGGTCTTGATTCTTGCTTCTGCATCTGCTTGTTTTTTACGTTCTAATTCTATTACTTCGGGTCTTGCGTTCTGCACAAAACGTTCATTACTCAATTTCTTTAACACAGATTCTAAGAACCCTTTCTGATGTGCTAAGTCTTTTAATAACTCTTGTTTTAAAGCGATGGTATCTAATTCCTTTTCGCTTTCTATATAGAACTTATCCGTTTCTACAGCTACCACAATGGTGTTAGCAACTGTTTCGTTAGTGTAATCAATTGTTTCGGCGTTTACCTGTTTAACCAAAATAGATTCTATTGCCTTATAGTTAGCAGTATCCGCAGTTTGAATGTGTAGCTTGATTGTTTCCTTTGGCTTAATCTGATTCTTAACACGAGCATCTCTAAGCGCAGTGATGACCTTCTTTAGTAGATCACCTTGTTTCAGCGTATCGACATCAGTCAAACCAATTGGCGCATTAATCTTCACGCACAAATCATCCGATTGTTCTTTTAATAAATGATATATCTCTTCCGAAACAAACGGCATAAACGGATGTATCAATTGCATCAATTCTTCAAAGAAGCCAACTGTCTTTTCATACACTTCCTTACTGATAGATTGTTCGAAACCTGGCTTTACCCACTCTAGATACCAACTACAGAAATCGTCCCAAACCAAAGAATAGATAGTCTTTAACGCTTCGCTTAATTTGAATTGCACCATTAATCCCTCTACTTCTGTTTTTACTTGATTGAGGCGACTGCTAAACCAAGTAATTGGAAAAGGTTGATAGTTAACTGTTGACCGATTACCGTTAACCGTGATTGAAGCGAGTGAGCCGTTGTCAGGAACATTCGGTTGACGGTCATCGGTCAACGGTACACCTACACGTCCCTCCCACATCTTCACTAGCTTCAAGGCATTCCAAAGCTTGTTATTAAAGTTTCTGCCTTGTTCTAAACTGCTTTCATCGAATAACAAATCATTACCAGCAGGGGAAGCAATCATGATTCCAAAGCGAACTGCATCAGCACCATATTGCTCTATTAAGCCCAACAAATCTGGTGAGTTGCCAAGCTGTTTACTCATCTTCCGCCCTTGCTTATCCCTCACCATTCCAGTGAAATACACATCTTTGAAAGGTATTTGATGCTTGAATTCATATCCTGCCATAATCATCCTTGCTACCCAAAAGAAGATAATGTCCTGTCCTGTTACCAAAGTAGTAGTTGGATAGTAGTAGTTTATCTCTTCATTATCAGGATTGCTGATACCCTTAAATACTTCTATCGGCCACAGCCAAGAAGAAAACCAAGTATCCAATACATCTTCGTCTTGCTTTAAAGTAGCATCGGCGATTGAGTATTTTTTATTGAATAAATCCTTGGCATTTTCTTCCGTTTCTGCTACTACATAATTGCCCTTTTCATCATACCATGCAGGTATTCTTTGTCCCCACCACAACTGACGGCTGATACACCAATCCTTAATATTCTCCAACCAATGCTTATAGGTATTCTTTGTTTTGGCAGGATGAAAAGTTATTTCATCACTCATAACCGCACTCAACGTTTCTGGGTTCTTTGCTATGAATTTCTTCATATCCATAAACCATTGAAGGCTTAATCTCGATTCTATTACCGCGCCCGTCCTCTCGCTCGTACCAACCTGACCTTTATAGTCTTCAATCTTTTCTATTTGCCCTAATAAAGCAATGTCTTCTACAATCTTTTTCCTCAATACAAACCTGTCAACGCCATTGTAAGAAAGTATCAATTCGGAAGGGTTCTCTTCCATCAATCCCTCGGCCGTAAACTTGCCTTCGGCATCTAGCGTGTCAATCGTTTTGAGGTTATGTTTACGCCCAATCTCATTATCATTCTTATCATGTGCAGGCGTTATCTTCAATGCACCTGTACCAAACTCAGCATCTACATATTCATCTGCAATGATGGGGATCTTTCTATTTATGATTGGAACAATTACTTCCTTACCAATCCAAGCTTTATAACGTTCATCATTAGGATTAACACATATTGCCACATCTCCCAAGATTGTTTCAGGACGGGTTGTAGCTACCATCATAAACTGGCTACCATCTTCCACCAATCGATATTTAACGTAGAAAAGTTTGCTATCAATATCCTTAAAGATAACTTCTTCATCGCTCAAAGCCGTCTTTCCTACAGGATCCCAGTTTACCATCCTCATGCCACGATAGATAATACCATCTTCATGCAGTTTGATAAAGATGTTGATGACCGCTTTGTAATAGTCGGCATCCATCGTGAAGGAAGTCCTTTTCCAATCCAGACTACAACCTATTTTCTTTAATTGTTGCAGGATGATACCACCATATTTCTCTTTCCATTCCCAGGCATAACCCAAAAACTCATCTCTTGATAAAGAAGATTTTGCAATGCCTCTTTCTCTCAACATCCCTACTACCTTGGCTTCTGTGGCAATAGAGGCATGGTCAGTACCTGGCACCCAACATGCATTCTTGCCTTGCATTCTTGCCCTGCGTACCAATATATCTTGGATTGTATTGTTTAAACAATGCCCCATGTGTAGCACACCCGTAACATTGGGCGGGGGAATAACCACTGTAAAAGGTTCACGTCCATCGGGTTTACTGCTGAAATAATCTTTATCCAGCCAATGCTCATACCACTTACTATCAACTTGTGAAGGCTCAAAATTCTTACTTAATTCCATTTTATGTACTTATCTGAAAAGCAACATTGGCTTAAGCCAATGCCTATCCGTAGAAATATTTCTAGGGCATCAAAAGTAAGGGAAAGGGGGAACTAGGGGAGGGGGGCTTTGGGCTTTGTTCAATATTATTTAATGATACAGATAATTTATGGTAGGATATGTATTAATTAAGTAACCCATTAACAATATTCTGCTTAGAAATTGTAAAGGAGAATACGCTTCCTTTTCCTACTTCTGATTCTACCCAAATCTCTCCGCCGTTCTGCTCTGCCAGCTTTTTACAGATAGCCAACCCAATGCCTGTACCGCTATAATTTTCTTTTGAATGTAAACGTTTGAAGATACCAAATACAGTCTTTAATGATTTCTCGGGTATCCCGATGCCATTATCCGCAACCGAGAACTGCCAATGGGTAGCTGTTTCTTTTGAAGTGATATTTACTAAAGGTTTTGTGCCTGTTGGTTGGTATTTAATCGCATTACCAATCAGGTTTTGAAAAATTTGCTTTATAGCTGTTTTAGATATGGTAATGGTTGGCAACCCCGTAGTTGTTAATACTACGCCCTTCTCTGTTATGAGTAATTTATATAACTCTTTTATTTCTTCTATTACCTTATTAATGTCTGTTTCTTGTATGTCATTATCCTCTTTACCCGCTTTGGCATAACCCAATAAATCAGTAATCAAAGTGTCCATTCTCTCTGCGCCGTCAACCGCAAAATGGATGTATTGCTTTGCTTTCTCATCCAAATCTAGTTTGTATCTTATCTCCAAAAGGTTCAGGTAAGCCTTCACCATCCTTAGCGGCTCTTTCAAATCGTGGGCAGCAGCATAAGCAAAGGCCTCCATCTCTTGTGCCAATAAAATCATCTCCTGTTAATTCTTCATCAAAAGAGAATTCTTATTTCTTAGCTCTAACAAATAGATTACCTGATTGGACAATGCCCGCAACGCTTTCTTTTGCGTATCGTTTAGTTGGTGTGGCTTACTGTCTATTACGCACAAAGTTCCTAGGGCATGATTATCGGGTGTAACCAACGGTATGCCTGCATAAAAGATAACGTGCGGCATTCCTGTAACTAATGGATTATCGGCAAAGCGTACATCCTTTCTTGCATCGGGTATGAGGAATAACTCTGTTGGTTTGTTGATGGCATGGGCACAGAAGGCAAGGTCGCGCTCTGATTCTGTAGCATCCACGCCAAAGTGGGATTTAAAATATTGCCTGTTCTCATCTATCAACGATACCAAGGCTATCGGCGTTCCGCAAATAGTGGATGCCAGCAGGGTAATGTCATCGTATTCTTCTTCAGGAAGTGTATCTAATATGTTATAACGCTTCAATGCTTTAAGTCTCTCTATTTCGTTACTCGGAATCGCAGGTTTTACCATCTTGTAAATATATTAATTAAATGTAAAGGATAGAAGAACTTACTAAAAACCTTGCCAAAAAAGTTTTTAAAAACCATTGTTCTGACCTCTTATCTCTTCGCAATTGTAAACAAGAAGTTACTGCCTTTTCCTTGCTCAGACTCTACCCAAATGTTACCACCGTTCTTCTCTACTACCTTTTTACAAATAGAAAGTCCTAGTCCTGTTCCTCTGTATTTTTCTTTTGCATGAGCTCTTTTAAACATATCAAATACGCTCGAAACGTACTTTTCTGGTATGCCAATACCGTTATCCTTAACCGAAAATTGCCAGTGTATATCAGTCTCTGTAGCCGAAATGTTAATTATAGGGTTTATCCCCTCTGCCTGATATTTCATTGCATTGCCAATAAGGTTTTGAAACACTTGCTTAATACCTGTTCTAGATATTTTTATTTGTGGAAGATTACTTTTAAGGATAGTAGCTCCCTTTTCTTCAATCATTAATTTATTAGCCTTTATTACTTCATCCACAATTTCATCTATATCTGTTTCCTCAGCCACCTCTGAAGAGTTTACGGCACGGGCATAGCTCAATAAGTCCGAAATCAACGTTTCCATCTTAGTTGCACCATCCACGGCATAAGAGATATATTGCTTAGCTTCCTCATCCAGTAGGTGGCAATATTTCTCTTCTAATATTTCTAGTAAGGATTTTACTACTATCAACGGCTCTTTCAAATCGTGCGAAGCGGTAAAAGCAAATGTTTCCATCTCTTTTGCAAAAGCCTCCAGCTCTTGTTGATAGTCCAACAAAAGTTTATTTTTTCTTCTCAGTTCCAGAGATTTTATTACCTGATTAGACAATGCCCTCAGCGCATCTTGCTGGGTGGCGGTAAGGTCGTGCGGTTTATCGTCTATTACACAGAGGGTTCCGAGTGAAAAATTATCGGGGGTAACCAAGGGCATTCCCGCATAAAATACAATATTTGGCGACCCAGTTACTAATGGATTATCGAAAAAACGTTCGTCATCCCTAGCGTCCGATACTACAAATAAATCATCGGGGGCATTAAGCGCATGCGCACAAAAAGACACATCCCTACTCGTGTCTGTAATGGGCAGCCCCCTGTTCGACTTGAAAAATTGCCTATCCTTATCTATCAAAGAAACCAGCGAAATTGCGGTATTGCAAATGGTGGAAGCCAAAGAGGTGATGTCGTCGTATTCTTCCTCAGGAAGTGTATCGAGAATATTGTACCGTCGTAACGCTTCCAATCTTTCTTGCTCGTTATCTGGAATAGGTGGTTTAATCATACTGTAAAAGTAAAAATTTATTTAATTGGATTGGTGGGCAGGCTATTATAATTGCCAGTATCGAAAATGGGTGTAGAAAGGACAATTGTATTCCTAAATAATGAATGCGAATCAACAGTTGAAAGTCCCTTTTAATCGAGAATATACTTCTAATCTTTTGTCATTTTTTTAAATTTTAAGATTAATTAATATTGATTTTCAATGTAAAAAGTTTGCTTGCACCAAGTGCAGTATCTCTTTTGAGACAAAAACTGTTATTTACTGTCAGTGCTTTACTGCACTTGCAGCAAACACGTCTATTTGCTGTCAGTGCCTTACTGCACTTGC
>JANYEX010000005.1 GCA_025359725.1 Chitinophagaceae bacterium | reverse complement strand
AATTTTGTCGAGGATGAAGTAGGTAGTTTTTAGAGATTCCCTATACCTAATCTTACTTCAACAAAATCTTAGCTTATTTAAGCAATCATTTACCGTTGTTTAGAATATTCTATGTAGTAAAAAAGTAGTATCGACGTATTTACAAAAAAGTAAATACCTAAATGCAGCATCCTGCCCAGAATTCTTTATTATTGTACAAATTATAGTTATGAAGTATTTTATAAAAATCTTTTTGGGTTGTATTTTAGCTTTTACTTTCAGTGCTTGCGTAAGGACGACGGCGGTACCTACCGAGCTTAAAGTGCAAGTATTAGACGATCAGGGCTACCCTGTTGCTGGCGCACATGTTGACCTGTTTGAAACCAAGACAGATTATCTGAACAGTACTAATATTGTACTTACCACAACTACAGATCAGAACGGTTATATTTATGTATATAACTTATCCCCTATTTCTTATTACTACTTTATCAGCGTTGGTTGTTTGGATAATACCTACACCACCAATCGCCTTACATCACCATTGGTTCCTAATGTAATTAATGTTTATGACCCTATCTTCCTAGGTGTAGTGGGTAAGATAAAAGTAGAAAACAATTCGTCTTTTTATCCTTGCGACATATACCTTGATGGTAACACAACAACGCCTTATTATTCTGGTTTGGCTGTTGGTGCTGTATTGACAATACCTGAGTTACAAGCAGGTAATCATACCGTAGAGGTTTATAATGGTCATACAGATGAGGTATTCCATACAACTATCTCCTGCGGCGTTACCCCTACTATTAGTTTCCCTTAGCGGAGAAGGATATGGCAGGTTATCCCACAAATTCTTAAAACCGTAATCTAGGAATGTTGTCAGGAAAGTAATTCCTTAGTTGTTACCATTACTTTTGCGGCAATGGCAAAGGATAAAGAAAAGAAAAAGATATTCGACTTTACGCTTCTTGGGCGTTTGTTCCACTACGTTCGCCCTTATGGGTTGTTCTTTTATTCCAGTTTAGTACTGGCAATACTCATGGCTTTTATTGCGCCAGTGCGCCCTTACCTTATCCAACTTACTGTAAACAAAGCTGTTTTACCCTCACTTCTAGTGCCGTTGTGGTTGCAAAAACTATTGTTTCTGCAAAGCACAAGTACTGTATATCAGTTCATTGTAAACATTACCATCTTCCAGATTATCTTTTTATTAATTGAATCTGTTATCCGTTTTGCTTTTTCTTTTATCACTTCGTGGATGGGGCAAAACGTGGTTAAAGACCTTAGGGTAGCTGTTTACGAAAAGATAATGAGTCTTAACCTGAGCCAGTTTGACAAAACGCCTATTGGCACACTTACCACCCGCACCATCAACGATATAGAAAGTATCAATGATATTTTTAGTGATGGATTGATACCTATAGTAGCCGATTTATTGACAATTATCATTACCCTTATCACTATGCTTTGCATGAACTGGAAGGTGGCGTTGATAAGCCTTGCTCCATTTCCTATACTAATTATTGCTACTTATTACTTTAAGGAAAGTGTAAATGCTAGCTTTGTTAAGGTTCGTAATGCGGTGGCTGCCCTCAATGCTTTTGTGCAGGAACACATCACTGGGATGCACATTGTTCAGGCATTTGCTGCTGAGGAAAGAGAGTTTCAGAAGTTTAACGCCATCAATAAGGAACATAAAGATGCCAACATCAAGGCAATATTTGCCTACAGTGTCTTCTTCCCCATAGTGGAATTAGTGCTTGCCTTAAGTACGGGTTTGTTGGTGTGGTGGGTGGCTGATAATAGATTGAATGCTGGTTTATTGGTAGCATTTATCTTATACCTCAACCAGATATTCCGCCCATTGCGTGTAATTGCCGATAAGTTCAACGTATTGCAGATGGGTATGATTGCAGCAGAAAGGGTTTTTAAAGTGATGGATAATGAGGATGTAATGCCAGAAAGTCGTAAGTCGCAAGTCGTAAGTCGTAAGGAAGAAAGTGGAAAGCAAGAATTGACAATTGACAATTCTCAATTATCACCTATCAATTATCCATTATCAATTAAAGGTAGCCTCGATTTCCAACACGTTTGGTTTGCTTATATCGATGAGCAGTATGTGTTGAAGGACATTTCTTTTTCGGTTAATGCGAGCGAAACCGTTGCTCTGGTGGGGCATACTGGTAGTGGAAAAACGTCTATCATCAGTTTATTGAATAGATTATACCATATTCAAAAGGGGGTAATACAGGTAGATGGAATAAACATTAACGACTATCCAATAGAAAAACTACGTAGCAGCATTGGCGTGGTTTTGCAGGATGTGTTCTTGTTTTCTGGGTCTATTATGGATAATATAACGCTGCGCAATCCGCTCGTTTCGAGAGAAGATGTGATAGAGGCGGCAAAAATGATTGGTATGCACCACTTTATCATGCAGCTTCCTAATGGCTACGATTATAATGTGATGGAGCGCGGCAGTACCCTAAGCCTCGGTCAGCGACAATTAATTTCTTTTGTACGTGCCCTGTTATACAATCCTTCAATATTAATTATGGACGAAGCCACCTCATCCATAGATACCGAAAGCGAACTATTGATACAAAAAGCAATTGATACCCTTATTAAAGGGCGAACTTCTATTGTTATTGCACACCGACTTTCTACCATCCGCAAGGCAAACAAGATAATAGTGCTAGACAAAGGCGAGATAAAAGAGATAGGCAACCACGAAGAACTACTTGCCCACGGAGGCTTTTACAGCAAACTTTACGAAATGCAGTTTGATAAAGCAAAGGGAGGGAAGGTTGAGATATGAGTTCAGAAATATAAAATATGAAATATGAGATATGAAATATGAGATATGAAATATGAGATATGAAATATGAGATATGAAATATGAGATATGAAATATGAAATATGAGATATGAAATATGAGATATGAAATATGAGATATGAAATATGAGATATGAAATATGAGATATGAAATATGAGATATGAAATATGAGATATGAAATTGCCCCCTCCTGAAATTACTTGACAGTT
>JANYEX010000303.1 GCA_025359725.1 Chitinophagaceae bacterium | reverse complement strand
CAGAATTAAAAAAACAAAATAATTACCAAGCCAAGTAGTACGCCTTATGAATAGAATAGCAGTTTTCTCTTATTTCTCCACTGCAGCCCCCATTTTGGGTGCTACAATAGCTATTTCTATTGGTTATAAACGTGAAAGAGGTTTTTCTATACCTCTGGAATGTTTTTCCAGAGGCATAACTCCTCCTTCCAGAGGTATGGAATATTTTTCCAGAGGCATAACTCCTCCTTCCAGAGGTATGGAATGTTTTTCCAGAGGCATAACTCCTCCTTCCAGAGGTATGGAATGTTTTTCCAGAGGTATAACTCCTCCTTCCAGAGGTATGGAATATTTTTCCAGAGGGATAACTCTTTCTTCCAGAGGTATGGAATTAGTAATACTGACGTGCAATTATGGCGACAGGTTGCTACTACCTATTTTCCGATTGGTATAGTTCTGTAAAATTAAAAAAATATACAATCAAAGTGTTCCTTACAAACCCCTTATAGGAAAGGAACAATAAAATAACAAGAATGTCAAAATTACCCGATCAATTTGATGGTTCAGAAGAAGAATATGATAAACTAGTAAACGGAATGTACGATGAGCTGAATGCGCTTCCTTCCCCAGGAATAGGCATTCCGGCAACTACCATGACGGCATACGAAGCCTTGCTTACCCCTTATAACGCTAGTTATTCTATTGCTAAACACAAGAATACCTCTACCAAAACGCAGCAGACAACTTATCATACTAATCGTACAAAACTGACAGATTTTTTGCGTCCTTTTGTAAAAATGTGGTTATATGATAACGATGCTTGTGAGGATGACGTAATTACTGCCGCAGGAATGAGACTGCATTCTACTACCCGCACCAGCCACGAAGGAAAGCCATCCGAAATTCCTGTTTTTGTTGCAGAACCAGCTTTAGCACATACTTTTCATGTTATTATTCATACCAGTACTGGCAATACTGGCAAGCCAGTGGGAGTTCATTGTACCAGAATTCGCTACTTTGTAGGAGCAAATCCGCCCGCCGAACCAGCAGATTTTGCTAAGTTTCAGGACTATACAAAAAATCCAATGGAGTTGGTATTATCAGCAGCCAATGCGGGTATGCCTATTGCTATGGCAGCGTGTTATGTAAGCGAAAGTGGCTCGATAGAAGGGAATTATAGCGCAATAATCTCTACAAATGTACCATAAGAGAGATTATGAAACATGAATTGAAAAAGAACATAGTCAACATTTAATACTTCACATTTAAAATGAAAAGCCTGTTAACAATTTGATAATATGACATTCTAGTTATATGCGTCAGTAGTATGTTATTTTTGTGTAAATTAATTGTTAACATGGAACCTACACCCAGGCGTATTTTAATAGCTGATGATGAACCGGATATTTTAGAAATCATCAGCTATAACCTAAATAGAGAAGGCTACGAAACCTTTACCGCCAAGAATGGCGTTGAGGCCGTTGAGAGGGCAAAGGTGGTAAACCCCGATTTAATTATTTTGGATGTGATGATGCCCAAGAAAACTGGCATGGAGGCATGTCAGATATTGAGAGGGATGCCACAGTTTCAAAATACACTTATTATTTTTCTAACGGCCATGAGCGACGAAACATCCCAAATAAGGGGTTTGGAACTTGGCGCAGACGATTATGTAAGTAAGCCAATTAGTACTAAAGTTTTGGTAAGCCGTGTAAACGCACTTTTTAGAAGAATAAACACGAAAAATGAGGACGATGACAAGGCACTGACGATTGAAAATATGGTAATTGATCCCTCCAGATTTGTTGTTAAAATTGATGATGTAGAAATACCTCTTGCTAAAAAAGAATTCGAACTTTTGCATTTACTTGGTTCAAAGCCAGGTAGAGTTTTTCTGAGAACCGAGATTTTATCACAGATTTGGGGAAAAGAAGTAATAGTTGGGGACAGAACAATAGACGTACACATAAGAAAAATACGACAAAAACTAGGCATAGATTGTATAACCACTGTTAAAGGTGTGGGTTATAAATTCGAGTTATAACTAACTCTGCATCTTAAAATGCATGGTTACTTTAGAATAATTGTTATTTTCACAACAATTAGAATTACCTAGCAGATGCTGACAAAAAAGAATATATCACCCCGCCAACTTTCCTTACTTACCTCGCTTTTATTGGCGTTACCCATTACAATTGGCTTTTGGGTAATAGACAACTTTGTTGCTGGCATTATTGCTGGCATAGTAATTTTTACTCTCGCTTTTTTACTAATAGATTTTGTACTTGAATGGTTTATCTACAGAAAAATAAAGCTAATCTACAAATTTATCTATCAAACAAAAGCTAGTAAAAGGGAAGAAACCTACTACAAATACATTCTACCCAGAAAAAGTATAGACGAAGTAAGTGAGGATGTTGAGAAATGGGCTGAGCAGAGAAGTGCCGAAATCGCTACCCTAAAAAGCAACGAGGCCTATCGGCGAGAGTTTCTGCAAAACCTTGCCCACGAATTTAAAACACCCATTTTTGCCATTCAAGGCTATGTGGATACCTTACTTGGTGGTGCATTAGAAAATCCTAAGGTAAACAGACGTTTTTTGGAGAATGCTTCCAAAAATGTAAATAGAATGGTTGCCTTAATAGAGGATTTGGATGAGATATCCAGATTAGAAAGCGGCGAACAACCCCTCTACAAGCAAAACTTTGTTATTCAGGAACTAATTAAGGATGTATTTGAAAGCCTCTCGATAAGAACTAGTGAAAAGAAAATTAGGTGTTCGATAAAAAAAGGTTGCGAACAACCAATCACTGTTTTTGCTGATAAAGAAAAAATAAGGCAAGTAATCAACAACTTGGTTGAGAATGCCACTAAGTACGGAAAATATAATGGGACAATCGTTGCAAGTATCTATAAAACAGACGATTTGTATGTTCTTGTAGAATTTAGCGATGATGGTATTGGCATTGCCGAAGAACATATAGATAGAATTTTTGAAAGGTTCTACCGTACAGACAGCGGTAGAAGCCGAGATGTAGGCGGTACGGGATTGGGACTAGCAATTTGCAAACACATTATTGAAGCACATAAACAAATAATGCACGTTCGTAGCAAACTAGATGTAGGCACTACCATAGGTTTTACCCTACAAAGCAAGAGAGAGTAAATACCTCTAACCTACTTATTTCTTTTGTTTTTTTGTTCTTCTACAAAGACTTCAAACTGTTCTAATGAAAAGCTACTGAGGTTTTGTGCTGATGTTAATCCTGCCTTTTGCGCTACTAACACACCGTACTTACCATCGTTATATCCGTCAATACTATGCGCATCGGGGTTTATAGAAATTAATACATTCTTATCTAATGCAGCTTTTATCCAACGCCAGTCAATATCTAAACGCCTAGGGTGTGCGTTTAATTCTATAACTACATTATTGGCAGCACAAGCATCAATAATCTTTAAATGGTTTACAGGATAACCATTTCTACTTAATAGAAGCCTACCCGTCATGTGTCCCAAAATGGAAGTATAAGGGTTCTCTATTGCATTAATGAGACGCATCATCGCTTTCTCTTCAGTCATTTTTAAGTTGGAATGGATAGAGGCAATAATTACATCAAACCTATCTAGTATGTCAGCCTCATAATCTAAACTTCCATCATTTAGTATATCACTTTCTATACTTTTAAAAATCTTAAAGGGAGCAAGCGATATATTCAACTCATCAATTTGTTCATGCTGTGCTAGCACTCGCTCTACAGAAAGCCCCTGAGCATAAAATGCAGTCTTAGAGTGATCGCTGATAACTAGGTATTCATATCCTTTGGCTATTGCAGCTTTTGCCATTTCTTCTAAGGTATTATTTCCATCACTCCATTTGCTATGACTATGAATAATCCCTTTAATATCTTTTGTCTGAATTAAGGCAGTTAGTTTATTATTTTTTGCTTGTTTAATAACCGCAGGATCTTCCCGTAAGCAAGTAGGTATATAGGGAAGTTTATTAGTTAAGAAGATTTCCTCCTCTGAATTATAGATAGCATCTTCATTCAACCCAACAGTGGCTTTCCACTCATTCAAGAATTCATCAGAACAACTTGTTTTAAATATCTCTGTTTGAATTGAGGATGGCTGCATAGAATAAAATCCTAATGTTACATTCTCTTGACCAACTACCGAGACATAATTATTAGTGTCATCAACTAGTTTATATCCATTTCCAGTAAAAAAAGAAGTAATGGTTTCTTTGGGGGTAGTAGTAACCCACTCTAATTTATCTATTACTTCTAGCTGCCTTCTAAATTGCCCTGTGATATAAAAATCTTTATTATTAAAAAGTGTTTTAAGCTTTGCCTCAACGTTCAGTGCAAAGTTTTCAATCTGTTGGTACAAATAACTTCCTTGAGAGCCAAGGTAAAAGAGTATAGACTCTTTAATACTTTGCTGAGTTTTCTCCCCGAATCCTTTATAGAGTGTTAGTCGGTTTTCGTCACAAGCATAAAGAAGTTCACCCAAAGTTTCTATACCTAGTTCTTTCCAGATAGTAAAAATCTTTTTAGGTCCAATTCCTTTTATGCTTAGCATCTCTAAAATACCTGCAGGCGTATTGGCTATGTATTCATTTAGCAATGCTAGTTTACCCGTTTCTAGTTGTTCTACTATTTTTTTACCAATGGCATCACCTATCCCTCTAATGCCAAATATCTTGTCTTGTGGTAAGTCTTTTAATTCCGTTGGTAGCTTCTCTATGGTAAAGGCAGCAATACCGTAAGATTTTGTCTTAAAACTATTCTCCCCATGTATATCCATCAACTTACCCAATAACGAGAAGTTTTCTGCAATGGCATCATTCGTCATAATTAACTGATTGAATGGCAAACTTAAAATAAAAAAGCCCCGATAGTTTCGGGGCACTGATATTATAAACAAGAGTAGCGGCAAACTAATTTGCCGCTACTCAATATTGTAAATTACGAGGCTTATTCTGCTATTGCTACTTCTTCAGCAACAATTACTATAGGAGCAACGGAAACAATAGTCTTATCTTCTCTTGTTCTTCTAAATTGAACTAATCCGTCTGTAAGAGCGAATAAAGTAAAGTCTTTACCAACACCTACATTCTTACCAGGATGGAATTTTGTACCTCTCTGACGGATAATGATATTACCGTTGATGGCAGGTTGACCACCAAATATTTTAACGCCTAAACGTTTGCTGTTCGAATCCCGTCCGTTTTTTACCGAGCCTTCACCTTTCTTGTGTGCCATCTTATAAAGATTTGAATATTTTAATAATCTATTTTACCACTTAATAATTTAAAGCTGCTAATTAAGCAATGCTTTCAATCTTGATACGAGTGTAATGAGTACGGTGACCGTGTTTTTTACGGAAACCTTTTCTACGTTTCATTTTAAAAGCAATAACCTTATCACCTTGTACAAGGTCTTTAATTATCTCTGCGGTAACTACTGCCTTAACATCAGCACCTATTGTAAGTACGCCGTTGTTGTCAACTAGTAGTACTTCACTGAATTCTACCTTGTCGCCAGTATTGCCTTCGATATGAGGAACAAACAGATTATCGCCTGCTTGTACTTTAAACTGCTGTCCTGCTATTTTTACGATTGCTAACATAATAAACCAAAATTTGGTCGGCAAAAGTAAGGGTATCTTGTTGAATAAATACAAGAATGATAAAAAAATTTATCTTTTCTAAAAAAGAGAAGAATTTAACCAAAAAGAAAACAATGAGAAGAAAACAAAGTACACGAAATTCAGAACAAATTATTCCTAATATACCCTTATGCTCTTTGTGAAAACCCTTGTGAGCCTTGTGGTTAGTCTAAACCCTTATTGAGAAGGGATACTTACCGTCTGATACGCTGTATCTGCACAGCCATTACCAGTAACAATCAACCTCACCTGATAATCCTTATTGCCACTTCCTGCCGTTCCTCGTTGATATCTAGTTTCTGTAAAGCTGTTAAAGCTAGTATCTATTTTGCCATTGCTAAAGTTCCAATAATACCCATCAATTGCTCCACCACCAGCAGGTTGTTGGGATTGACTATTGAATGAAACCAGCACATTGGTAGCATATTCATTCACCCATGTGTAATAAAAAGATGCGGTCGGTTTGGGCGATTTGGATTGCCCTTTAGCAAAAATATCTTTGTGGGCTGTGTATATAGTTCTGCCATTTAGTTTGATATACATAATAACATCATAGTCGTTCTTGTAGGCAAAAGTGTGCTGCACATTATACCCAGAATCATCATGTGTTCCGTCCGACCAATGCCAATAATACACAGAACCGCCTGGTACACTCGTTGCTTGGGCAGTAAAGGAAAAAGATTCATTGGTGCATCCATTATTTTCTACTGCGGCAAAGTCTCCAGTAATTGGATATGCACCTGGCACCCACACTGTGACCGTAGTGTCGGCAGTACAGCCAGCATCCGTAGTTATGGTCAACTTTACTTGATAGTTTACATCCTGCGTATTTGTAGGAAACAAATGTCTTACAAGCGCATCGGCTGTGTTGGAAGTACTACCATCGCCCCAATTCCAATGAAACTGTACTATCGAGCCGTGGTTTACACTAGAATAACTGGTGAAGGTTACATAATTCTCGTTAGTAGGAAAGTCATCCTTGGTCGTAAATATTGCCACAGGCTTTAGTTGCTGCCCCCAAGCCTTTACAGGAAATGAGGATGAATAGATAACTATCCCATTCCCGTTTTTAATATCCAACTGCACAACAAAAGGTGCGGCGTTATTATATCCATGCTTAACAACTTGCCCACTATCCGAATATCCATCGCCATAATACCAGTTGTAGCTTGTTGCATTGGCTATGGCAGAAGCGTCTGCTTTAAACGTAAATATTTCTGTGGAAGGATAACAAGGCGATGTTCTGGTAGCAGTGATAATCAGTTGACCAATAGTATAAACGGTGGTGTCACCATCAACGGAAGTGGTTGTTTTGGTAATTACATTAGTGGTTGAATCTGTTATAATATTGGATGTACTTTTATTACATGAATCTATTCCCAAAGAAAGAAATACTAATAATAAATTGACCATTACTAATCGACAGATAATATTCCTCACCTTGTACTTCATTTCTTTTGTTTTCAATTATCAACTAATAATTATCAATTAATAAGTGTATTGTCCAATTGGCGGAATAGTTATGGTTGCTGTTGCGGTATCCTTACAGCCAACATTGCTAGTAACGATAAACGTGATAGTATGCGTAGAAGCCGTTGTTGTTTTATTGAAAGGATAAGCCTCGTAAGTTGCGTTTGTATTATTATCTAGCAACGTATTATCCATATACCAACTGTAATCCTCTATGTAGCCATGCTGAATATTTGCCGAACTATACATTGCCCATTTAACGTAGGTTGTTGTTTCATTGCCCGAAATATTCTTAAAAAATAAGGCTGTAGGATGCACATTCTGCCCATTTGCCCATATTGGCTTATGGGTAGTATATATTATTTTCCCGTTTACACTGATGTACAATTTCACATCGTAGGTGTTTTGGTAAGTGAATGTATGGTTAATTGGGTTGCCAGAAGGTGTTCCTGTAGCATCGCCAAAGTCCCAAGTGTACACTGCGTTTGCTGGTACATTGGTAGCATTCGATTTAAAAGTAAAATACTCTGCGGTGCAAGCATTGTTTTGAACGGTATCAAAATCACCCGTAATATTACTATACACTGCGCCAATAGTAACTGGCACAACCGCCGTATCCATACAACCCTCGCTTGAAGTAACCACTAGTTTTACGGGGTAAGTAGTATCCACGGGTATCTGCGGAAAACCGTGCGGGGTATTGTCTGGTGTAGCTGCACTGGTGTTAGTGCCATCGCCCCAAACCCAGTTGAAATTGCTTAAATGTCCTCGTGTTACCGACGAACCATTCGCATTAAAATTATAATTGTTGGGGTAGTTAATATCAAATATCTGCGCATAAAAAGAAGCATGTGGACTTACCTGTTGTCCGTGGGCATGCAGGTTTAAGGTGGTTGCACTCAGCTTGTTTTTGTTAGCATCGTTAATGGTAAGCGTGACGGTATAATCGCCTGCGGTCTGATAAATATTACCCACTGTTGCCGTACTATTTGCACCTGTTAGGGTATGACCATCGCCAAAATCCCAGTTGTAGGTAGTACCCGATGGCAAGCTAACTCCCGATGCCGAGAAAGCAAATATCTCATTGCTAGGATAGCACTGGTTGGTGCGGCTATATTTGATAGTTACGGTATTTACCACCGCCACCACCGTATCTAGATAGGCCGAAGTAGCCCCGCCAATAATCGTTACCGAATCGTTGGTGGTTGGGTTAGTTGCAGGCACATCTGCTGTTTTTTTACAGGCAGTTATTGTAGCCGCCAAAATAAATGCGCACAAAAAGTATTTATATGTATGTTTCATTATCGTATTAATAAAAAAAGAGAAATTTGTTACAAATATACCACCTTGATATAGCCCTTTCCCCCCTCAAATGAGGGGCGTTTACATAGAAACGGTAAATGGGCATATTTATTTGATAGAACCCCCAACAATCAATTCACTACTTACCCACATTTACTATCTATAAATGCAATTTTTGTTACACTGAAAAACTTTCTCCTTGCACTGAAAAACTTTTTCCTTGTCGGGAAAAAAATTTTCCCGCTAATAACCCAAATGATTTTAACAATTGACAGGCTAAAAGCAAGAGAGAATTTAACATTTAAAGAAATAAGCATTGAAGACTAGAGTGCGGTACCACTGCTAGCAATTGGATAAACTATTTCCTTCTTTTTCGCATCCCCAAAAACTTTCTATCCCTTTATTCGTAAATAATAAACTACACGGAAGGAAAAGAAGATTAGAGTGGATGAATAATTAAATAAGGGTATCGTTATTTTTAGTTTCATCAGAACTATACATTTGTAAATCTAAAAAAGGAAAATGGAAGGAAATAAAGTAAAAAGAGGAGTGATATTGATGAACCTAGGCTCGCCAAATACCACCGCCACCAAGGATGTACGGAAATATTTAGCCGAGTTTTTAATGGATGAAAAGGTGATAGACATCCCCTATGTCGTGCGTTTGCTGTTGGTGCGCGGGATAATTGTTCCGTTTCGTGCACCCAAAAGTGCCGAGGCATACCGTACTATCTGGTGGAAGGAAGGGTCGCCGCTTATTCAGCTTACCAAACAATTGCAAACCGCTGTTCAGGCAAATATCGAAGAGCCCGTAGAGATTGCGATGCGCTACGGCAACCCAACGCCTAAATATGCATACGATAAATTATTGAAGGAAAATCCATCTATCGAAGAGGTGGTTTTGATGCCTTTATACCCACATTTTGCCATGAGTAGCTACGAAACTGCGGTGGATTATATGGAAGAAGTGCATAAAAAAGAAGGGTATAAGTTTAAGCTGACAACCATCAAACCTTATTACAACAATCCAGATTATATACACGCTTTTTCCGAGCATATTCGACCTTATTTGGCTAAGGATTACGACCATATCCTGTTTAGCTACCACGGAATACCCGAGCGGCATTTGCTAAAATCGGATCCTACCCAACAGCATTGTTTAAAGGTGAACGACTGTTGCAATGTAGATTCTAAGGCGCACGAAACCTGCTACCGCCATCAGTGTTTAACCACCACTAGGCTAACTGCCGAGGCATTGAACCTGCCCGCAGATAAGTTTAGTTATTCGTTCCAATCAAGATTGGGAAGAGACCCGTGGTTAAAACCATATACCGATTTCCGATTGAAGGATATGCCGAAGGAAGGCATCAAAAAGCTATTGGTTATATGCCCTGCATTTGTAAGCGACTGCTTGGAAACATTGGAAGAAATTGCCATTCGCGGCAAGGAAGACTTTATGGAAGCTGGTGGCGAAACCTACGAGATGATACCTTGCCTAAACACCGACCCACAATGGGTAGCGGCAGTAAGTAAGTGGGTAAAAGAGGTGGTGTAATTTTTAACCACAAGGAACACAAAGAAAAGAAGCACAAGGAACACTAAAACTTTTAAAAGCTTCCAAAAAACCTAGTATCCTTTGTTATTTCCTAGCACCCTTTGTGGTTAGTTTAAAGATTAAAATTATAAAATGAGTATTCAAAAAAGCATAGTAATCGCGGGAAAGAGTAATCACCCTCTTACGGTAAATAGGTTGGGTTATGGTACAATGCGCCTTACTGGCGAAGGAATTTATGGCGAGCCAAAGAACCGCCCCGAAGCATTGGAAATAGTAAGACAGACCACCAAACATGGCATCAACTTTCTGGATACTGCCGATTATTATGGCGAGGATGTAACCAACCGGTTAATTGCAGAAGCTTTATATCCTTACCCTTCCAGCCTTGTAATTTGCACAAAAGTTGGCGGTGCCCGCAAACCCGATAAGAGCTGGATACCTTATAACACCCCCGAAAATTTGCGAAGCAGCATTGAAAAAAATTTGAGTACCCTGAGAATTGAACAAATTACCTTGGTGCATTGTCGTGTAATGCCAGGTGCAACCAATTTTGAGCAATCAATGGAGGCTATGTTCAAACTTCAGGAGGAAGGCAAAATACTACATGTTGGCGTGAGCAACGTAAGCAGGGACGAACTTGAAAAAGCTATGAGCATGGGCGAAATTGCTACGGTGGAAAATATGTACGGGCATGCACAGCGCACTACATCAAATTCGGTTTACGGCGAGAACAGGGGCGGTGAAGAAGTGCTTGACCTATGTGAAAAAAATGAGATCCCGCTTATTCCCTACTTTTCCTTGTTTACTTCCATGCCTAAACAGGATGACAGGATAGCTGAAATTGCCCAAAAACACAACGCTACTGCCGCCCAGATAAATTTAGCATGGCTGCTGCACCGCTCACCCTGCATATTACCTATACCCGGAACATCGTCATTAAAGCATTTTGATGAAAATTTGAAAGCGGCCGACGTAAAATTAACCGAAGAAGACATGGATCTCCTCAAATAAATTGTGAAAATGATACTGATTACAGAAGATAATACCAGTTTAACTCAAGATGAGAGTAAAACAATAACCTTAATATCGCCAGGTGACGATGAAAATGACGATAAAAAGGAATGGGATGATGAAGATGATGAAAATTTTGAAGACCGGGCCGATGACAGGGACGACCTGCATGAAATTCAGCTTGATAACAATATATTAGATAAGGAAGATGACGATCACCTGCCTGATGACAGGGACAATTAATCATTTTAGGGAAAACTTTGTTAATTAAAGTCGCACCTTTATTTCTAACCTAACGTTTAACCAAACCGATAAACGTCCGCTATTTTATAATGATTTATTTTATAAAAATCCACTCAAAAAAAAATCTTCAGATTAACTACAGTTTTTTGTTGTAAAATTGCAGTATCAAATTTTTCTATGGAGTATCTAAAAAACTTCTTTTTTCATAACCCTTCTTCATCGCAGGTTGCTTTATATGGAGGGATCATCTTAAGTTTATGGATTTTAGAGGCCGTTATCCTTACCACGTCGTGGAAGGATAAATGGAAACATACCTATACTAATATGCTGTTTATAGGTACCGCATTACCTGTACAGCTATTTATGACCATTTTTGTTTTAATGATCTCCTATTGGACAATAACCCATCACTGGGGATTACTTTTTCTTTTACCACACCCGGGTAGTTTTTTAGTAAAGTATTTAATAGGATTTGTATTACTTGATTTTTGCGAATACATATACCACGTAGTTATGCATAAAATTAAGCCCTTATGGAAATTTCATTTAGTGCATCACAGCGATCTCGAACTTGATGTATCCACAACGGTAAGGGAGCACCCGGTAGAGACTTTTCTCCGCATGTGTTTTTTAATGGTTTGGGTGTTTTTGCTTGGGGCTTCTTTCGGTGTTTTGTTGTTCCGTCAAACCCTGCAAACCATATCTAACATAACTTCGCATACAAAATTCAGGTTATCTCCAAAAGCTAATCATATAGTCAGTTATATTTT
>JANYEX010000300.1 GCA_025359725.1 Chitinophagaceae bacterium | reverse complement strand
ACATTTCCGTTGCACTGGAAAACATTTCCGTTGCACTGGAAAATATTTCCGTGGTAATAACCCAAATGAATTTAACAATTGACAGGCTAAAAGCAAGGCAGAATTTAACAATTGGGAAAAAGAGAATTTGAGCATATAGGATGGAGGACAGACTAAAAAGATAGCGAGCAATGTTCTTTGTGCGGGCAACTATGGTGTTGCTGCTGCTGAAAAGGGGGGTGGGGTTGGGCGAGGAAGTTTGCAAGCGCATACGGAAATGTATTTGATGGTAAAGAAAATATCTGGCAGAAGCGCTTTACCAAACTTTCAGAACCCCATTTCCTCGCTTGAGAGTGCAAATTAGGTTATTGTGGGGGGAATGTGGGCAATTAGTTTTGAGAACTTGAATTAATAAAAAATAAGGTAAAGCTGCTGTTGCTTTTCCTTAGCTGCCGCAAGCGTTTTGCTTACATTTAAAACATAATCCATCGCCGTTGTTTCGAATGGTTCATCTGTTGCACCAGAAAAAAATGGGAATGACGTATGGGAGTCATAATTTGGTAACTTTTTTGGAAGTTGGCAAATCAGGGACGTACAAAACCACGTCATTGTAAGGCACGAGAAATCTGATTGCATCAAGGGCTATGTTGCAAATATCATTGGGTGAATATCGAGGTACTCAAAAAAAGTACACGAGTTAAATAATTAGTATTATCAATATTATCAAATTGTTAAATGATTATTTAGCTATCTAACAAAGGCTTCGTCACCAAATCAACCTGCATCTTTGCAATTACAGTTGGTTTTTAAACTGTATTGTAAACCCTTTTAAAAAATACGCATGGACAGAAAAGAATTTTTATCCCAACTTGGTTTGGGCGCAGTAGGCTTGGTTTTATTTGGCTGTATGGGTGCTTGTAAAAAAGATTCAGTACCCGCATCGCCTTCCAATGTAAATCTTACGTTAGACCTTACTTCATCGGCTTATGCTACATTATTAACCCCAGGTAAGTTCGCTTACACCAACAATGGTATAATAGTAGCCCAAACGCTTACCGGCACTTTTATAGCGGTTTCTCAGTACTGCACACACCAAGGGGTAACCGTAAACTATAACGCTACCGCAAACGACTTTTATTGCACAGCGCATGGTTCAGTATTTAGTGCTACAGGAAGTGTAGTTGGTGGCCCTGCAGGTTCGGCTTTAAAACAATATACAGTAATCAAAACTGGCAATACTCTAACTATTACAGGATAAGAAAAGGGTTTTGGGTAATGTGATTTGATGTTTCTTCGCCTATAGTTTACTTACGCAATCAACAAACAATACCTTTAAAATAATGAAAAAAACACTCATTGCAATCTCCTCCGCTATTTTGATAATAGTTGTAGGCTCATCTTCTATCAATGCCCCCCAAAGTTTAACCCACGCCAACGGGAATTCTAAAGTTTCTGGCTACAGCAGTGGTTGTCAAAGCTGCCACTCTTCTGCTACTTCACTAGGAGGTTCTATTCAATTAAAAGGGCTTCCCGATACGGTTATTGCTGGTCAGAGATACCCAATTAGTATTACTATTATAGATGCATCTCAGAAGCGTTGGGGTTTCGATATGGCAACTAATACAGGAACACTTACTATCGGAGCAGCAACTTCAAACCTAGCATTAACCGGAACTAGAAATGTTCACCACGGAACTTCTGCGCCTATTACTGCACCACCATCTTACACTTTCGATTCTATTTATTGGACTGCCCCAGCAATAATACCAGCAAACGGAAAGGCTGGATTTGCTTTTGCGGGTGTAGCTGCCAATGGCGATGGGGGTAAAAGTGGCGATCATTGCTACAATAGCACCTTTTCTACCGTTATTATTCCAAACACCTTACCCATAAAGCTTGAATCTTTTGCGGCATCAGTTTCTGGTAATGCTGTTAAACTTAATTGGCTTACGGCTTCAGAAGTAAACAGTGACCATTTTGAGATAGAAAGAAGTACCGATGGACAAAACTTTGTACTTGCAGGAAAAGTTAGCGCGGCAGGAAGTGCAACTACCACAAATAGTTATGGTTATACCGATGATGCTAGTAAACTAAAGGGTACAGTTTATTACCGTTTGAAATTGGTAGATAAGAATGGCAGCAGCACTTACAGCAAGGTAATTTCCATTCCGTTATCTATTAATAAATATCAATTGTCAATTTACCCCAACCCATTAAAGTCGGGTCAGGATTTAAAGTTGACGTATGTTTCAGAAAAAACAGGAACAGCAAACTTTCAAGTAATAAATTCCGTAGGTAAAAAGGTAATAAATTTTGCTTCGCCGATAAACGAAGGAAGCAATACACTTTCTTTGCAAATAGCGCATTTATTACCAGGAATTTATTATGTTGCAATTGCAGTAAATAATATCATTGTTCAAAAAGTGCCAGTATTTGTTCAGTAATAAAATTAGAAAAAGAGATTATGAAAAAGATAGCACTGATATTATTGTTTATTGCGGGTTGTGTTTACAGCTTTACCGGGTGCGTTTACGATAAAAAAGAAGTAGCCAGTGTAAACACCTGCGATACAACATCGGTTTCCTACTCGCTAACAGTTGCACCAGTTATAGCAACCAATTGTACTTCATGCCATAGTACCAATGCTGCCAGCTTTGGTTCTGGCGGAGGAATCGCTCTGGATACTTACGCTAGCTTAAAGTCTTGTGCAGACTCTGGTTGGTTGCTACCATCCATAAATTGGCAATTGAATTTGTTGCCAGCGTCTTACAATACCATGACTGGTTTGCCAGCAGATAACATGCCTTTAGGTACACCCAAATTGGGTACTTGCGATTTAAACGAAGTAAACGCTTGGGTAAACCAAGGAGCAAAAAACAATTAAAACGATAAATATGAAAAAGACAATTCTTGCAGTAAGTTTATTGGCATTCTGCTTTACCAGTGCCATTTCTCAAAAAGTATATGCTACCAAAACTGGTCAGATAAGTTTTGATGCTACGGGTACAGATCCTGAATCTATCAAAGCAGTAAACAATCAGGTAGATAGTAAATTCGTAGACAAAACTGGACAGATAGTATTCAGTGTTCTGATAAAGGGATTCAAGTTTGCAAATGCCTTGATGGAAGATCATTTTAATGAGAACTATATGGAAAGCACGAAGTCGCCAAAGGCAGACTTTAAAGGGTTTATTACAAACATTGGCTCAGTAAACTTTGCGAAGGATGGTACTTACGAAATATCATCAAAGGGAACGCTAACCATTGATGGCAAAGGCAAAGAAATTACGGCTACTGGCACTCTGACCATTCAGAATGGCAAGCCTACTATAAAAAGTAGTTTCAATATAAAACTGCTTGACTTTATACATGGCAGTTACATAGGCTCTCAGATAGCTAGCGAAGCAAAGACGGTTGTGATATGCAAATACGAATAATTGAAAAACATTCTCTCTCACTATTAAACTAATTAGATGAAAATAATACTTATGAAACAAGCTGTGATACTGCTACTATTAGCAGTTGGGACTTTTAAGATTGCCACTGCGCAAGATGTAGATTTATTTAAAAGCCAAGACGAGCAGGACAAAAAAGACAAGAAGAACCTTACAGATTATGCAACTTCAACGTTTAAGACTACAAGGCTTATTAATGGGCAGTCTATAGAGAATTTAGGTAGTGGTATATTAGATGTAAAGATTTCGCATAGGTTCGATCCTGTAAACGAAGGGGCTTATACATTGTTTGGTTTAGATAATGCCACTATGCGTATGGGTGTTGACTATGGTGTAAACAAGTGGTTGATGGTGGGAGTTGGTAGAAGCACTTTTGAAAAGACGTATGATTTCTTTGCAAAAGCAAGGATATTGCGTCAATCGAAAGGGAAGGTTAATATGCCTATTTCATTGAGCTATGCTGGTTCTTTTATTTGGAAAACCATAAAGGATTCTAAGATTACAAATTATGATGACCGCTTTGCTTACTCACATCAATTGCTGATAGCACGTAAGTTTAATGATTATGTTTCGCTTCAATTGATGCCTACATTGGTTCATTACAATTTGACCTCTGGTGCTCAGAATGATTATTATTCTCTTGGTGTTGGGGGCAGGTTACGTTTAAGCAGACGTGTAAACCTTACCTCAGAATACTACTACCGCTTTACTAAAGAGGCAGGGTATTACAACTCTTTATCAGTAGGATTTGATATAGAAACTGGTGGACACGTATTCCAATTCCATTTTACCAATGCTACCGGTATGACTGATAGAACGTTTATAGAAGAAACAAGTAATAAATGGGGTGATGGTGGTGTTCGTTTTGGCTTTAATATAGCTCGTGTATTTACCATTGTTAAGCCAAAGGAAGTGAAGTTGTAATTCTTAACAAGAAAAAGGCTGCTACAAAATTTTATTTAGTAGCAGCTCTTATTATTTTTCTATTTAAACCTATAGCTTAATAGCAATGCCAGCTTTAAGAAGTATGGATTGTAATGTATTTACTTTTAATTCACCAAGATTTGCGGTTGAATATCCTGTATAAGCAGCACCTAGCTCGATAACTTTCAAGAATTTAATGCCTGCTCCTGCTTCATACAAAAAAGCAGAATTGGTTGATGAACCCTGAGTTTCCTTAGCAATACCTACATTGCCATTAACAAAGATGCCAAACATTAAGTATCTTCTTAAACCAAGTTTGATAGGCACTACTTGTAAATCATTTCCCTTTGATGCTTTAGTCTTGTAGGTGACATCTCCTGTTGAAGCAATAATCATCGATTTGCCAAAACCTGCACCAACTTCAAAGCCTAAGCCATTGTCATAACCATTCGTAAAGTTTGAACCTTGTGGGAAGGCATACGTGCCATTTGCGAATGCCAAGACTTTAGGTACAGTACAGGTAAACCAATAGGTAACTGAGCACTAGCAACGAACTTACTAGCCGTGAATAATACTGTAAGAGCAAGAATTTTAACTGATTTAATCATAATGTTTATTTTATTTCAGAGAAAAGGTTTTTTTTAATAGGTGATGCGTATTTTGCACAAATAAATTTTTGAATTATGCTTTCAATGAAAACGCAGTATGCTTTTAAAGCACTGATGTATTTGGCACAAAAAGATACTGGTGAACCTGTGTTGATTGCTGAAATAGCAGAAAAAAAAACAATACCCATAAAATTCTTGGAGAATATATTGCTTGAACTTAAAAAAGCAGGTATCCTAGATAGTAAAAAAGGAAAAGGGGGTGGATACTTTTTCAATCAACGCCCTTCAGATGTACGTTTGGCTAAGGTAATAAGGCTAATAGAAGGCCCGATAGCATTGCTACCTTGCGTTAGCCTTAACTTCTATCAGAAATGTAAGAATTGCGATGAACGTCATTGTGGGTTAAGTAATGTTTTGAAGGAAGTACGCGATGCAACCCTACAAATATTAGAAAGCAAAACAGTTGCAGACATTGCTATGTTGGGGGTTGTATAAGAAAATTCTACAACTGTTTGTGGATAGTAGCAAAGAAAAAGACTGTAATTCATGCTTTCCTTTAGTTTAGCAGCCTAAATATAATAATTATGCTACCTGATTTTTTATCTGATTTATGTAAAAAGCAATCCTATAACCCAGACAACTTCTTTCTTATTGCTGGTCCTTGCATAGTAGAAAGCGAGGAAATGGTGATGGAAATTGCCGACAAAGTGTATAGCATTTGTAAGCGATTGGAGATACCCTATATATTCAAAGCAAGCTATAGAAAAGCAAATAGAACAAGCGCAAACTCTTTTACTGGTTTGGGTGATAATACTGGCTTGGAATTGATAAAAAAAGTAGGACTAACCTACGGACTACCTACTACTTCTGATGTTCATGCTGCTGACGAAACAGCTATTGCTGCGAAGTACATCGACGTACTACAAATACCCGCTTTTCTTTGCCGTCAGACTGATTTGTTGGTAGCTGCCGCTGAAACTGGAAAAGTGGTTAATGTAAAAAAAGGTCAGTTTCTTAGTGGGCCGTCGATGAAGTTTGCAGTAGAGAAAATACAGAAAGCTGGAAATAACAAAGTAATGCTCACAGAGCGTGGCACTACATTCGGATATCAGGACCTGGTGGTGGACTACCGCAACATCCCTTGGATGAAAGAACAGAATGTTCCAGTAATTATGGATTGCACGCACAGTCTTCAGCAACCCAACCAAACTAGTGGCGTTACTGGCGGAAATCCCCAACTAATTGCTACTATAGCAAAAGCCGCTACAGCAACTGGTGCCGATGGTTTATTTATCGAGACCCATCCAAACCCTGCTGTTGCAAAAAGTGATGGCGCTAACATGCTTCGCTTAGATTTACTTGAACCTTTATTAGAACAATTACTTCGCATTCGCAAGGCAGTAATTTAACATAGGATATATCACAATGCAAAGAGCCTCACTAACTAATTAGAGAGGCTCTTTTTTATTTTAAGGTAATTGGAAATAAAAATGGAAACCTTTGGGTTATAAAAACGGAGATAATGTAAAAAAGAAGGGTCGCATAGACATGCAACCCCGTTTTTAAAATCCAATATCCTATGAAAACCGAGACAAATATAAACATCCTTTTCGAAACGGCAAATCTATTTTTTATTTTTTTAAAATATTTTAAAATATTGCCTATTTAATTCAATCTTTATTCATCAACCATGCATAAAAATGTGGAAAAGCTTGTTGCCAAAATTTCTCTTTATGTTCTCCCAATGGATTCAATTCTCTTTCTACCTCATAATTTCTTCTCTTTCTTAAAATATCATACATCTTATCAACATCGCTTGCCATAGTGCTGCTTTCCTTGCCCCCAGCATAAAAGTAAAAACGAGAAAGGCTGATTGTGGCAGTACTTTCTGCATCAGTGTATATCTGTGGTGCAATCCAAAGAGCAGGCGAAAAGATTCCAGCAGCACCAAAAACTTCTGGATATTGAAGTATTGCATACTCGCTAATCAATCCACCCATACTACTTCCTGCTATAAAAGTATATTCTCTACCTTTTTTTGTTCTGTATTTGCTATCTATAAATGGTTTAAGGGTTTTAACCAAAAACTCGGTATAGGCTTTTCCTTCCCCTTTCGTATCTGGGGTTACGAATGCCCCTTTCACAGAAAAATCATACGGGCAGTATTCGCTCAGTCTTTTGTCTGCACCGTTATCTATTCCTATCACAATACATTCTCTATCAAGTTTCTTCTCTAAAGTATCCAAACATTCATCAACGCCCCACTCTCCAAAAGCTGCTGTCTGGTCATTAAACAGATTCTGTCCGTCCTGCATATACAATACAGGATAAGTTTTTATGCCAGTAGCATATCCTTTAGGTAGATAAATCCAAATTCTTCTCGTTTTATTTAGCTGAGGTATCTTAAAAGCTGTATCTATTATTTTTACCTGCGGGCTTGCACTATATCGCTTTGGTCTTTCAGGATAGTCATCTTTCCAACCAGCAACAGTCAATTCTAAAGAAATATCTGACGAGACATCTAGCACCCTATCTGTAATATCCCTTCCGTCTGCCATACATTCTACTTTTTCAAAACTGCCGCGTGTAAATTTGAAAGCATAATTACCCACTGCCACATCTTTCAACACAATACTTTTTCTTCCGCCAGCAAATGGTTTTAACTTATAGTTCTCATCCTTAGGATTCCAATTATTAAATGTGCCACTAACATAAATATCATCCCCCTTTTTGGTAGCTACATCTGCAACCACTAAGCGAACTGAAAACTGTGCAACCAATGGTTTGATGCACGTAAACAATAATCCAAACAATAATATCTTTTTCATAACCCGAATATAATTATTAGTAAAATAAAAAACCACCTTTCTGTGGAAAGGTGGCTATTAATTAACGTGTTATCTATATTTTTTAATCTAAAACTTCTACGTCCTTAGGATATTTATCCTTGTTAAATTGAAATACTTTGTCGCTAAGGTTAGCACTTGTATTAGTATTACTAATAGTAACCTCTGTTACATTATTGCCTTTATCAATCACTTTTGCTTTGGTAATAAAGTCTTTTGTTTTATCAATAAAGATGTTAATCTGCTTAACATTTTTTCTTTTATCAATTGGAATCAATTCTATCTGATGAAAATTACCAGCAGAAGATACTAATTTGTAAGTATAATCCTTATCATAAAAATCTGATAATAGAATCTGTGGACTCAATGTAGAACCAGCATCATCCACCCCAGAAACCGTGATTGTCTTATTGCCATCGTAATTATAAATCTTACTTCCATCACAAATAATTTCTACTTTACTCTGCTTCATTATGTATTTCTGACCCTTTATAGAGACAGAACCAACACGAACACCATTGTTTGTACCCTTACTAGAAACCGACTTTAGCGAAAAGGTAGCAGTAACAGCCTTGAAGGTTTTAATCTTGGCACTAACCTCATCTAGAATTTTTTTAGCGGCAGGATCGTTTTGGGCATTTAGGGTAGAAACTATTGGCAAGACTGCCAAAATAAACATGTAGATTTTTTTCATTCAAACTGATTTGAGCTGCAAATATAGTATTGTACTTATATGGTTTCTTAAACATGAGTTTGTTTAACGAATAATTGAATCTTGTGAAGTGTAGATTAAGTAGTTTACAAATACTTAGCTAGTCCTTAATGGAGAGTGTAAACTATTTTGGGTGTGGAAGTTGACATTCGCCTATCATGTTGGTGACATTCGTATATCATAGAGAGAATTTCAAGGCATTTGTTTCATCAAGCAAATGCCCTGTTTGATGAAACAAGAGGCATATTTGATGAAATAAGTGGCATGTTTGATTAAATAGGAGTTGTGAAAGATGAAATAAGACCTCTGAAATGGCTAATTATATCGCGCTTGAGGAATTTATCCTTATGACAGTTTCTCAAGTAAAACTCATTGCGTTGAAGTCTTCCATAAAAAAAATCTTACCAACCGCCCCTTGAATAAAGGATATTGGAAGCTCAATTATTCGTGAAAGCGATTAGTCTCGCTAATTAGAACTACTTTGTTGGCTTACTAATGGTATTTTACCTGCAATGAGCAATAGTCATAGCACCATAACCTTACAAAAAATGCCGATAGTGCGGTTGTTATTTAGTATGGTTTTAGGTATTCTCATTCAATATCACCTGAGTTTACCCCTCCTTCCCTTTGTAATCACACTAATAATTACGGCACTAATTCTTTTAGGCACTAATTTCTTATCAATTGCAAACAAGTTTCTTTTCAGAAGAATAACGGCTGTGGCTTTTCTTGTTTTATTCATTTCTATAGGCGGCATATTAAGCTTTATTAAAAATGGAACACACGAAAAAGAGTGGATTGGCAACTATTACAAGTCTGGATTACCCTTTATGATCACCCTGCAAGAACCTTTGGTAGCAAAAGAAAAATCTTATAAAGCATTGGCTACTGTAGAATCTGTATTGATAAATAGTCATTGGCAGCCTGTAAAAGGCAATATTCTTATCTATTTTATAAAAGGAAATATCCCTTCGAGATTAACCTATGGCTCTCAACTAATAGTTACTAGTCCTTTGTTGGAAATACAAAATACTGGCAACCCAGGAAGTTTCAATTACAGAGAACACTGCTTATTCAATCATATTTATTATCAGTCCTTCCTAAAAGCGAACGATTACATTATCCTCAATTCAACGAACACTACCTTTATAGGGTCATTAATTATAGATGCTAGGTTTAAGGTTTTATCAGTTTTGAGACGTTATATTGCTAACAAAGAAGCACTTAGTGTTGCCGAAGCTTTACTTATTGGTTACAGGGACGACTTGGATAGAGACCTTATTCAGGCTTACAACAATACTGGCGTTGTACATATAATAATTATTTCAGGGTTGCGAATGGGGATGATATATGCAATGCTTATCTGGTTTTTCAATCCTTTCAAAACCAACAGGTGGGTCCGGTTTGTAAAGCCTATAACCATAATAATAGTTTTGTGGGGCTTCTGTTTGGTGGCGGGGGCTGCTCCTTCGGTTAGTAGGAGTGCCATTATGTTTACGTTTATTGTTTTGGGTGAAAGTATTGGACGGCGCGCCAATATTTATAATAATCTTGCTTTATCTGCCTTGGTCATACTTTTAATAAACCCATTCAGTCTTTGGGATGCCGGTTTTCAGCTTAGTTATGCGGCTATGCTAAGCATTATTGTTTTTTATAAGTCAATTAGAAGTTGGTGTTCATTCCAAAATAAATCCTTGGATTTTGTTTGGAATCTTTCTGCTGTAACTATCGCTGCGCAGGTACTCACCCTGCCACTTATATTATTTTATTTTCATCAGTTGCCTACCTTGTTTTTATTTACCAATTTATTGGCAGTTCCTTTCTCCTGTATCATTTTATATACTGAATTGTTGTTGCTTTTTGTATCTCCGATGCCAATTCCTGCAATTACTTTGGGTAAATTTGTAGGCTGGATGCTGGAAGTGATGAACACTTACATCACCAATGTAAACAATTTACCCTTTTCGGTTTGGGGAGATATACACGTCTCTTTGATGCAAATGTTGTTATTGTATGGTGTAATTATCGGGATTGCAGCAGGGGTAATGAATAAAAATAAAAGTTGGTTTATTACCTCACTTACCTTTTTTGTTATTTTTACTGGGTATAGAGGTATCGATTTCATCATAAAATCAAAACACCAAAAACTAATTGTTTACAATATACCGCAACATTCTGCAATGGATATTATTGATGGTAATCACTTTGTTTTTGTGGGCGATTCTCTTCTTTCAGAAGAAAACATTCTTAGTAATTTCCATTTAAAGCCTAGTCGAGTATTGAATAGAGTTACCATTTCAGACACGCTCTCTGCCATTTCTTTTCAAAAAAATATTATTAGGTCAAATAATAAAACCATTCTTATCATCAATAAATCGTTATCTGATTATCCACCTTCCATTCAAAAAATGAAATTCGAGGCCATTATCATTACCAATAATTCCACACTTGAGATGACCAGATTAACTTCTCTTTTTGATTGTAATCTTTATGTTTTTGATGCCTCATCTTCTAAAACCAAGATTGACAAGTGGGTAAAAGACGCTACAGACGCCCATATAAATTATTATTCTGTGGCTGAAAAAGGAGCTTTTGAAATGGATTTGTAACAATCAAATCGATTAGAATCAATTAAAAATTAAGTCATAAAATACTATCTACTCAATATCTTGGTAAATCTTTTTATGTCTGCCAATGGGTTTATTGGTTCATTGCTAAGCATATTCTCAACTAACTGTTTTGCAAAATAGGGTGCTAATGAGCATCCTTTTGTACCCATTCCGTTCAGTATGCCAACGTTTGGAAATTTGGGATGAAAGCCTACAAACGGTCTGCGCTCGAGGTTTGCAGGTCTTTCGGCTGCAATATGATCTATGATTTTATAAGGAAGTTTCACCCAAAGGCTTAGCAATTGTTCCACTTTCTCTTTGAAAACTAACGAAGGATTTAAGTCTTTAAAATCCCATTCGTAAGTAGATCCTACCCACCACAAGTCCTCCTTCCAAGGCACAAGGCTTAGTCCATGTTTGTAAATATTGGTTCGAGGTAATCCTTTTATTTCTACAATTACTGCCTCACCTTTATTTTTTGCATAAGGTAGCAAATTGAAATAAGGGCTATCAAAACCTTTTGTTCCGTCACAGAAAATAATCTTAGCAGCCTGAATATCTTTATAAACAGGAGTTTGTGAATTTGAAAATGAAAGCATCGAAACATCAAATTCTTCTTCAAAAAGACTATTCTTTGCTACCAATTTCTTTCGCCAGCCAGACAACATAGGGTGAAGATCCATTAGATAGCATGGATTTATTTCGCCCACACCAAAAGGATAATTGAAATATTGTTGGTACTGTTTTTCACTTTCAGGATAACGCAAATATTTATTTTCTACTGGTTGCCGTTCATCAAAGGCAAGTTTCATTTTTGGCGTAGGATGAAAATCTAAAATATTTTTTTGTGAGATAAGGTTAATTCCCAGCTCCTCACCAAAATTCATGTAGGCCTCAAAAGCGAAAGGAAGTAAAATATCTATCATCCAAGTGCTAACAATTCGCCTTCCCGTTACTGGATTTAGTACGCCACTAGCCACTTTGGAAGCAGAATAAGGCTGAGAATTATCTATTACCAATACTTTTTTGCCAGCATTAATCAAATACTTACTCAAAAAACTACCCGAAATACCTTGCCCAATAATTATAAAATCTACGTTTATCATTGCCGCAAAGAAACGAAAGAGATAACCATTTAAAAACTAATAAAGATTAGGAAGTTTTCGGGTAAAAAGGGTTTTTTAAGGTAAAAACTAGTTAGGCTATTGTACAAATAGGTAGCGTTTTTATACAAACTCACTCACCTTTTACAAAAGAGGAAGCCCTTGAAGAATTTACTCCAAGGGCTTCCTCTTTTTATAACTTATCATTCAGTTCAAAAAACTATCCTTCAATTCCCATTCTGCTTAAAATATCCATACTAACGCCTGTGGTAGAGTATCCCCCATCATGAAATAGGTTTTGCATGGTAACCATACGTGTTAAATCGGAGAAAAGCGTTATGCAATAATTGGCGCAATCAGCAGCACTTGCATTGCCAAGCGGGGCTATAGCATCTGCATAATCGAAAAAATCGCCAAAACCTTTTATGCCATTACCAGCAGTTGTTTTGGTAGGAGATTGAGAAACAGTATTGATACGCACCTTCTTTTGATTACCATAATGATAGCCAAAACTACGAGCAATAGACTCTAACATTGCCTTGATATCTGCCATATCTGTGTAAAAAGGATAAGTGCGCTGTGCAGCCATATAGGTGAGGGCAACCACACTACCCCATTCGTTGATAGCATCTAGCTTATGCGCAACTGCCAACATTTTATGGAAAGACAAGGCGGAAATATCCAGTCCTTTCTGATAAAATTCGTAGTTAAGTTCGGTATAAGGAATCTTCTTTCTGATATTTAGACTCATGCCTATAGAATGCAATACAAAATCAACTTTCCCACCTAATATCTCTTGAGATTCTGTAAACAGGGTAGTCAAATCCTCAACGCTAGTTGCATCGGCAGGAATGATTTTAGAACCAGTTTTCTCTGCCAATTTGTTTATCTCTCCCATCCTCAGGGCAATAGGCGCATTGGTTAAAACGAACGTAGCTCCTTCCTCATGAGCCTTCTCTGCAACCTTCCATGCAATTGAATTTTCATCCAAAGCACCACTAATAATTCCACGTTTTCCTTTTAATAAATTGTATGCCATAGCCCTTGTTTAATTCTAATTTAAGCATCAAACATAATGCTTAATTCTAGATTGGAAATATTCCTCTTTTCGACCATCTAATTTAATAGGTTAAATGCCCATCATTTCCTTTGCATTTTCTATTGCGGCAGCGGTAGGTTTTTCGCCCCCAAGCATCTGTGCTATCGCATTTATTTGTTCATCCTTACCCAACAAACGGATATTTGTTTTTACTTCTTTGCCTTTGCTTTCTTTGTAAACAAAATAGTGCGCATCTGCTTTCCCAGCAATCTGAGGCTGATGGGTAATGCAAATAATTTGTCTGTCAGCTGCTAATCCTTTCATTATTGCACCTACTTGTTTGGCAGCTTCACCACTAATGCCCGTATCTATCTCATCAAAAATCATAGTAGGCAGGTCAATGCTCTTTGCTACCAAAGATTTTATACAAAGCATCAACCTACTCAATTCACCACCACTAGCAACCTTTCTGATAGGTTCGAAGCGATTGCTTTTATTAGCATCAAACAAAAATTCTATTTCGTTGCTGCCGTATTGGCTAAAGGCTGTTTCTTTGATATCAACTTTTAGTCTTGCATTAGGCATCCCTATCTGCTGCAATAGAATATTTACTTCTTTTTCTAGAGGGCTAGCTTGTTTTATCCTTTTTTCGGAGAGCTTCATGGCAGATGCTGCTGCTTGTTTTAGTAAAGCTGCAACTGCTTTTTCCTTTGCAATAATAGAATCATCAATATTCAATACCGCCTGCAACTTTTGTTCTAAATCTTTTTGAATAGAAAGCAATTCGGCAGTGGTCAATACTCCATGTTTTTTTAACAGCTTATAACCCAAAGCCAGCCGCTCATTAATTATTTCTACTCTTGCTTCGTCAAAGTGTATTGTTTCGCTAATGCGTTCGGCTTCGTCGGCAATATCCTGCAATTCTATCTGTGATGATTTTAGCCTTTCTACCAACGAAGGCAAATCGTGGTGATAAGAAGTATATCCTTGTAATTGATTAGCTAATTGCTTTAATAAACTTGTAACGGGTTTATCATTTCCGTGCAAATCGAAATAGGTTCTACTCAATACTGTCTTTATTCCTTCACTATTACTAAGTAGTTGCAGTTCGGCATCTAGTTCTTCTAGCTCATTTTCTTTTAGATTAATTCCCTTCAATTCGTCAAATAAAAACTGAAAATAACCTAATTCTTTATTGAAAGATGCCTTCTGTTCTTGTAACAATTGAAGTGCTTTGGTAGCTGCAACCCATTGATTATATTCTAAGTGATAGCCATGAAGTAAACCCTGATTATTGGCAAGTGCATCTACTACTTCTCTTTGAAAGTCTGTATCACCTATTTCTAAAGTATCAAATTGTTGGTGTAAATCGACAAGGCAACTTGCCAATTCTTTTAGCTGCAGCAGCGTGGCAGGAGTATCATTAATAAAAGCCCTAGACTTTCCGTTGGTAGCAATTTCTCTACGGATAACGAGTTCATCTTCGTTATCTAAGTCGTTTTCTATCAGAAACTTGTTTACAGCCTCTTTATCTTTTATCAGAAAATGGCCTTCAATAAAACATTTCTTATCATTTTTTAGAAGAACGTTACTATCGGCTCTTTCGCCCAGTATTAAGCTTAGGGCACCAATCAAAATACTTTTTCCTGCGCCCGTTTCACCAGTAATAATATTTAGTTTATCAGAAAAAGATATGTCTATTTCATCGATGATTGCGTAATTCTGAATGTGAAGTTTTTTGAGCACTTAGACAACTGTTTTAAAAAAAGAAGAAGAAACAATCATCAAAAATAAGCAGCAAGAGTCTATTGAAGCGAATTAGCATAGATAGGTTTTGAAAATTGGCAGGATAACCATGGTGAAAGGAATGAATGCTTTAAAAACATTTCATCCCTTTCACCATGGTTAATTATAAAAACTAGAAAGCGCAGGGATAGATTTTATTTCGTTGCAAACAGAACCGTTAAGGGCTTTTTCGTAAAACCCAATTACCTGAGGATAAGTTTTAGCCTTTTTCATATCTTCATAATCAACAGAAGAAGAAACCATAACTACATGAACCTTATTTAAAATAGATGAAGTCTGTATGGCATTCAACAAATCCCAACCATTCATTACTGGCATATTAATATCTAGAAATATCAGATAGTCATCATCCTTTTTTTCAGCTTCTAAAATAGCATCAAAAGCTGTCTTACCATTATAATAAGACTTTGGATTTTCTGAAATATTACTTGTCTTGACTCTCAACCTGTGTAGCATGACACAAACAGGATCATCGTCTACTATTAAAACTTTCAAACTCATAATTTTCAAAATTATTATATTGTCAGCAATACGTGTTTCTTTAACGGTACAAAGACAGGGCAAACGCACTTAATTATCCTTAAACAATAAATTTTCAAGATATTCATTACTCCATCCAGCTTTAAGTCGTTTTCGTTTTAAGCTGTTTTTATTCGTTTTGTCATTTTTTAAAATAGATAAAGCGGCTTTATTTATGATGCTAAAGTTTTCTGCTGCGTTCCATGCTTGTTTGGTGCTATAATCTTCTTTGAACACTACATCTAAGCCCCAATGTAGATTATTCTCTATACCCCAATGTCCTCTGATTATTGTATTAAAGTCTTCTGGTGTCG
>JANYEX010000257.1 GCA_025359725.1 Chitinophagaceae bacterium | reverse complement strand
TTGATAGCCTCACCCGGGCTCATTCTACCCTCCGATAATTCTCGTACCAACCATCTGCGAAAACTAGGTTCATAAACCCCTAATTTACCCGATGATTCAAAACTTTCTGAAACCTTGACCGTGTATACATTGCCAACTTTTTCTGTTTCCATCTTCTCCGGTTTTGCCAATTTAACTAACAAGCTATTTCAGGAGATGACAGAAGGTGCTGAGAAGCTGTTTTGAGTAAGGGGATTTTTGGAGTAAAAAGTTCAGTAAGTACTAACAATATTGCTAAGAAGAGGCAGCGAAGTAATTGAAGGGACGTGTATGACCAATAGGCTAATTGTGCAATCATTTTGTAAATATACCCTTTTAATAAGAGTTGGCGGGTTAATACCCAAAGTAATTTATCATTAACATCTGGTGGTGGTTTATAATGTATGCTTGGTTTTCGCCACAAAGGCTCTAAGTCCAAAAGTGGCACAAAGGAAAGAAATGAGAAGAAAGTAATAATTAGTGCTTCTTTATGCTTTTATACCTTTGTGGCAAAAAGATGTATCCCACAGTGTGATTTTACAGTAGTTTACATTCCAAACAACCACCTAAGAATTAAATATTTTCTTCCTTCACCAACTCTAGGAATTCATTTTCAGTAATAATTTTAATAGTGTTTATCTTCTTGGCTTTTTCAAGTTTGCTACCCGCATCTTCGCCCACCACTAGGTAGTTTAGCTTGCTACTAACACTACTTACTATCTTACCACCATGCTGCTCGGCAAGTGCTTCAGCCTCGCTCCTCTTCAACTTGCTGAGAGTGCCTGTAAATAGGAAAGTCTGGTCTTGCAAGCCACCACTAGCTACTGTTGCCTTCTTGGTGTTCTTTAGTTGCAACCCTAATGTTTCCAATTGGTGCAGCATGGCAATATTCTGCTCATTACTAAAGAAATAGTAGATGCTCTTGGCAACTTTTACGCCCACATCATCTAGTTTTTGTAGGTCTTCCTCCGTTTTAGTAGCGAAATCTAGCAGGTGTTCTACAGCATTGGCTAACACTTTAGCAGTTGTCTCTCCAACAAAACGAATACCCAAACCATATATCAATCGATAAAGCGGCTGTTGCTTGCTAGCCTCAATGGCGGCAGTTAGGTTGTCGATACTTTTTTTGCCAAAGCCTTCTGTGGTGGCTACTTCAGCAAAGTTGATGGTATAAACGCCGGGTATATCCTTCAATAAACCTAACTCATAAAACTTACGGACATTGGCATCACCCATACTCTTTATGTCCATCGCATCCTTACTCACAAAATGTATAATCTTCTCTACCACCTGTGCTTCACATTCTATATTAACGCAACGCCATACCGCTTCGCCTTCTTCCTTAAACAGCTCACTCTTACACACAGGGCATTGCTTAGGAAACTCAATAGGCACTTCTTCGCCAGTGCGTAACTCGGGTTGACTCTTTACAATCTGCGGGATAACATCGCCCGCACGTTCTATCAATACAGTATCACCAATTTGTAAATCTTTTTCTTTAATATATTCTTTGTTATGGATGGAAATACTACTAACTGTAACGCCGCCCACCTGCACAGGACTAAGTTTTGCTACAGGAGTAACCGCCCCCGTTCTGCCCACCTGAAACTCTACGCCCAATAGTTTGGTAGTAGCCTGACGCGCCTTGAACTTAAAGGCAATTGCCCATCGAGGGTGGTGAGTGGTCATACCCAACCTCTCCTGTAAAGCAAAATCGTTTACTTTAATCACCATACCGTCAATCTCATAAGGAAGGGTATCTCGCATCAATTCAAAGTCATGCACATGCTTTATCACTTCCTCAATACCTTCTACTACTTGCTTTTCTTTTTGTGGTGAACGAAAGCCTAGGTTCCAGAGAAGATTCAGAGAGTTTGAGTGTGTAGTGAAAGGGTTAACCGTTGACTGATTACCGTTAACAGTTGCTTGCTGATTATCGAAGAGTTCGCCCACCTTCGGTAAACGGTTAGCGGTTGACGGTATTCTCTCTAAAACATAATAGCTCACATGATATAGAAACGCCTCCAGATTTCTTTTAGCTACTTCCTTGGGGTCTTTCATGCGTAGGCTACCACTAACAGCATTCCTAGGATTGGCTAGAGGAGATAAGCCTTGGGAAATAAGATTTTCATTGTATTTGGTAAAAGACACTTTTGTCATTACAATCTCACCCCTTATTTCTATTTGCTTTATGCCATACTTACTGAAAGGCGCAGACAAAGGGATGGAACGAATCTGTTTAATATTGTTGGTTATGTCTTCGCCCTCAACACCATCACCGCGGGTAGTACCTCGAACGAGCAGATCGTTTTCATATATTAAAGAGATGCTTGCCCCATCAAACTTGGGTTCTATACAATATTCTATTACAGACAGATTACTTTGTTCTTTGGCCTTTCTATCCCAGTCCATAAGGTCGTCGGCATCATAACTATTCTCTAGGCTGAGCATTGGAACAAGATGCTGAACCGTTTCAAAACTTTTATTGATGCTACTGCCTACACGTTGTGTTGGCGAATCGACAGTTATTAAGTTTGGATGGGCAACCTCAATAATTTTTAAGGAATTATATAATAGATCATATTCGAAATCACTGATAAACGGGTCATTTATGATATAATATCTATGCTCATGAAAACGAAGGATTTTCTTTAATAAATCAAGTTTGCTAAGGTCACAAGGCGTATTTACCTGCAAATCCTTCAGAATCTCTATACTTTCTTGCTGTAATGCCATTATTTCCTTATTATTGTCCATATCCTCTTTTAAAGGGATAAAGATAATAGCAAGCACGCAAGAAAACTTTAAATGTGTATTTTTTACACATTCGAAAAAGATTCTTACTTTTGAACTCTTACTGGGTTTAAAATAACGCAAATGCTTGTGTAAAATGAAAAATATCGTCCGTAAAATGAATGAAAACAAAACAGGTCATCTAGTAAAAGACCACAAAAGATTAGTAGAGACTTACCCCAAAGTACCACTGACGGTCGACTGTGTGGTATTTGGCTTTGAAGAAAATGAACTGAAAGTGTTGCTCATCAGAAGTGACCTTGCGGTATTCGATGGACTTTGGAGTTTATTGGGCGATAATGTAGTTGATAATGAAGAGCTAGATGATGCAGCTTACCGTATTCTGCGCGAACGTACGGGTATGGATGATGTGTATCTTGATCAAGTGCGCTCATTTAGTCATCCTTCGCGCCATCCAGGCGGAAGGGTTATTACAGTTGCGTACTGTTCATTAATTAATATTCAACACCACCATCTGAAAAGATTAGACCACGAATTGCACTGGCACAATGTACAATCGCTCACTAGTATGGCATTTGATCACTTCGAGATATTGACTTATTGCCATAAGTGGTTACAGAAGCGTATTCAAGAACATCCATTGGGCTTTAATCTATTACCAGATAAATTCTCGCTAAGGGAATTACAGAATCTATATGAAGCAATATTGAATCTTCAATTAGATAGAAGAAACTTTAGAAAGAAGTTTGCTTCGATGGGGTTATTGATAGATGTAAATGAAATAGAAACTGATGTACCCCACAGACCTGGGAAACTGTATAAGTTTGATTTCGACAAATACGAAAAGAACAAACGTAAATGGATTGGGGTGGACTTTTAATTTAGTTATGAGTTAAGGCATAGTTCATAACTTTTCTTTTTATACCCATAACTATTAACTATTAAACGATGATTGTAATAATTACAGGGGCTTCTAAAGGATTGGGTAGAGCAATCGCACTGAAATATGCGGCGGCGGGATATCCATTGCTCGTTTGCGCCAGAGGCAATGTTGCTTTATATAATCTGGTTGAAGAGATTCAGACTAATTATCCAGATACAACTATCAAGGCAATGCCTGTTGATATGAGTATTAAGGAGGAAGTTATTGCCTTTGCCAATTGGTGTCTTTCTTTTGGAACTCCAGATATATTGATAAATAACGCAGGCATATTCTTACAGGGTTCTATTGAGAGTGAAGACGAGGGGATTTTGGAAACCATGATTACCACCAACCTTTACAGCGCTTACCATTTGACTAGAGCTTTGCTACCTGCAATGATAGAAAATAAGAGTGGTCATATTTTTAATATCTGTTCTATAGCTTCCTTACAGGCCTATAGCAATGGGGGTAGTTATAGCATCAGCAAGTTTGCTCTGTTGGGATTCAGTAAAAACCTTCGTGAAGAATTAAAGCCTAAAGGGATTAAAGTAACCTCCGTACTACCTGGTGCCGCCTATACGAATAGCTGGAGTGGTAGCGGAATTGACCCCAAAAGAATAATGGAAGCGGATGATGTTGCCAAAATGATTTTTGCCGCTTGTCATTTATCTGCTCAAGCTGTTGTAGAAGACATTATTTTGCGCCCACAATTGGGTGACTTATAATTAGTCTACCCATACACAATTACAACAACACAAAATATGAGCAGCCCCACACGCTACAAACATCTTTTCTTTGATTTAGATCATACCCTATGGGATTTTGAAACCAATTCTAAAGAGACATTATTCGATTTATATAATCAACATAATCTTTCTGATAGAGGTATCCCTGATTTTGAGACTTTCTTCAAGAGTTATACTTTCCACAATAAAAGACTTTGGGAACGATATACAATGGGATATATCAGGCAGGAAGAACTAAAGTGGAAAAGGATGTGGCTAACCTTGCTAGATTTTAAAATTGCTGATGAACCCTTAGCAAGAAAGCTATCTGTAGAGTTTCTGGAACATCTTCCATCCAAAACAAACCTATTTCCTTACACCTTTGAGATACTGGATTATTTAAAAGGAAAAGGTTATCATCTACACTTGATTACAAATGGCTTTGAAAAAGTACAACATGCAAAGCTGGAAAGAAGTGGGCTAAAGCCATATTTTAAACATGTAATTACTTCGGAGGAAAGTAATAATACCAAACCCAATAAAGAGATATTTGATTATGCTTTCTCAAAAGTAAAAGCCGAAGCTAACGAAAGTATTATTATTGGAGATAACCTAGATGCCGACATACAAGGCGGAATCAATGCAGGCATGGATACTGTTTTTGTAAATCATATTGATGCAGATCCCTACATAAAATCTACCTATATAGTGAAAGATTTAAAAAGTCTAGAGGCTATCTTTTGATGGTTGCCATTAATAAAGTCTTATGGGTAACGACATCTACTCACTCTGTTATCTTAATCCTCACATTAAATTCAAAACATTTATATCCCATTGCTGTTAGTAACTATCTAAAATAATTACTATGGCAAAATATCTGGTTGTGGGTGCGTCTTCGGGTATAGGTAATGCGTTGGCTACCCAACTATCCGAAAGTGGACATCAAGTGTATGCAACCTATTTTAAAAATGAAACGGCAGTATCTAGTGCTAATCTCAGCTTTCACCCGTTGAATGTATTGGATGAAACCATCTCTTTAGACTTCCTCCCTGATGCCATTAACGGCATCATTTATTGTCCAGGAAGTATCAACCTTAAAGCTTTTGCTAGAATTAAGCCCGAAGACTTCGAGAACGATTACAAATTACAAGTTGTTGGTGCTGTCAAGGTTATTCAAGCTGCTTTACCTAAACTAAAGGATTCGGATAATGCGTCTATCGTATTGTTTTCTACGGTAGCTGTGCAATCAGGTCTTAACTTCCACTCTTTAGTGGCTTCATCCAAAGGGGCTATTGAGGGATTGACAAGGGCTTTGTCTGCGGAGTTTGCCCCTAAGATTCGTGTTAATTGTATTGCCCCTTCTCTCACCGACACCCCGCTTGCGGCTTCTTTGCTCAATACCGATCAAAAGAAAGAAGCAAATGCCTTGCGTCATCCATTAAAAAGAATTGGCACTGCAACTGACATCGCCAATATGGCTGAATTTCTTTTGTCTGATAAGTCGGGATGGATTACCGGACAAATACTACATGTGGATGGTGGCATGGGGAGCATTAAATCATAACTATGGACTTTTTAAATGCACGTTGGGAGAACCTTATAATGGCTAATTACGCAATAGATCCTTCTGTGTTAATGCCTTTTCTACCCAATGGTGTGGAGCTAGATACTTTTCAGGGGAAAGCTTATGTTAGCTTGGTTGGGTTTATGTTTAAGGATACCCGACTATTCAAAGTACCGTTACCTTACCTCGGCACATTCGAAGAAATAAATCTACGGTTTTATGTGGTACGAAAAGAGGGCAATGAGCGTAAGCGTGGTGTTGTCTTCATCAATGAAACAATTCCCTTTAAGCCTGTTGCGTGGGTAGCTAACTGGTTGTACAAAGAACATTATATTTCTACCCCTACCAAACATCAATGGATTATCAATGAGCCAAACAAGGATATTTCCTATCAATGGAAAGTGGGTAAGGAGTGGAACTCTATGAAGGTAAATGCCTCAATCCAAAAGCAACCAATGGTACAAGGAAGCATTGAAGAATACATTTTCGAACATTATTATGGCTATACCAAGGTAAATAATACTACCACGCAAGAGTACAAAGTATATCACCCTCGATGGGAAACTAATCTGGTAAATGACTATGAAATAAACTGTGACTTTGGCAAGATGTATGGGAAGCCTTTCGATTTCTTGAATACTAAAGAACCCGATAACGTAATAATGGCGGAAGGTTCAGAGGTTTCTGTAAAGTGGAAGCGGGAAACAATATAACATTGAATTAGTATGGATTTAATAACTAAGGATAGAATTATTGAGATGGCATGGGAGGATAGAACTCCCTTCGAAGCCATCAAAATACAGTTTGATGTAACGGAAGCAGAAGTGATACAACTAATGCGCCGAGAACTAAAAAGAAGTAGTTTCAACCTTTGGAGAAAGCGCGTAAACAGTGGCATTAGCCAAAAGCATCTTGCCAAAAGAAGTCCTGAAATAAGCAGATTTAAATGCGCCTTGCAACGCACCATCACACATAATAAAATTAGTAAAAGATAAGCTGCATGTTTTCAAATCCACAAAGAATCAATATCGTTTGGCTAAAGCGCGACTTGCGCTCGCAAGATCACGAGGCTTTGTATGCGGCTGAACAAAGTGGATTGCCCTATCTTATCATCTTCCTCTTCGAACCATCCATCACAGCGCATCCCGATTGTTCGTTGCGGCATTTGCAATTTCAGTATCATTCTCTAGTAGAATTGAATAATTATTTTAAACCATTCAATCAAACAATACTTTTCTTTCAAGAAGAGGCGACTACTGTTTTCAATAACCTTATTGCGAACTTCGACATGCAAAATATTTACAGCTATCAGGAAAGCGGCATACAAAAAACATTTGACAGGGATTTGGCCTTGAAGAAACTATTCAATCAACAAGGAATTACTTGGAAAGAGTTTCAGCGGGATGGTATTGTACGAGGGCTTAAAACTAGAAAAGATTGGGATAAGAAGTGGTTTGCCAAAATGCACCAGCCCATTATTACCAATACTTACTCGGTAAAAGAGCCACTGCATTTCACCAATCCATTTCCTTTAGATAAAACTTTTGTCAATCAACTTTCCACATACCCTAACACCTTTCAGCCTGCTGGCGAGAAGAATGCCTTTAGGTATTTGCAATCTTTTATTGATGAACGGGGCATCAATTATAGTAAGCATATTTCCAAGCCAATGGATAGTCGCAAGTCTTGCGGTCGCCTATCCCCCTATCTTGCTTGGGGAAATGTGAGTATCAGGCAGGTATATCAGCATACCTTGAATGCCATTCAGTCCAAGAAAAATAAACGTCCTTATCAAAACTTTATTACACGGTTAAGGTGGCATTGTCACTTTATTCAGAAGTTTGAGATGGAATGTAGATACGAAACCGAGTGTATAAACAAAGGGTATGAGTTGCTAGTGCATACCGAAAACAATACTTATTTAGACGCTTGGAAACGTGGCGAAACGGGTGTTCCATTGATAGATGCTTGCGTGAAATGTTTGGAAGCAACGGGCTGGATAAACTTCAGGATGCGGGCAATGGTGGTTTCTTTTCTTACGCATCACTTGTTTCAGGATTGGCGTTTGGGCGTATATCACTTGGCACAATTGTTTTTGGATTATGAACCGGGCATTCATTACCCACAGTTTCAGATGCAGGCTGGCACTACGGGCATCAATACAATAAGAGTGTACAGTCCAGTAAAAAACTCACTAGAGCATGACCCCGATGGATTGTTTATTAAAAAGTGGCTGCCACAGTTGGCGGTATTGCCCATTCATTTGGTGCATCAGCCTTGGACGATTACGCCAATGGAAGCAGATTTGTATCATTTTGAATTAGGGCATGATTATCCATTTCCAATTATTGATTTGAATAAAGACTTAAAAAAGAATAAGGATGCTTTGTGGGCAATGCGCAAGAATGAGCTGGTGCTGGCAGAAAATGTGCGGATAGTAACTACACATGCCAGAACAAAACGAGAAAAACCAATAGTAAAAAAGCAAGGGAAAGCTTAAAGACAAAAAAGCCGGGTAGGGAGTTCTAAAAGATGCTTTAACAGTACCGATTGCCTTAGTGGGAATACTCGGTGGAGGATGCCGAGTACCTTATTTTATCAATACACTCTTTCCCTTATTGTGCTTGGCTTTATTGATGCCATAATTTCGCCACAGGCTTGAAGCAAGGAACTGTGATGGAAAATTCAAATTTAAGTTACCGTGTATGGTTATGGGCATTATACCTGATGAGTCTTACCAAGAAAGGATTCTCCGCTGTAGAGATGCAGCGTCTCATAGGTAATAAGCGTTATGAACCCATCTGGTTGTTGATGCAAAAGATAAGAATGAGCATGGGTAGCAGGGACGACAGGTATAGTCTGGATGGCTATATAGAAATGGATGAAGGATTCTTTGAAGGT
>JANYEX010000243.1 GCA_025359725.1 Chitinophagaceae bacterium | reverse complement strand
TCACAGAGTGTACTTATAGAGTAAATAGGACCTCCATAAACATACGCAGGTTTATACGATGGCACTATCTGGAGAATCGTCATATATTTTTTCTAGGTAGTCATAAGTAAAAAGTAATCTTTGAAGTACCCACATGGTTAGAAGTGAATATAAGACTGTATTTAAGATGAATTCAAAAGATAATCCTCGCCAGAAGATAGGGAATAAACCATTGAACACAATAGCAGTACCCAAAAAATAACCCCCAAACCAACTTTCGGCCAAACCGCAAATGTATTGTAAAGAGAACCCGTAAATAAATAAACTAAATATGACCCCAACAAATCCACCGCTTAGGTATCCATCCACAATATACATTGGCTTGGCGGATACAACGGCGCTATTGCTTACAACCCCTGCATCGTAAACTCGCTGCATAACCATTACTTCAGTAATGGGCTTATCCTGCCACATAACTCTCGGGACTAAAGAGATTAAGGATTGTCCTACTAAATCGAAACCATAATATGGAATAAGCTTAGGGGTAGATTCTATATATTGAGTAAACATCCCTACTTCTGATAACCTGCCTGTCAAAAAATCCCAGTTACTCTCCTTATTTTCCAACGCCGACTTCAATGACTCATCCCTTATTTGTTCAGAAGTCTTTGTATTATTCTCTTGTGTTCCTATTGATTGTCGAAAAGCTTGTACATATGTTGGAACAATGAAAAAGCAAACATAAATTAACGGTAGTGTTAAAAAAGTAACAGTTTTTTTATAGTAAGGATACATGAATACACACATTAATAAAATACTGATTATTATCGGTTCCTTAAATCCAGAAGTGAGTGTATTAAAGAAATTATAAACATAAAAAAAACTTGATAAAAATATCAGATTTCTATCTTTTTTTGTTATTGCATAGCAGAATGCATAGGTTCCACTTAATAAACATAGATTAGTAAGTTGCTGAGCTATCTGTGATAAACCTGTAATAAATTTAGTTATAAAGGATGTAATAAATATTAGAATTGTAAATCCAACAAGGAATGTACTCCAATTTATATCTTCACGAACTTTATATTTTAATTTTTGCTTATTAATAGATCTACTGTACATTCCTAGTAACAAAGAAATATGTCCCAACAGGTAGTATCGTTGAGCACCAGCGATTTTAAAAATTTTTTTTATATCTACATAATAGTTCGGAATCCACTTAAAATCCTGCATTCCCAATGCATCAAGAAAATAGAAAATAGAAGTGCAAAAATTAAAACCACAAAATATGATTTGAATAATTATTATAGGACGCATCATCTGTTCTGCAAACGATAAATCATCGGGGATAGGTGCAATAAAGCCCGAAAGAGACAAAACAAAAAGGACAAAACTCCCAACCCATGCCGCCACATATGAGTTTATAGGATCCGATTTTAAAAAATAGGAGAGGAGTAATGGAAGAAATAGTGAGAGGAATTTTACGTTTTTCATATTAAATATTCTTCCACTCCTTCAATATAGAGTAGGATGTATTGTTTAATCCCCAATTTTTAATAATTATTGATTTACTTTCTTTGCCCATTTCTACTAGAATCTCTTTTTTAGGAATATTTTCTATTTTTTCTTGCAAATCTTGTTGGTTGTCGCTTCCAAATATCCAACCATTTATTCCATCTCTTACTAAATCATTTGCACATCCCACTTTGTCACTAACTATTATTACTTTTCCACAAGCCATTGCTTCATTTACTGCTAGCCCCCAGGTTTCTCCAGGACCTTTTGAAGGAAGACAGAATACATCTGCCATTTGATACCATATTGGCATCATAGATTGATTTTGAAAACTTACAAAACGAATGAAAGAACTTTTAGATGACTCCTTTGCTATTTTTTTCAATTTGTTTTCTTCTTCTCCATTTCCTATAAAAACTAGATGAATATTTTCTGTAGTTGCTTTAAGAAATGAATTTAAAAGTAGTAGAGGGTTTTTTTTAATTTCAAATTTGCCTGCAAATAATATTACTCTGTCTGAACTTGAAATAGAGAGAGACGCCCTTAGTTCGTTTGCTTTATCACTGTAATCAATAATATATCGAGTATTATCAATAGAATGTGGCGAGAATACCAATTGCGATTCCTGTATTAAAGCCCATTTGAAATACAACTTTGACTCGGTACCCACATAAAAAACTTTATCAACATGACTGTAAATCCAAATTAAAAAAAATCGTCTAAGTACATTTTTGATACTTCCTAAAAGACCACTTTGATAATTATCAAGCAAAGTAGAATCCCCTCTAAAATAAAGAGGGATTTTCCCCTTGAAGTATTTCAAAACTTTTAAATGACTATCATATCCCCAACCAATAACAAGTATTGAACTTGGATTATAATCTAGCAACTCTTTAACTATTCTAGGGTTTTTGATACCCTTAAAGTGATGACTGCCTGGTTCTTTTGAAGTGTTTTCCATATATTGATAGTCATATCCTTCCAAAAGTGGAACATCCCACTCAACCTTTTTGCCAAACCCCGGGTCATACTTTTCTAACGAATCTTCTCCCCAGGTATAAAAAACTTTTAGCTCAATCGATTTTGAAAGAAGTTTGAAAAGAGGCGCATAATACTGAATAGGATGGGTAGTAACTATTGCTATCTTTTTTCCCATCAGTTTGCAACCATATCAAATAATTCAACTTGTTTCTTAGTCATTTCCTTGGCACTGTATTTTTCAAAAATTGCCCATTCTGTCTCATTGCTGTAAGTGTTTTCATTTATAGATTTCAAAGTTCTATCTAGTTCTCTATAAACTATCTGAATACTGGCAGAAAGTGCACAAACGATCCCCGCATTTGTTTCCTCCAAGATACTTTTTGCACTACTTGCAGGATGAAAAATACCCATAATTGGCTTTTTTGCCAATATGTATGGGTATAACTTTGAGGCAGTGTAAGCAGGATCATCAGAACCTGGAATAAATAATAAGTCAGCTTTTAGCAACATTGACAATCCCTCAAAATACGCCACCCTATCTGTATATTCTGTTACGTAATCGCATATCCCTATTGTTTCTGCAACGGGTTCTATTGTTTTTTTGCCTTGTCCTTTTGGCGCATAGCTCGTTCCAATAAAAATAAAACGAAACTGCTTATACAATTCTGGATTTTCTGCCAACCCTATTTTAAAAGCCGAAAAAACTAAAAAAAGTGCGGGTTGCATATCAAATCCTCCCCTTCCTACGTAAACAATATTTCTATGAGTTTCTTCTTTAAAAAAAGAAGCAGGCTTAATCTGTTTTGCAATCTCTAAATCCTTTGTAAATGCCCCAAAGGTTATTACACTACTTGGCTTATTTATTAACTGCGAATATCTGCTTTGCAACTGTATTATATATGCTTCCGAAACACTTATCAATCCATCACAACCTTTCATTGCGATCGGTTCCAGCCATTTATTAAGATTGTAAGAAAACCAATATTTAGATGGTCTTTCTAATTTGGGCTTATCAAGATAATAGGTAGAATGCCATGGATCCTGCATATCTATTACATAAGGAATTTGGAATCGCCACTTCCAATATCTACCCAATAGTAAAACTGGAAACTGTGTGGTAGAAAAATAAATCAGATTGAAAGAATCCTTTTTTAAAACAGCATTTACTTTGTTGAAATAAAAGAATAAAGAGCGCAATGCCAAAGCTCCTAACCCAACTTTTCTTGTCCACTTTGAAGAAAATGCTTTTACCTTAATAATTTCCAATCCATTTGGTAAAGACTCTAAAAGTAATGGCTCTTCTACCCCTTCCACCCCTTTTTCATCCACACAAACTACGGTAGGCTTCCAACCAAAATCTTCAAAATACCAAACACTTTGCCTCACCCTGTGCATATCGGCAGCATTTATTGGAGGAAAGTGAGGGGATATGATAAGTAGTTTCTTCAAAAATTTATTAACACCTATATAATTAAACCACTCAATATGGGTTTTATATCTTTTTTTCAACTTTTGTATATCAAAATTTGGTTTTGATATATTATTTTCCACTTTTGCTATCTCTTTCTCTGAATTTTATATATCAAATTTCAATTTTGATATATAAAACTTCAACTTTTATATCTTTTTTTTCAGTATTGATATATAAAACTCAAACTTTTTGGTATAAAAGTCAAATGGGATGATACAGTCAAGATGTTTATTTTCTAAATAATTTTAATACTTAGGCACCGCCATCATCTCCTTCATATCTGTAAGAGAATGCAAGTTGTTACAAGGTTCAAGAATAGATTTTTCCATTATAAAAAGCTTGTACCCTAATGTTTCAAAAACAAGCTTTTCGTAATCTACTACTGTTTTATTGTCCCTAGCTATATAGTTATAGTCAAATTCAAAGAAAATAACAGGCTTTTGTTGGCGAATAGTATTTGTTAGTCCTGTTAAAACAGAATATTCAAAACCTTCAACATCAATTTTAATGACAGAGATATTTTCTATTTTATTTTCCAAAACAAACTCATCGCCTTTAATACACTGGATAGTACTTGTACCATTGGCTTCATTAACTATAGAAAATGTACCTTGATTTGAAGATGATTCACTGTAATTTGTTTTGATTATTTTATTTTCATCCGACAATGCCAGCGGAACAACTTGTATGTTGGTGTGTCTATTTAATTCGATATTCTTTTTTAGTTTTTCTCTAATAAAAGCCACCGGCTCAAAAGAATAAACCTGCCCACCGCTCACGGCGGCGGCACTTAGGGAATGGACACCAATATTAGCCCCAATATCCAGAAAGGAAGTATTGGGTTTAAAATAATGCTTTATTAAAGTTGACAAATATGGCTCATAACCCCCTTCTGCAAATATTTTGTATTCTATGTAGTTTCTAGTATCAATATTTACCAAACAACCATTATTGGCATAGACAACACCTTCAAAAAAAGCACCGCCATTTTTTTTATGCGTAGGTATTAGCTTACGGGTTAAGCGTTCCTTAAAAGGAAGTTGCCAAGCATGTAGTAAGGATAGCTTTTGTATTGTTCTTTTTGTCATTGAGATGATTTTATTTGAAATCCCTAGGCGATTTTAATTCTATTTAATCTTTGTTTTATTTCGTGCTTATCAGAATAAGTTACTCAATATCTCAATTCTATCGGCTTTCATAATTCTGTCTCTTACAAAGTCAATATCCCTTATGTAAATTGTATTGTAAGAGCCAAAAATATCTACCTTTTTCAATTGCCTTTCAAAGGGTAAATACTTAAAAGGACCAAATTTTAAATCAATCAATAAATTGTGAATATCTATTTCGTCAAACCCATATCTGCCACCAGAACCGTTCAGTTCAATTATTATCGCTTTTAGCTTATTGTTCTTAAGTGTATTCATTGCACCTTTAAGTACTTCTGTTTCGTAGCCCTCTACATCAATCTTAATCAACGACGGTATATTCATACCCACAATTTCATCGATGCTTTTAATAGGTACATCAATGGTATTTTCATCTGAATCAATAGCAACATGATTTACAGTGTCTAATGTTTTTGTAAATTTCATTATAGCCGATTCCTTACCCAAGCCAATATTTAAAGCTTCTACTTTGGTATTTAGTCTATTAATACAAACATTATTCAAAAGATTTTGGAATGTTGCCGGAACAGGTTCAACTGAAAAAGACTTACATCCAACATGGGCAGATGCTAACACCGTATAACTACCCACATTAGCCCCTGCATCTAAAAAATAATCTTCTTCTTTTAAGAAATGTAACAGAAAAGCCATGTCTTCAAACTCATGTAATCCAAAATATAGGTTACCTGTAGCCCCGGTCATGCCTTTAGATATAACAAGCTTACTCTTGGATGTAAACGGATAAATAATTGGGAAGTTATTAATCTTAGTTCCCAATTGCCATTTTAAAAATCTAACTATTGAAGTCAGCGGCTTCTTTTTTGTTAATGGGTGAGAAACTAATAGCTTAAGTGTATGCTGGATAGACATTTAAAAGAATGATTTAATGTTACTAAGAAAGATTTTTGATTCCAACTCCCAATTATATTTTTCCATAGCTAATCTGCTAGCCTCCATTTTGCAGTTCTTTAAAAGTGTTCTATTGTTAAAGAGTATATCTATTGTTTTTGCTAGTTCAACAGAACTGCCAGTAGAACATATAAAGCCAATTCCCTCATTTTCTTCCATAAACGCTTTTTGGGCAGATGTATCAGAGGCAATAATTGCCAATCCAGAAATGAGGTAAGAAAAAAGTTTGTTTGTTAAACAGATATTTCTGTTGAGTGGTGTTTTTATCTCTAAAGCTAACCCTACATCGAATTTATTTGAAAAAGCAAAGATGTCTTCTGGCAAAATTGGCTTATGAAAATAAATATTCGTGGATTTGAAGGTGATTAAATTCCTAAAACAAGTCTCAGTTTCTGCATTTAAACTACCCAAAAGATGTAGCTCTATATCGTTATTATCTAAATAGTTTAAGGCGGAAATCGCTTCCTCAAGACCCCTATCTTTACCAATTGTTTGGGAAAACCAAAATAATTTTAGCTTATCATCGCTTTCATTATTTGAAGGTTGAAGATGCTTTAATTCAAAAACGTTATTAATAACAACTGGCAAAAGTTGAGGATAAATCCGTTGATATTCTTTTGCTATTAATGGACTAGCTGCCGTAACATAATCTGCTTTGAGGATATATTTATCTTCTAAATACGTAGCAATCTTAAAGTGCAACTCACTTGAATTGTCAGAAACCTCTTGCCTATGAAAGTCCTCGGCATCAAACCCACTTTTTGTTTTATGATAGGTAGCCGCATTTATAACAACTGGAAGGGCTTCCAAATTGTGGGCTATATAGATATCTGCTTTATATGCCTTTGCTTTTTTGAGCAACTCGGAATATGCCCTACATTTTGCAAGCTCTGCAACACCATTAGCTAGTTTGAAATGTTTAGCTATATAATTAGCTAACTTAAAACGAAGGCGTGTATATTGATAGAGAAATTTTTTGTTATCTGGAGTGCCGCCAGCCAAAATTGGTGTCCACCCCACAGAAGCAAAAAGGGTTTTATCCGTTTCGGCAGCCCAATTTGTTCTGTGCGAATAAACTACATAAACCCTGTAATCGTTCTCAACAAATGAGTTTGCCTCTTTTAGTAACCGAGGATTGATAGAGGGTTGTGCAGATGAGACAAAAACAATGGTTTTCAGAAAAATATTATTTTGATTAGATTGCTTTATTTAATATTCTTTACAATCTCCAAATACTGTTCAGCACATTTCTCCAAGGTTAAGTTTTCTAGTATATAGTTTCTTGGAGAAAATGAGTTAGCGGTTACTTTTTTAAAAAAGGCATCAAATGAGTTTATGAAGACTTCTAGATTTTCAAATTTCATTCCGCACCTATCAT
>JANYEX010000222.1 GCA_025359725.1 Chitinophagaceae bacterium | reverse complement strand
CTAACAAATTGTTCATCTCCAGTACTTTCTTCACCTCTCAATTGAAAGTTGCAATGGGCAATCACAAACTGAAAGCCTGCTTGGTGGCATAAGTCAACCATTACAACACTATCAATCCCGCCACTTACCGCCAACACAAGTTGTGTTTGAGGTATGGTAAGCCTGAGTTCTTGCTGAAAATATTGTATGAATTTTTGTAAAAGAGTCATTAGGTTTTAAGTAATAAGTTGTAGGTATTAAGTTGGACGTTTATTAGATAAACCCATAAAGAGACCAAGTAAAAAGGTAACTTATAACTTAATACTTATTACCTACAACTTGCTTATTTATTCACTTTCGCCCAAGTATCTTTTAAGGTAACCGTCCTATTAAAAATCAGCTTGTTGGCTGTGCTTTCTTTATCCAAACAGAAATATCCTTTTCGTATAAACTGATACCTCTCATTTATGGTAGCTTCTGCCAAGGAAGGTTCGCCATAAGCTACAGGTATCACTTGCAAAGAATCTTTATTAATGTATTCCTTAAAGTCGCCCTCCGCAGCAGCCACGTTTTCTTCGGTAAATAAGCGGTCATACAAACGAACTTCTATTGGCAATGCCTTAGCCACACTTACCCAATGCAAAGTGCCTTTTACATTAATGCCACTTGTATCGCTGCCGCTCTTGCTTTCGGGAATGTAAGAACAGTTCAACTGCGTGATATTTCCTTCGGCATCTTTAATTAGCTCATCACATTTTATGATGTATGCGCTCTTTAAACGAACCATTTGCCCTGGCGCCAAACGGAAATACTTTTTAGGAGCAACTTCCATAAAGTCTTCCCTTTCTATATAAATCTCTTTGGTAAATGGAACATTACGCTCTCCACCGTTCTCGTCCTCAGGATTATTTTCACTCAATAAACTTTCTTCTCCCAATTCGTAATTAGTTATAACCACTTTCAAAGGATCAAAAACGACCATCCTTCTTTGGGCAATCTTGTTTAAATGTTCCCTGACACAAAACTCTAATAGACTAAAATCTATCAGGTTCTCTCTTTTGGCAATGCCTATCTTGTCACAAAACTCACGTACGCTTTCTGGTGTAAAACCCCTACGCCTCATACCAGAAATGGTAGGCATACGTGGGTCGTCCCAACTAGAAACATGACCTTCATTTACTAATTGCAGTAGTTTTCGCTTACTCATCACGGTGTAGGTCATGTTCAACCGAGCAAATTCATATTGTTTTGAAGGATAGATTTCTAGTCGCTCAATGCACCAATCGTACATCGGTCTGTGAGGGATAAACTCCAGCGTGCATATAGAATGAGTGATATTTTCGATAGAATCACTTTGTCCGTGTGCAAAATCATACATCGGATAAATGTACCAAGCATTGCCAGTGCGGTGATGATGTGCATGTTTTATACGATAGATAATAGGATCGCGCATCAACATATTCGTACTAGCCATATTAATTTTGGCGCGGACAACCTTTTCTCCATCCTTATATTTTCCGGCACGCATATCTGCAAACAGTTGCAGGTTTTCCTCCACCGTCCTATTCCGATATTGGTTGTTTACCCCTAGTTGCGTAGGCGTTCCCTTTTGCGCAGCTATTTCTTCGCTCGTGCTATCATCTGCATAAGCCAACCCTTTCTCAATCAACTTTACTGCAAACTGATATAGTTGTTCAAAATAATCAGAAGCATATAATTCTTGCGCCCAATCAATCCCCGTTCCTTCTAGCAGCCATTTTATATCCTCTTTTATACTATCCACATACTCTGTATCCTCGGTTACGGGATTGGTATCATCAAAACGAAGGTTTGTAGCGCCGCCATATTTTTTCGCCAAACCAAAGTTTAAGCATATACTTTTTGCATGACCAATATGCAGGTATCCATTAGGCTCTGGCGGAAAACGTGTTAATATCGAACTATGTTTACCACTAGCCAAATCCGCTTCTACAATTTCTTCAATAAAATTCAAACTCTTTTCTTCGCTCATTTCGTTCTGTTATTTTCTATCAACAGCCACAAATGTAAGCTTTGGCTTTGGCTTTGGCTGTTTTCCTATTGAAAGTGGCAGTCATAAGTTGATTTATCTAACCCCTTTAATAACATTTTAGTAAAATGGCAATAACTAGTATAATCCTAAAAGCTCATAATTAGAACTTGTTACGGATACATTAGAAGTTGTCATGGGTACATTATAATCTGTCACGGCAACATTACAACTTGTAATCAGAGAATTGAATAGCTTTTTTATGCACTCTCAAAATAAAATGGGTTTAAATACCTTTATTCTAAAAAAATTAGAGTAGTTAAGAATAGAAGAAAATATAAAAACTAATTTTTATACTTCGTGAGAAAAGCTATTTTTGGAGGTTCGAAAGAGTTGAGTAACCCTTGGATTAACGTTAAGCCCCTACTAAACAAATAGAATAAAAGGACTAGTAATTTAATTAAAATGAAACTTGTTATTGAAGCGATTTCGGATAGAGGGGTTGTACAGAGTACTAACGAAGACCTAGTGCTTGTTGGTAACGATACCCTGCGCGATGCCGTAAAGCGTTACGAATTTGATTTTAACACTTACGATCACCCCTTTATGATTGCGGTTGCCGATGGCCTTGGCGGGCATAGAAGTGGAGCAGCCGCCAGCGAATTTGTGATAAAGGAAATGGCAAAAGCAGTAAAGGATTTGCCGTTAAACTTCAAAGCAACTATTATAAAAAGTTATTTTACTGCTACTTCCAAAACAATTCACGACTGTATTTTGGATGAGGGAAAGAATGATTATTCAAAAAAAGGAATGGCATCTACATTTTCAGGCATCTTGTTTTATAGTAGAAAGGTTTTTATTATTCATGTAGGCGATAGTAGGATATATCATTACAGCAGTGCTAAAAAAGAACTTAAACGCCTAACACGAGACCACTCATTGCAGGAACTTAAAGGAAATGATGGAGCTTTGAAAACTGCTATTGTAAATGCTTTTGGTGCAGAGAAAGATATTTTTATTGATTTTCAGGAACTCACTACCAAAATTCAAGATGACGATCTTTTGCTTGTGTGCACCGATGGCTTGTCAAAAGAAATAACTGATCAAGATATTGCTTCGAAGATTATTCTGCAAAATAGCTATCTAAAACTTACAGATGCTGCCAAGAAACAGGGGGGAAATGATAATATTTCCTTGGCAGTTATTCGATACATGAAGTATTGGTAAAAGGTAATTTCAATCTTTAAACTCTAGCAATAGTCTATCCCTTCTTTGGTCAATAAGTTTTTGACTGAAAGTATGGGACGCACAAAAGAAGTTATAGGTGTTTAGAGTTCTGATTTATCTCATAATCCTTTGTAACTAAAAAATGCAACTTCACAACACTAAGGGAATAGTATTACGGACGGTTAAATACGGTGAGTCTAGCATCGTTACAACTGTTTATACCGAACTTTTTGGTGTGCAGAGTTATATTGTAAAAGGAGCAAGACAAGGTAAAAAAAAGACACAAAGCAAGGCAACTTATTTTCAGGCGGCTGCCATATTGGATATGACCGTTTACCACAACGAACAAAAGAACCTGCAATTTATTAAAGAATATAATTGGGCTTATCCCTATCAGACCGTGCTATTTGATGTAGTAAAAAACTGTGTGGCAATGTACATGGTAGAAGTGTTGCAGCATACACTAAAAGAACCAGAAGCTAACCCCGACCTGTTTTATCTGGTAGAAAACACCTTGCAACAACTAGATAAAGGCAACGATACGCTTACTGCCAATCTTCCCTTATATTTTATGTTGCACTTAGGTATGCAACTGGGGTTTCAGATTCAGGGGGCTTATAGCGAGGCAACGTCAATACTGGATTTGCATGAAGGATTCTTTGTTTCAGAAATACCTTCTCACCCTTATTATCTATCGGATGAATTGGCGATGGTTGCTTCTCAACTGAATACTATTTCTTTATATAGCGAACTTGAAAACATCAAATTATACCGTACCATCCGAAGAAAACTACTAGATGCCTTTGGGCAGTATTTATCACTGCATATCACCGACTTTGGAATACTGAAGACTTTGACGGTGTTGCAGGAAATACTTAGTTAGTTATGAAATATGAGTTTAAAGAACTCGAACCGATTTACTATCCTTGGTAAGATTTCCTTCTTTGGTTAGTTTGATGATGTTTACAATTCCGGGCTTTTTGCCTACTACGAAACTGCCTAATTTATCATCTAGCCCCAATGCTTTTGCGCCATTGCTAGTTGCCCATTGAAGGATGGATGTCAAAGGGATATGGGGGAATTTTTGGGTAATGGTAATCATCTCTGATAAGATACTTAACTGATGATTGCTTGCCAAGCTATCCGTACCCAAAACAATGTCACAATTATTTTGAAGGAATAAATCAATAGGAGGCAACTTGTTCTCTATATATAAATTAGCATTTACACAAAGACAAAAGATAGCTTGTTGAACTTGAGACAAGGTCTTTAATTTATCAATATCGCTTTGAGAGGTAAAGGTATTGTGGACCAATAAAAGCTTTTTAGGCTTGCTGATTAGCGGTAATACCGTTTGCAAGCTAGTCTTGCTAGATGGTTTATAGAAGGGCTTTATTTCAATACCGATAGTTTCGTAGAGCAAATTGAATTGTCCTTCGCCTGTTAGGAAAAAAGTATTCTCATCGGGGGTTTCTTGGTTGTGGACGGAGGACAATGGATTGTTTTCAATATTATCAATCAATCCAAATAACTCTTTAGAAACTGAATAAGGGGCATGCGGTACAAGAGAAGTGTGGTTAGGAAAATGCGTCTTGAAAGTATTGTAGACATTCAATGCTGTTTCAAACCGCATTTGGGCAATGGCAGGCGAGAAGCCACTTACCTCTATGAAGTTGTAGTATTGCAATTTGCTCTTTTGCTTTTGAGCGAAAGAAAGCGCATTGTTGCTAATATCTCCTACAGCAGCAATCCCCGCTTGAAACATTGCCTCATCAGCTTGTTGCATTGCTTCGTATATCTCTTCTTCTGTAGCATGGCGTTGTTTTAGGATTGTAAGAATGAACGGAACAAGCCCTGTATGTTCGCGTATTAAACCCTTCATGTGGCTCAACTCCAAATGGCAATGACAATTGATAAAACCTGGACTAAGTATCCCTTCAAAAATCTGTACTCCTTCCCCTGCCTCATCTATTGGAGCAATATCTTTTATTGCACCATCTTCATTTGTAACCAGCACATGGTTACTATCAAGCAGTGCTGTCCCCGTAAACAAATAGTCCCCTCTAAATTTTTTATATGCCATTTAAATCATTTTATGTTTGGCAAAGGTTAGAGGAAAGAGGTATTTTACAGTAGAAATATTTATTGAATTACATTTCTATACACCCCAACAAAATACTTCTTTAGAGTGGTAAGTTTCATCTGATTATTTTTTACAACCACTTGTTTGTATTCTTTAAACGCCCCTTTCTTATCCAGAAACCCAATAATACAAGTAAAATCATCACTGCTTTTATGAATTTCTACTTTAGGTTGTGTACCAAAGTTGGGTATTTTTAGTGTGTCTGCTTCATCAATTTCTTGATATCTCAGCCTCAAAATATACTTAAATCTGAATTTAGTCTCTGAAACAGAAACCTCAAACTTCCAATGGCTAATAGAATCACCTAATGGCTTAACATATTCTACAATTGGAACAGGATTTACTTTATCCCTTGTTTCCGAAATGGAATCGTTGGTAATGTAAGTAGTAGATTCGTTTACATTAGAATCTTCGTGCAATTGGTTACTGGAAGAAGACTACAAGATAATTGCCAATAGCAGTAAAGAATTTTTTGTGCTCATAAAGTTTATAATTGAAGGTAAACTCGAAAAAAGCAAAATAAAGGATAAAAAAAACTCTATACGCATCTGTAAATTCACACTTACTTTCACGCCATGCACATTGTAGTAAACAATATTTATTTGCACGGCAACCAGCCGCATGGCAATACCTTTTCGCAGCACCTCTTAAGCTATCTTATCGGCAAACATCCTGAACATCATTTTTATTTTCTGGTCAGTAAATCAGATAAAAATAATTACCCTAAGGCAGGGAATGCAACTATCATTATTATCAATTCATCAATAAAAAATATTGTTTCTCTTAAAATATGGAACACTATACAATTGCCAAAGATGCTACAACAACTCAAGGCAAATATGGTGATTCAACCCAATGGATTCTGTAGCATTGCCACCAAAGTGCCGCAGATAATGTTGGTGACAGATCTAATGTGGCTGCAACAACCTCAATTTGTTCCTGCCTCTTTGCATTGGTTTCACCTAGTTTTCATGAAGCAAAGTATTACAAAAGCGGCACATATTATTACTCTTACTGAAAAACTAAAACAGGATTTATTAAGTAATTATCCAACGGCATCTGGGAAGGTTTCTTTGGTATATGCCTCAGCAAATCCTCTATTTCAACCCATTGAATATAACCAAAAGCGGCAGACAAAAGATGGCTATGCCGACGGAAGGGAATACTTTCTTTATACTGGCAGTCATCATTCAGATAAAAATATCTTTGAATTGCTCAAGGCGTTTTCTCTTTTTAAAAAATGGCAGAAAAGCAACATGAAGCTATTGGTATCTGGAAATATATCCATCCAAAAAAAGGGTATTGTAGACAAACTTAATTCATATAAATACAAGGATGATGTGGTGTTGCTACCAACCATTACCGAGCAGCAATTGGCCCTCATAACTTCTGCTGCCTATGCCGTTATCCACCCTTTCTTTTATGAGCCATTGGCTATGCCCATCCTTTCTTCCATGCAAACTGGCGTTCCGGTGGTGGTTATTAATCCAGAAAATATTGACGAAATTGGTGGCGACACCTGTTTGTATGCCTTGCCTAATGATAATGAGGGACTAGCAAATCAACTGAAACTGCTGTATAGGGATGAATCATTAAGCCGTTCATTAGTAGAAAAAGGATTGATAACTACCCTAGAATTTAATTGGGAAAGAATGAGTGATTTAGTTTTTAAAGTTACCAAGAATGGTTTTTCGTAACCTGTAAAGTGTTCTTGGCAACTTTAAAAACGTAAATAAGTTAACTGGAATGGCTCTGGATATCTGATAAATATTTATAGAAGAACATCTATTGACAGAAAGTTTGCAATATACTTTACTCAATATTTCTAGAACTACGCTAAATTGTCATGTTACACGAGGTTGTAGCTGTTTGTTGATTATTTAGTTTTCAAAAGTAGGATTCTATTTTTGAAATCATTGTTTATTTTGGTAGTGTTACAATATAGTTGATTCATTTTTTGATATTTACGTTATAGCAGTAAGCCCATAATTTAAAGTGGAGGTTGAGCATATATTCTTTTTTTGAAAAGGACAAGCTTTTTCGCACCATTCTGCTAAAGCGTTGTCTG
>JANYEX010000213.1 GCA_025359725.1 Chitinophagaceae bacterium | reverse complement strand
AAATATGTCAGACAAACTTATGAGATTGATGCCCAAAGTACTATTACAAATGGTTATAGAAACCAACCCTGTCCGTCTTTTGTAATTGTATTCGGTTATAAATTCGGTGCTTTGAAAATTTCAAAACAGAAAGAAACCGAGAACTTCTTACATACACCACCAACACAATAGAAAATTAGTAATATTCTTTTCAATCATCAGTAGTGGATTAGAATGCCTGCTGTGGTGAAATCCCCACTGGTCCACGTTACCTTCCAGCTAGCACCGCTACCTCTACTAGGGCTGGCGCACGCCGTTTCGCATGTAGTTTTGCGAAGATTGTTTGAACCAAAATTTTAATGATTTAATAAGTAAATCCCCCTACTTGAGGTTTTCTTTTTGCCCCCTTAAATGAATGATTATACTAAAAGATTAGCTTTTTGGGATAACTTCGCCTCACTGTTATAGAACGAGTATCATTGCGTGTTGATAGATAAGCTTGCAACAATAAATGTTTCCTTAAAAGTACTCTACTTAATAAAAGTACGGTGGTTTGAAAGTCCGAATCATAAGAGCTTGCCCTTAGGACTGATGTATTTGCTAAATTTCTGTTATGAACAAATTATTTAAGGTTACCCCACTGCCTTGTTTGTTGTTGCTACCCAACGCACCGCATTTTACTATTACCGATGTCAACATCGCTTACCTTACTGCTACTCGCACCAATGAGGAAGACCTTATTGGTAAAGGAATTTTTGAGGCATTCCCAGATAATAAAGCAGATATAACTGCCGATGGTGTTTCTAATCTGAGCAATTCTTTACATACAGTTGTTGCTACCAAGAAGCCACACGAAATGGCTACCCAAAAATATGATATACCAGTAAGGGGCTCGGACAAGTTTGAACTCCGGTATTGGGATTCTGAAAATGTACCTGTGTTGGATGATGATGGAGAGGTAGAATCTATCATTCATACGGTAAAAGATGTTACAGAAAAGATATTACTGCAACAAAAGAAAAACCTATTTGAACAAGCGGCAATCAGCACAAAAGAATTGTTGGATAACATGTTTATGCCCACAAAAACAAGTACTTGGGAATACAATATTGATACTGACGAACTGCATTGGTCTGACGAATACTTTAGGATGTGTGGTTACGAGCCGCAATCATTTGCACCAACCATAGAAAAAGCAATAGAAATTATTCATCCAGACGATAGGGAACTTTCTTATAATTCTTTCATACAAATTCTAAAAACAGGAAGTCTTTACCGAATAGAACGCAGGATTATAAGGCGTGATGGCGAAGTGATAAATGTATTAACAACGGGTGTTTCAGTAAGGAATGCAGAGGGCGAGATAGAAAAAATTACTGGGTTAAGCCAGAATATAACTGGTGCTAGGCAGATGGAAATGATGCTTAGGGAAACGATAGAAACACTCAGAGATAGAAATAACTTTATAGAAACTATCTTGCAGAATATTCCTATTGGTATTGCGGTAAATAAGATTAGTGATGGCAAGGCAACCTTGATAAATGATAAGTTTTCCGAAATATATGGGTGGGATAATGAGGACTTTGATGATATTCCTTCCTTTTTTGCTAAAGTTTATCCCGAAGAAAACTATCGCAATGAGATTACCAAACAAATACTTGAAGATATAGCCAGTGGAGACCCCGAAAGGATGCAATGGAATCATGTAAAGGTGACGACTAATAAGGGCGAACAAAGGATTATCAATGCAAAGAATATTCCTTTGTTCTCGCAAGATTTAATGATTTCTACAGTGCTAGATGTTACCCAACAAAAGCAAGAAGAGCTTAGATTGAAATTGTTTAAATCTGTTGTTACCCACACAAATGATATTATAGTAGTAACCGAGGCAGAACCATTTGATGAGCCGGGGCCAAGGATTGTATTTATAAACGAAGCTTATACCAAAGTTACGGGATATACTTTTGAGGAAGTGATAGGAAACTCGCCTAGGTTATTGCAAGGAGCAAAAACCGATAAAGCAAAAGTGAAAAAGTTTGGCGAAGCAATACGCCAATGGAAGCCAGCAGAAATTACTGTTCTTAACTATAAGAAGAATGGGGAAGAGATGTGGATGAATATTTCTGTTACACCAGTGGCAGATGAAAAAGGATGGTACACGCATTGGGTTGCCATTCAAAGAGATGTAACTGCACAAAGGCAGGAGGAAGAACGTAAGGCATTGTTTGTTTCCATTGTAGATTCATCCGACGACGCCATCATCAGTAAAACTTTGGATAGCATTATAACAAGCTGGAATAAGGGGGCAGAGAAAATATTTAGCTACACACCCGAGGAAGTTATTGGTAAGAATATTTCATTAATTATTCCAGAATACTTATTGGATGAAGAGAAAGGTATAATAGAAAAGATAAAAAGAGGCGAGGCATTTGAACATTATGAAACAGAAAGATTAAAAAAGGATGGAAGTGTGATAAGCGTATCGCTTACGGTGTCACCATTACATAATATTGAGGGGAATATAATAGGTGCATCCAATGTTACTAGAGATATAACTGAACGAAAGAAAGCGGAGACTGCAATTAGGGAAAGTAATGAGCGATATGATTTAGTGGCCAAGGCAACGCATGACTCTATTTGGGATTGGGATATTACTACGGGTGTGGTAACAAGAACTGGTGAGGGTTTTAAAAGTTTGTTTGGGTATGATAACAGCCAAGGTAAAGATTATGGTTTGTCATGGATAAAGCTGGTGCATCCGAATGACTTACCAGGATTGAAAGCGTTACATAAGGAAGTATTAAATAATCCGAATGAGTATTACCTAGAGGTTGAATATCGGTTCTTGAGAGCCGATGGAAACTATGCTTATGTGTATGACAAGGGTTATGTAATTCGTAACGAGGAAGGGAAGGCAGTTAGGATGATTGGGGCAACTAAAGATATTACAGATTTGAAAAAATCTACTACTGAATTAGAAGAATTAAATACACAGCTTTTAAGTAAGGCCGAAGAACTAACTAAGTCTAATATAGAGTTGGAGCAGTTTGCTTACATAGCATCCCATGACTTGCAAGAGCCACTAAGGATGGTTACTTCCTTTCTATCACTGATAGAAAGAAAGTATGCTGATATTATTGACGAAAATGGTAAGAAATACATTCATTTTGCAGTTGATGGTGCCATGCGGATGCGGCAGATAATATTAGATTTGCTCGAGTTTTCTAGAGTAGGGCGTACGGGCGATAAGGAAGAAAATGTAAATTTGAACGAGTTGATCTCCGAGATAGAGCTGCTATTGGGTGAAAAGATAAAGGAAAACAAAGCAACAATAACGGTTAGCAAACTTCCTGATGTCTATGCTTGTAAGGTTCCTTTTCGACAGATATTCCAGAATCTAATTGGCAATGCCTTAAAGTATTCCAAACCTGATGTGCCAACAGCGATTGATATATCGGTGGAAGAATCTAGAAATTATTGGAAGTTTGCTGTTAAAGATAATGGAATAGGAATTAATAAGCAGTTCTATGATAAAATCTTTGTAATTTTCCAAAGGTTGCATAATAAGAACGAATTTTCTGGTACTGGTGTAGGATTGGCAGTTACTAAAAAGATAATTGAAGGTTGGGGCGGAAAGATTTGGGTTGAGTCTGAGGAAGGGAAGGGTAGTGAATTTTATTTTACAATTCAAAAGAGCAAGTAATGAAACAGTTGCATATCCTATTGGTTGAAGATAACGAAGGCGATATATTCCTTACAAGAGAAGCCTTAGATGAAACAAAGAAAATAAGAAAAGTTAGTGTTGTTACTGATGGTGATGAGGCTATTAGTTTTCTTAATAATCTGAATGAAGATGCTAATGTAGATTACCCCGATTTTATATTTCTAGATATAAACTTACCAAAAAGAAATGGACATGAGGTACTTCAATACATTAAAACCACCGAACATTAAAACCACCGAAAGTTTAAAGCATATACCTGTAATTATATTGACAACCTCATCTTATGAAAATGATATTAACTTGGCCTATCAGAATTATGCAAGTGCTTTTATGACGAAGTCTGTTGAGGTAGATCAATTTATAAATGAGATAGGAAAAATCATTGATTACTGGTCAGCAGTACAACTACCTACAATTAATAAAAGAGACGCTCCTTTATAAGAGATTTATTTTAGAATGTAAACCGTACACTTCCAAAAACACCAAACCTGTTAATTGCTTGTGTAGATGCACCTGTTGGTAATACACGCCAAACCAAATCGAGTCTAAACACTTTAAGGATATTATCTACGCCTGTTCCTAGTTCCATATACATCTTACCATTAAGGCTTCTGTAAGGATAGTTTCCTACAAAGTTTAATTGTTGATTCTGATTTGAAAGGCTTCCTACAACTCCCTTAGCACTCCAGAATTGTCTCCATTTAAGTGCTCTAGTAAGCGGAATGTACTTAAAGATTCCACTGCCAATCTTATGTTCAAAGTTAAAGCCAGCGTAAGAATCGGCAATAAACTCAAACCTATTCATAAGGTTAAAGGCATACTTATTATAGTAAAGTAATTCATTGCCCGGCATTATCTGTAGGAAATTATAGGGTACAGCACCATATATCTTACCACCAAAGAAATTATAGTATAAACTACCATAAGGACTAAGATTTACATAATCAGAAACAGAGAAATCTACTTTATCGTAAGTGTAACTACTTTGCAGCACATTCTTAAAAGCATGGGTGTATTGCAATTGGAATATTGGTTTATCACTACCTAGAGAAATCCTGTTGAAATTATCTTCCAAGGTTCTTTCTGCATAAGCATATCTAAACTTTAAGGTAGCTTCAAACGAATTAAAAGGTAGTCCAGATTTAGTAGGAAACATATCCTTTGTTGGCAAGTTTTCCAAAGCAGTATATTGCTTACTGGATGCAGATAATCCAATACCAAAGTTTCTGTTTGTTTCCTGATAATACTCTAGCCTCTTTTCTTCCGATTGTTGAAATTTGTAAGGTATCCCCGGTCTTCTAAATAGAGTAGCAAACACGTTATCTGTACCAAACTGATCATAATATACCTGCCCATTATCCAAGTCGTTCCTGTAACTACCAGAAATATACCCCCATGGTTCTCTTCCAAAAACATATTTGACCTCACCTTTCCCCTTTAATGTTTCGTCTTTAGTTCCATAAGCCGCATATCCATGCAAGTATAGATGTTTATTGAATCCTCTATTTGTGGCTAGGTCGAAGCGCGCTCTAGTGCCTTCCCAAGGGTTGCCACTAAGCCAATAAAACCACGGACCAATCCTTATGTTTCCAATATCTCTTGTTCCTCTCGTAAGAAAGTCTAGGGTATTTCTATAATGTATATAACTTTTGTTCCTTTCCAGGGTATCTAGCAGTTTATAAACCGATTTCTCACTTTTACTTAGTTCTTCATGCCTGTTTGCAGTCCAGAAACTATCCGATTCATTCACATAGTCCTTTCCTAGATTTACTACTTCTGTTAACTTCGATTTGTCCAACTCGTGCGTTACTGAATCTGAATTAACCAATACATTTTTATAGGTAGCTGTTTTCCTTCCCTTTAGCGCAAGACTTTTCTTGCCAATAGGGGCTATGTCTGCTACAAATTTATCTTTATAAAGGAACCATGTACTATCATTAATCATCCTAAATTCCTGAATGATAGATAGCCCACTAAGAAAGTTGATATTGGCATCAAATGCGGGTCGAAGTGTAATCTTTTGTATGGCAAAGCTTGTATCATGCACCCAACAATCACCCTCAAACACATCATCGCCTCTTCTTTTTGGGGTAATGCGTAGATGGACAAGTCTCCGTTTATTTAGGTACTGCGTGTCTAGTAATTTATAGCTATAAAAGTTGGGAGCATTGGTACTGAAAGGGCTTACAAACTCTCTGTTAAAAACAGGTATCGAGTTGTTAAACACATTAATATTCTGATACAATCCGCCAAGCTGTTTGATAATGCTTTCGTTGTCTATTCCGTTTGTGCGTGTTGCTTTTATCAGTTCTCTAGCCTTGTGTGGATTCTTCTGATAGTAATAATCCGAAAGTGTCTCGGTTATATAAGCAGGCAGAAATGGTTTTTCTTCCGAGGTAGAATCAATGTAATCAAATACAAAATTCAAGGGTTTAAGCAATATATTCTTGCTTAGTTTTTTTGTATTAATATTCTCTAAGTCAACCTCAAGTTTATTATAAATCTCGTAGCTGTAATTATCCCAGCGTGTTTTATCGTTAAGAGGTTTATATTTCATTATCCTTTTCCAAAACCACAAAGCCCTATTGTATTTTGTTTTTACAATCGCTTCTGTTGCAGATCGCTGTACTTCTAGCTTACAGGTTAGCTGTACGCTATCTGCAAACGTTGCTACACTAATTGCAGTTGATGAATAACCGACGCTACTAATTATCAATGAATCTTTTGGGTAAAGATTATCAACTTCAAGTATAAATTTACCCGCAGAATCTGTTAGTACACCTTTATTAGTCAATTTAAATTTGGCTGATGCGAAGGGTAAGGGTTCATCACTTTGTTTGTCTAATATCCTTCCCATAATTACTTTTCTTTGTGAGAAAGAAGAGGGAACGAACGATATAAATAGTAAGATTAATATAAATATTTTAAATAGAACTCTCAACATAATTCAAAAATAGGGTTATCGTTGCAACTCTTCACTTTCGTAAATAATTAAAACTTATAAAAGATAGGTATAAAGGACATAAATCAGTTAACTGATATGTTGTTGTAGTATAATTAACGTACCTAGTTATAAAAAGGTTCTACCCAATATCAATTGTTATACTCATATTAATATTTCTCGAACCAATCGAACCTTTCTTTAATGATTTTATCTTTTTCATCTTTTATATAATTCAAAAAGGCAGCCGCAGCAGGTGAGAAGTTCTTCCCCTTTAGCCAGATAAGATTCCACGTACTTATAATAGGAAAACCTTTAACAGGTATTATATGCAAATCGCCATTAAGTAATTCATTTTTTAATCCTATCAATGGCATAATGGAATATCCTAACCCTGCGACAACCGCTTGTTTTACTGCCTCGTTAGATGTAAGCTCCATCTTTTTTCGTACAGGTAAACTATTCTGGTCAATATATCTTTCCATTACGTGCCTCGTTCCAGAACCTAGTTCTCTATAGATAAGCGGTAAGCTCTCAAAGATATTTTTATCATTCATCTTCTTCTTTTGCTTGTGTTCTTTATTACCCACTAAGTACAATTTGTTCTGCATCAGCTCTATCTTTTCTATTTTCATATCATTGGGCAATACAGATACCATCGAAAAATCTACTTCGTTATTACCCAAGCTCTCTATCACTTTTGCTTTGTTGGTAACATCCATTAGTAGCTCTATTCCCTCATTTCTTTTTAAAAAATCAGATAGGAAATAAGGAATGATATACTTCCCAGTAGAAACGATAGATAACTTCAACTTACCCGATACTTTACCTTTAAATGCTTGTGTTTTATAGTTTATTGCATGAATTTCATTCAATATATTCTCAGCAGCAATAGCTATTTCTTTTCCAAAGTCAGTAACATAAAGCTTCCTTCCTACCACTTCTGTAAGCGGTATTTCGAACTGATCTTGTAAGTTTCTTAGTTGTATCGACACTGCTGGTTGTGTTAGGTAAAGCTCTTCCGCCGCCTTGGTGATACTCTCTGTCTGACACACTTTTAAGAATACTTGTAACTGGTGTAAAGTATAATTCATAAAAATTATTTATGGCAAACATAATTATTATAAATAAAAGTATATCATTTTTACTCTACATTTTTGCATCAGTAAAACAAAATAAATATAAAACTATGCAACGAATTACAGTAGCAAAAGGAGATGGGATAGGGCCAGAGATTATGGACGCCACCCTAGAAATTATCTTAGCAGCAGGTGCCAAAATTGAGATTGACGAGATTGAAGTAGGCGAAAAGGTTTATTTGGCTGGTAACACTTCGGGTATTGCAAAAGAGTCCTGGGATGTTATCAGACGTAACAAAATCTTTTTGAAAGCACCTATCACTACACCGCAAGGTGGAGGATACAAAAGCCTAAACGTGACTACCAGAAAGTTCTTGGGACTTTATTCAAACGTTCGCCCTTGTAGCAGTTTGCATCCTTTTGTAAGTACCAAGCATCCTAAGATGGATATCGTGATGGTTAGGGAAAACGAAGAAGATTTGTATGCAGGTATTGAACACCAACAAACGGATGAAGTGGTTCAATGTCTTAAATTGATAAGCCGTCCAGGTTGCGAAAAGATTGTTAGGTATGCTTTTGAGTATGCAAAGCAATATGGCAGAAAAAAGGTGACTTGTTTTACAAAGGATAACATTATGAAACAAACCGATGGCCTTTTCCATCAGGTGTTTGATGAGATCGCAAAAGAATACCCAGAGATAGAAAACGAACATTGGATAATAGATATAGGTGCGGCTAAGTTGGCAGATACACCTGAGGTCTTTGATGTGATAGTAACCCTCAATTTGTATGGTGACGTGTTGTCCGATGTAGCTGCGCAGATTGCTGGCTCTGTTGGCTTGGCAGGTTCGGCAAACATTGGTGAGGAATGCGCTATGTTCGAGGCTATCCACGGTTCGGCTCCACGTAGGGCTGGGCAAAATATGGCAAATCCTTCTGGTTTGTTGCAGGGTGCTATCATGATGCTTAACCACATTGGACAAACTGATGTAGCAGAAAATGTACAGAACGCATGGCTAAAAACTATCGAAGACGGCTTACATACGTATGATATTTATAAAGAAAACGTAAGCAAGCAAAAGGTAAGTACTAGCGACTTTGCCAAGGCGGTGATTGCTAACCTAGGTAACAAGCCTTTGCTATTAACACCAGTGTCTTACGCTAAGGGTAGTGCTTTAGTATTGCCAAAGTACGAGCGCAAGCCAACAGCTAAGAAGGAATTGGTAGGGGTAGATTTGTTTGTACACTGGCGTGGTACGAATGCAGACGAGTTAGCAAACAAAGTTAGCCTAGTAGGTTCTGATGCAGTAAAGCTATCCATGATTACTAATAGAGGTATAAAGGTTTGGCCCGAAGGTTTTGAGGAAACATTCTGCACAGACCACTGGCGTTGCAGATTTAAACCTGCCGACAAGAAAACTATAGATAAGGAAGACATCATAAAGCTACTTTCCAAATCTGTTTGGGTAGGAATAGATGTTATCAAAACAGAAAACCTATACGAGTTCGACGGCAAACCGGGATACTCATTGGGGCAAGGACAATAGCAGTTGTTAGTGGTTAGTTGTTGGTTATAAATTATAAGTTTTCACTAATCACTAACCACTAAATTTTATCAATTATCAATTAAAAAGTTATGAGTACATTATCATTAATACAAGGTCAGTTTAGTGCAAATGAAGCAATAGACATTATTACGCAGATGGTACAAGTGAAAATTAAGTTTCACGAAGGTAAGATTACCAATACTAGCAACGAAGAAGACATCAAGATGCAGGAGAAAAGAATAAAAGAACTGCAGAATGATTTACAATCCTTGAGAGAGAGCATCGTTGCTAAGGGTGGGGTAGTAGATGTTAAAGCAACGGTAAGCATTTAGAGAGAAATATGAACTATGAAGTATGAAATATGAGATTGAGGTAATCCATAATCCCATAATAAACATTTCATATTTCATAATTTATATTTCCTTTCCGCCCTAAACTCCAAAAGAGGCTGCTAGAAGTTTTATCTTCTTGGCAGCCTTCTTTTATACAGTACCTATACCTACAAACGCTATATTTACAAATAGATTCTTCTTATTGCCATCAATAAAAACAATATGAAATACTTTTTACTAATAGCGTTGCCTTTCCTTGTGGCCACCAGTATAGCTGATAATTTAAATGCTCAAAACCAATCATCCCCCGAGACTATCCTAGAACAACAGCATAAAGAAATTTTTGCACACTACGATTCTCTTGAAAAAGTATTATCAAAATATGCCGACAGTCTCAAAATGCCAACGAGTAATGTAACTAGAACCCGTGTGTTTGAAAAAGTAAATGCTGTTACAAATTTCATCAACATTAATAGACCTTTAGAATTAGAAACGGTAGATTTTGATTTCATCAGAAAGAATCCAGCATCACCAAAGGCACTCAACCTCTTGTACGGCAGAGTTAATAATAAGCAATGTATAAATGGATACGATTCCTTTTATTACCACTTTAATATTTTGTCGGATGCTATTAAAAACAGTCCTTCAGGAAAAATAATTGGACAAGAACTAGTTTTTTGGAAGAATAGTAGTGTAGGCTGTACTGCGCCAGACTTTAAAGTGAGGGATCTTGACAATAAAAAAATATCTTTGAAAGATTATCGCAACAAAAACTACGTTATCCTAGACTTTTGGGGAAGCCACTGCGGACCTTGCCGTCGTGGTATGCCCTATCTAAAAAAACTTTATGGCATTTATCACAAAAGCGGACTTGAAGTAATTGCCATTTCAAATAAGAATGATGATATTAACTCGGTTAGGAATGCAATAAGTCAGGATGGCACCAGTATTTGGAAACAAGTATTTCAAAAGGATAACGCTGATGATGTGTTCAGTAAATATTTTGTACAACCCATTCCTGTCAGGGTATTAATCAACAAAGAAGGAATAATAATTGGCAGGTGGTATGGTGACAGTCAAGAAAATGATACTGCTTTATCAAACAAACTGCAAGAGGCTTTTGAGATGTAAAGTACTGTTGTTAATCGTCGTATTTTACTCGAAACTTTAGTGCCGATCTAAAATCAAACAAAAGTTCTACAAAGTATATCGTTTGGTTGGGTACAATAAAATCAAATTCATATACATTCCCTTTGTGCGTAAACGGTATAAACCGCGCCCGCTGTATCGCTCCACTGTCTTTAGTGTATAGTACTGTTTCATGATTTTCCAATCGCCTATGCGGAACCATCGTACTTACATGTCCAGTATAATTTGCTTGGAAATAATTAAATTTCTCCTCATCCGTAAACTTAAAATGAACCGTATCGCCCGCTTTTACTTTCAGTACGCCCGAACTAGGCGACAGCAGATTTATGTTCCCAATAATTTGTGGCGAGTAGAACGGCGCATCAAAAAACATTTCTTTGGTGTAGCCTTCTTTGTACAACCATTTTTTGTTTGCTGGGTAATGGTTACGCAAAAAATTATCTGTTGGGGTAAGCCAATAATAGTTATCGAATTCTCTTTTAAACTTTGTCAGTTTGTCCGTTTCCTCATCCGAAAAACAACCGCCCGCAGCCCAAGTAGCATCCAGATTATAGTAGTTACTATCCAATAATACCATATTTCAGGCATGAGTTACATTCAAAGGAATGCCAACTTCGTAAGGTTTTGTTTTGGAATAGCCCGATACCACCTCACATTTTATTCCTGCCAGGGTACACATCTTTTTCATTATATTGGCATAGCCACTACAAACAGCCTTATGTTTTTTAAATGCCGTTTCCAATCGTTCATCAGCTATTTGTTTCCGTTTCTCGGCACAGTCGGCAGGATTTTTACATTTAAAATTTACTTGTTTATACTCTTCCGAATTGAAAGATTCTATATCATAATCTCTATTACTTGCCACCCAAACAAAGATGGCGCGTAGCTTATATATATCCTCGGTGTAAGGATTAGTCAATGTTTTAGTTAGCTTTTCTATATCATCATCAGGCTTTACTTCACTGGCAAACTTATCTACCTCAGTAAAATCAAGTTTATCATACCTCTGTTGCGAATAATTTTTCAAAGGGAATACAAAAAGTGCTACTAGGATTATAATTGTCAGTTTTGTCATGCCGCAATAATAAGGATTTTAACAGTTTCAGCAAGAGTGATGAATTTGTTTCGGCAATCGTAAATCGGTAGAAACGAAAATCGCAAGTTTTGGTTCCTAACTTGCGACTAACGTTCCTTCCGTTCCTACCGATTTACTTCCGTTCACTATCCTAACTAAGCACTCATATTTCATAACTCATAACTATCTGCCTATCGCCCCACCACATTAATACTCACTTCTGGGCTAAAACTTCCCGTTTCTACGTCTTTTACCACGAATATTCCGTCCCCAATAGGACTTACGATCCTATTGATTTGTCTTAAATATTAGTCTTCGTATCATAAATGTTTTATAAAAGCAAGGGGTAAAGACTTTTATTACCAAATCATTTTAAAAAAGGAATCATCTCTAAAGAAATACATTTGTCAAATGACATTACAAGAGAGGGATCATGAAGTAATATGGCATCCGTTTACACATCAGAAGAATAGGAAGCCACCTATGCCTATGCCGATTGTAAAAGGCTTGGCAACGTTACTTTTGATGAGCAAGGAAATGAATATATTGATGCTATAAGTAGTTGGTGGGTTACGACGATACATGGACATGCGAACAGATACATAGCCGAGCGTTTATACCAGCAGGCACTCACATTGGAACAAGTAATTTTTGCTGGCTTTACCCACGTAACTAGAGTAAGCATTTTTAGTATAAAATAAAAATCTAAATGGTATTACTCTATCAGAAAGTTATTTGAAGCTATATTCTCACAGACAAAGACTTTTTAAATTTTTTCCTATTGGTTTTCTCTTACTAATTCCAATCTTATTAGGGTTGATTATATGGTTTAAAGCAGCTTAGTCAGCAATATTACATCAAACAAAAAACCCCTGAACAAAAAATAGTTCAAGGGCTTTTTCGTTAAATCAACTATTCAAAATACTATAAAGTTTTCAAAACGTCGTTCATATTTCTTACAGCAGCAGCACTCTTATCAAAAGCAGCTTGTTCTGTTTCGTTCAATTTGTAATCGATGATTTTTTCTACGCCGTTCTTACCAATGATTACAGGAACACCTAAGCAAATATCGCTTTGTCCATATTCACCATCAAGGGCAACGCAACAAGAGAACAATTTCTTCTCGTCACGAACAATTGCTTCTACCAATGCAGCACCAGCAGCACCAGGAGCATACCAAGCAGAAGTACCAATCAATTTAGTTAAAGTAGCACCACCAACCATTGTATCGGCAACAATCTTTTGTTGTTCTTCTTCAGTTAAGAAATCAGTAACAGGAGCGCTGTTCCAAGTTGCATAACGGATTAGAGGAATCATTGTGGTATCACCGTGACCACCAACTACGATAGCATTTAAATCGGAAGGATTAGCACCCAAAGTAGCACTCAAATAGCATTTGAAACGTGCGCTATCCAAGATTCCACCCATACCAATTATTTTATTCTTTGGCAAACCTGTGCTTTGCAAAGCAAGGTAAGTCATAGTATCCATTGGGTTAGAAATAACTACGATGATAGCATCTGGAGAATATTTTAAAATGTTTTCTGCAACGCTCTTCACGATGCCTGCATTTACACCAATCAACTCTTCACGAGTCATACCTGGTTTACGAGGTAAACCCGAAGTAATAACTACCACATCGCTGCCGGCAGTTTTTGAATAATCGTTTGTTGAACCTGTTATTTTGGTGTCGAAACCTAAAAGGGCAGCTGTTTGGGTCATATCCAAAGCCTTGCCTTCAGCAAAACCCTCACGGATATCAAGCAATACTAATTCTGTCGCTAACTCTTTGCGGGCGATATTATCGGCGCATGTTGCACCCACTGCACCCGCGCCTACTACTGTAACTTTCATAACGCAATTTTTATTGATTAAAATTTAAAATTTTCGCCGCGAATGTAACCCTCATTTAGCTGCCGATATGCTTTTTTTTGCTTTTTTTCTCTATTACGTTTTCGACTAGTGGGGTATTTACTAACTCTATCAATTCATGCATTTTAGCACCTTCGGTATATGCTTTTACAAAGTTTTTGTTAGCATCATAAATGGCAATAAAAGGAGTAAAACTTATATTGTAATATACAGGAAAAAAATAGGTAGGGTCCTTGCCCATAACCATGTTTGGGTAACTGCTAACTTTATATTTACTAGCAAAACCCTTTATAGAGTCGATAGGGTAGCGGCTTGCAAAAACAAAGAAAGCATTCTTTAGGCTATCAATATTTTTTATTATTTCCTTCATCTCGAAGTGGCAGTGACCACATTCTGGACTAAAATAAACAATCACTATCGGGCGGTTTGCTGGTAGATTAGCATTAGTGAACAAGGTAGTATCCAATTTTCCCGATGCATCTTTCAATTTTACATCCACCACTATCTTAAAGTTGGGCAACACTTTGTCTTTTGCATATTTAGGCAAAGAATCCTTGGCGGGCGTGGTTATGGCAGAGGGGTTTTTATTCTGACAAAAGGTTAAAAAGTTAAAGCTTAGAAGAATCGATGCTAAGAGTATTTTTTTCATGCGATAAAATTAAAAGAAAAGGATAATAGCAGGGATTAAAACTTTATTTTTCGCCTAGATTTAGGAGATTTGATAGTTAAAAGATGCCCAAAGGTTTGTTTATTGAATTAGAGATAAATACGGTAAGTAGGAAATTGAAATTTATAAGCGAAACTTCAGTTTGTTAAAATAGTAATGGTTCAGAAAGATGAGTACAACAAGTTTTATTCTTTTTCATTCGTGCCAGTTCCTGGTATTGTCGTCCATTTTTTATCTGAACCCGTTTGTCGGAACATTTCATACCAAGGCCAATAAGTTTTTGTCCAACCTATTCTCCATGCCGTTAGTTGATCTACATTAAAAGTGCCGATTTCTGGTTTGTGGGTATCTATCATGATACTGTCATTAAATGCCGCATTTACCCTGCGTTGTAAGTCTTCACTGCGTTCGTCAGACTGGTACATATCCCAAGAACCGTGTAAGTGTAGCATCTCATGTATGATTGTGGCAGCAGAAAGTGGTGCATTACTGTCGAAATAGTTTTTATAAATAACAGCCCCCTCAACAAACCACTCCTTATTAAAGATTACACCGTTTGTATAAGTGGGTTGAGCATAGCTACGACCTTCTTTGTTTGCAAAAACTAAAACTACAATATTATCTACCTCGTATAACTTTTTAAGTGAATCACAGAAATGATAAATGTTTGGATAACCAGCTGCATGCAGCGCGTAAGTTGCCCAATGTACTTTTAGGCGTCCGATTTGTTTAATTGTATGTGCATTAACTATTTCTGAAACAACAACATTCTGCCCCAATCCAATGCTAATTTGCTGAAATGAAATCGGCAATTGTTTCCAATTTTGCGCTTTTTTTTTAAGCCATACAAAGCCACTTTCCCCTTTGGTGATTATTCCTTCTTTTTCTTCTTCTGCCCAAGGGTGCTTGATTTCAGAAATAAAACAATTAACCACTAGACTTTTTCCTTTGCAATCACCGGCACTGCCGTAAGGTGAGTTGGGAAGATTTTCTATCTCCTGAGAAGAAAGCGATGTGGTAAATGCTACTTGCAAAAAAGCAAAAATGAATAGGGTAGTTTTCATAAATGATAAGGTATAATAAAAGAATAAATTAATTAATGCATAAATATATAGAATCGATGTTTTGACAGCATAGGGTTTCTTTATAATTTAACCTAATCTGTGAATATAATACACCAAGCCGACAACGATTATGACTAGTTTACACTCTAACTAGTTCTTCTCTGCAAGGCTCCTAATAGCTGCTATTCAATAATATTAATGGGTTAAATAGCCCATGATTTAGTATACTTAATAAGGGTCTAGGTATACTTTTTAACCTTCTAATTTATTGTTCTAAGTTGTTTGGATAACCGAGTGGTGTATTTGGTTATCCGAATAAACCCTTCTAGGTATCTAACTTTAAAAAAAAATACAAATATTACCTATTGCCAAATAACAAACTACCAATCCTCACCATCGTGCTGCCTTCGTGTATTGCCAAGGCGTAATCGCCACTCATTCCCATGCTTATAATGGATAACTGACAATTGGCGGTATTTATGGTTTTGTATTGATTAAACAACGATTTTAAGTGTTGGAATTCACTTCCTACCTTCTCTTTATCTTCCGAAAAACTAGCCATGCCCATCATGCCCACTATATTAATATGGGTTAATGAAGAGAAATCTGAAGAGAATAGTTGCTCCAATTCTGCTTCGTCAAAGCCAAACTTGGTTTCCTCTTGTGCTATATGCACCTGCAACAAACAGTTGATGGTTCTATTGTATTTGGCGGCTTGTTTATTTATTTCCTGCAACAATTTATAGCTATCTACCCCATGAATCAGGTGAACAAAAGGGGCTATGTACTTTACCTTATTGCTTTGCAAATGCCCAATAAAATGCCAACGAATATCCTTTGGCAAAATGGCTTCTTTATCTACTAATTCCTGTACATAGTTCTCTCCAAAATACCGCTGCCCAAGTTCATACAAGGCAGAAATATCCTCTACTGGCTTGGTTTTACTAACCGCAACAAGGGTTGTATTGGTCGGTTTTAATTCTTCAATCAGTAACTTATATGCTTCTGTGCTTATCATCGTTTTTTAAATGTTTAATGATTAACGTTTAGTGATTAATGCAAACTATTAATCACTAAACATTAAACTTTAATCTCTAACTTTTCTCTTCCCACACTTGTACCAAATGCACCAATGTTTCTACTGCTTTCTGCATATCTTTCACGCCAATCCATTCGTGTTTGCTGTGTATAGCCTGCATTCCTGTAAACAAATTAGGGCAAGGTAAACCCATAAAACTTAGTCGGCTACCATCAGTACCACCGCGGATTGGTTCTTTTACTACCGTTAGTCCTGCTCTTTTATACGCTTCCTCGGCATAAGCGGTAATATGCGGATGGTGATGCAACACTTCTTTCATGTTGCGATATTGCTCCTTCACCTCAAAAGTCATCGTAGCTTTTGGATGATTTGTCAATACTTTTTCTGCAATAGACTTTAACCTCGCTTCATGCTCAACCAGTTTTGCCGTTTCAAAATCCCTAATGATAAATGAGATACTGGCCTTCTCTGCAATTCCTTCTATCTGAACAGGATGCACAAAACCCTCTCTCTTATCTGTTGTTTCAGGACTCCATTCGTTGGTAGGAAGGGCGGCGGCAATCTCGCCAACAATCTTTACAGCATTCACCAATTTATCTTTTCCATAACCTGGATGGGCAATAACCCCATGAATGGTAATGGTAACGCCATTTGCACTAAAAGTTTCGTCTTCTAGCGTTCCAACCTCACCACCATCTAAGGTGTAAGCAACGGTAGCACCAAGTTTCTCTAAATCAAGCTTTGCAGTGCCTTCACCTATTTCTTCATCTGGTGTAAATAATATTTTTATAGTTCCATGCTTTATCTCTGGGTGAGTAACTAGGTAGTTAGCCATGTCCATTATTTCGGCAACACCTGCCTTATCATCTGCCCCCAAAAGCGTATTTCCACTAGCGGTGATAACATCAAAACCAATATGTTCTTGTAGGTAAGGATATTTATTTGTAGTAATTATTTGACTTGTATCGTCGGGTAACACAATATCACTACCATCATAACCGTTATGTAAAATAGGTTTAACGTTTGTTCCGCTACAGTCTGGTGCAGTATCCACATGGCTACAAAAACAGATTGCAGGAACAAGTTTGGCAGAAGTAGGGGGGATAGTTGCATAAACGTAGCTAAACTTGTCGCTATGGGCATCTTTGATTCCCATGGCTAAGAGTTCGGCAGCCAACAGCGTAGAAAGGTCTTTTTGTTTTTCGGTAGAAGGGTGCGTTAGACTTTCTGGGTTACTTTGTGTATCTATTTTTACGTAGCGTAAGAACTTTTCTGCAACGGTAAACTTGTAAGTATGAAACATTAGTACTATTTTGCCACAATATTATAACATACAAACTGATGAGCAATCAATTGCATATAAAACAGGGTTGGATAAGGGCATTGATATTTTTCTTTGTTGGGGTATTAGTCAGCGGATTGATAGCCTCTCCGCTACAATGGCTTATATATAAAGGATTTATTGGCAATACAGATGTGTCCTATAAATCCTTGATGAACATATTGCTTTATATGTTTAATTGTATAGGTATCTTAAGCTGTCTTTGGTATTTTAGGTGTGTAATAGATGGTCTTTCCTTCTTCTCGCTAGGGTTTCAATGGAAAGGCTTTGGTATGGATGCACTCATTGGAGCAGTGGTAGCTGTTTTAATAATTGGCGTAGGAACTATTTTGCTTGTAAGTGGGGAAAACCTAGTTATCTATGGGATGCAGTTTAATGTTCTGAACATAGGCATATCTATTTTATACTTCATCCTTGTTGCCTTTGTAGAGGAAGTTGTGGTAAGGGGTTACGTACTAAGTAACTTGATGGAAAGCATGAATAGGTGGCTTGCCTTGTATGTTTCTGCATTCTTGTTTACATTAATGCACCTAGGCAACGAAGACATTACCCTTATGGCTGGATTGAACATATTCATAGCAGGAATATTATTGGGTGTAAACTATATATATACCAAGAATTTGTGGTTTGCTATCTTCTTTCACTTTGCCTGGAACTTCTTCCAAGGAAGCATCATTGGTTACCACGTGAGTGGGATGACAGTTGATACTGGCTTATTAGAAGTAACTACCAAGGGCCCCGATGAGATTACTGGTGGTGCATTTGGCTTTGAAGGTTCTGCTTTTGCTGCCATACTTCAAGTAATAGCAATTATTGCACTTGCAATGGTTTATGAAAAGAAATACGGTAAAAGAATTATTAAAGCTGCCAAAGTTGCTAAACCAATTTCTGAACCTGAAGAAGAGATAGAAATACCGGAAACAGAAGAGTAACGCAACTCTCTATTCTATTCAATACATTTGCACTAAATATTTTACTATGCCCTCATTTGATATAGCAAGCAAGGTTGACATCCAAACATTGGATAATGCTGTTAACACTGTAAAGAAAGAAATTAGTGGTCGATTCGATTTTAAGAATTGCCATGTAGTCATTGATTTAAATAAGAAAGATTATTTGCTGAAACTAGAAGCCGATAGCGATATGAAGCTTGAGCAGATAACAGATGTACTCATCAGCCGTAGCATGAAGCAAGGTATTGATGCTACAGCCTTCGATTTTTCAAAAGAAGCCTATCCTAGCGGAAAGGTGGTAAAGAAAGAAGTTGCAGTACGTAATGGCTTAAAACAGGACGATGCCAAGAAGATAGTTAAGTTGATAAAAGAAAGCGAAATAAAAGTTCAGGCAGCTATAATGGATAACATAGTACGCGTGACAGGAAAGAAAATTGATGACCTGCAAGCCGTAATGGAAAAATGCAGAACAGCAGTATTAGGCTTCCCCCTACAGTTTGATAATATGAAAAGCTAAGAGGAAATATGAGTTTTGAGTAGCCTACATTCTTGAACTCATAACTCATATTTTATAACTCATATTTATTTCTTTGGCTACTTCAGACTCTACCCATACATTTGCATTCCAAATTTTTTTATAACTATACGGCAAAATCCGTATAACCTTAATTTTTTCAATTATGAAACAAGGTATCCATCCCTCAAACTATCGCTTCATTGTCTTCAAGGACATGAGTAATGGCACGTCGTTTTTAAGTAAATCTACCGCAAACACTAAGGAAACTATTGTTTGGGAAGATGGTAAAGAGTATCCAGTAGTTAAACTGGAAATTTCAAATACTTCTCACCCTTTTTACACTGGTAAGAATGTATTGGTTGATACGGCAGGTCGTATCGACAAGTTCAAGAAACGTTATGCTAAGAAAGACTAATCCTCTTTTCTTATTTAAAATAACTTTAAAAGTCCCGTTTAATTATAAACGGGATTTTTTTATGCCCTAAATTTGATTTAAATAATAAATATGAAACTAGATATACTGGCATTTGGTGTTCACCCTGATGATGTTGAATTGGGCTGTGGTGGTACCCTTATTTCTGCCATTACCGAAGGGAAAAAAGTAGGAATAATAGACCTAACCCAAGGGGAATTAGGTACAAGAGGTACTGTTAAAACAAGATATGAAGAAGCCGCCAATGCAGCCAAGATAATAGGGGTAGAGATAAGAGAAAACCTAAAGATGGCAGATGGTTTCTTTAAACATGACAAAAAGAATATTAGACAGATAATTCATGTTATACGAAAATACTGTCCTGAGATTATTATTTGTAATGCGCTAGAAGATAGGCATCCAGACCACGGCAGAAGTTCTAAGATGGTTGCTGAGGCTGCTTTTTTATCTGGATTAAGAAAGATTGAAACCAAAGATAATGGAGTACTGCAAGCTTCTTGGCGACCTACTTATGTATTTCATTATATCCAGGATAGATACATTCTTCCGTCCTTTTTGATTGACATTACCGATAGTTTTGAGAAGAAAATGGAAGCGGTTATGTGCTACACTACCCAGTTTAATGCTGCAACAACCAACGATCCTCAAACGTATATCTCTTCGCCACAATTTATAGAATCCGTAAAGGCGAGGGCTTTGATGTTAGGAAAGCGAATAGGAGTGCAATATGCCGAAGGATTTATAAGCGAGAAAATAATTGGCCTCAAAAGTTTTGACCAAATCATTCAGAATGAAACCTAATATCACATTGCTGCCAATCTATCAAGTAGGGTAAATAATAGTGTTTTGTTGGATTGCGCCAGGCTGCGCTGATGGTATATTTTCTCTGCGGATTGTATGTATTTCTTGCCTTCTTCCAACTCTTCTGTGCCGTAGGTGGACATATCTTCTAATGATTCCTCGGTTGTTTCAATATGAAATTGTAGTCCCAATACTTTTTTGTTATATATAAATGCTTGGTGTTTGCACGCCTCCGAATAGGCTAAGTGTAGGGCATCTTTAGGCAAATCGAAAGTATCGCCATGCCAATGGAAAACCTTTATTGTTGGTGGTGCATCAAAAAATAACTCATTATTAACGGCAGTTGGTGTTAAGTGTATATCAAACCAACCAATCTCTTTTTCATTATTAGGATAAACTTTTGCCCCTAAAACTTCGGCTATTAATTGCGAACCAAGGCATATCCCCAAAACTGTTTTCCCTGCTGCGATGGCTTGCTGTATATACTTTTTTTCCTCAATTAACCACCCATATTTGTCCTCATCATACACACCCATCGGCCCACCCATCACTATCAGCCAATCTATTTCATTTATATCCAGATAAACAGCGGCTTCATACAATTTTGTAACACTCAATAAATGTCCGTTATTCAACGCCCATTCTTCAATGCTTCCCAATCCTTCAAAAGCCACATGTTGCAGGTAATGTATCCTCAAGTTAGCCATTTGCATCCTTTTATTGCAATAATAATTTAGATTAAAACAATAGGCAAATCTTTCTATTTATTGCTTTGGTTTTATGGGGGGATATGTTGGTTATTTCTTTAAATAAAGACCAATTATCAGTAAAGCTAGGGTTGAAAATACACCGATTACCCATTTAAATTGATCAGATATTTTATCCTTAAGCTTTATCTTCAATTGAAGTAAATCTTCTTTAATGAGACTTTTATATTCGCTTGCATTACTTTTCACCTCGTCAATAATTATGATTTTAAGAAGAATGTCACAATATTATAGGTGTTTAATACTAGCGATTCTCGTTCCTCCCAGTTAACGATGCTTCTTTGGGGACGATATATAAATTGATAAATGAACTAATAATAAATATCCCGTACCTACGGCACTTATAGCTGTTTGTTTGCCGTTTTTCTAGCAATATATCGTCCTCAAACGGGACTTTCAATTGATAATTTCTATTTTTAATTATCCCTTATTAATTATCATTTCTCATTTATTTCTTCTTTATTGTAAGTTATTCAATATCTATTGCAAGATGTGTAAAAGCTATTGTTAGATGTATGAAAATTGTTGTTCTACATCCAAAATCTGTGTTCTTGTACTCATAATTTTAGTCGTTCGTCCATAAGTTTTACGCTTACGTTTAGAATTTGTGTTCTTACGTGCATTTTCTAGTCGTTTTTGAACAAAAATGGCAAGCAATTGAGCATAAGATGATAAATATTACGAAAAAAAGCATAGATATGGACAAAAGAACACAGCTTTTGGGCAAAAGAAAGTAGTATTTGGATGTAAGAACATAGATATTGGATAACTTGACATAATTTTCGGTGAACCTTACTATAAAACTAAATATTTAAGGGTATTAATTATTGAAATAAAAGAATTTAAAAAACAATAAATTACATTTAAAAATAAATTTTAAAATATATTTTTTGTTTATTTTTATTTTGTGATTTTATATCTCAAACAAATACCTATGTTGCGTACAAATAATTAATACTTACTTTTTTAATTATACTTATTATGGCTTCACCTAAATTGCTTAAGCTACTTTTTTCAATGAGTTATGAAAAACTAATTGACACTTGCCTTGCTAAACTTGCTTTTTTGAAAAGAGATCAGGCAGATTTAGCTGCGCGAGGAATTACTATCGCAAAAATTAATGCCTTCGATGCCGAAAGGATAGCTTTTGCCGCCATACCATCCAACGTTACTGGCTTGGAAACAAATACGCTTGGCTACGAGGCTAGGGACAAGCAAGCCGCCATATTGCTAACAAACATACAAACCGTGCAAACCATAGTGGGCGATACTTTCGAAACAAAATCGGCTGAATACAAAGGGTTTCAATTTAAAGGACTAGGAAAATTTGATGCCAGCCTATTGTATAATATATCTAGCAATGTAGTGATAAAAGGTGGTAAATATATGAGCCAACTAGGTCCTAAAGGACTTGACGCCGCCATGCTTACCAACATAACCACAGAGGCTGCCGCATTGTTACCATTAATAGCTGCAATGCCAGTATTGGTGGGCGATGCAGAAACATTTACTGTAGAAAGACGCTCGGCAGGCAATGCACTTTTTACAACAGCCAAAGGTCTTTGCAGCACAGGAAAAGCCTTTTACACCACTGCAAAGGACAAAGTAAAAGCCAAGAATTATGTAATTTATGATGCAGTACGCAAAGTGGTAACAAGAAGCGGAATAGTGAAGGCAACGCTCTCTTTGGTACGCAAAACAGCGGGCATGACGGCTACAAAAAGGGTAAGAATGAAAGTGAAATCAGGCACTAGTCTGCAATTTTATTTTGGCATGACAAAAAATAGTCTGCCAGGAGTATTATCTGCTATTGTAGATTATAACCCTAATATTTTTGTTAAAAAAACAGCCGCTGAATTAGGCTACAATGCAGCAGCGGGCATAACGGTATTTATTATCCGCAACATAAATGGTGATGACGCATCTTTTTCAGCCAAATTTGGTTAATGAAAGAGAGGAATTACGAATCGGTAAACGGAAGGAAAGTTAATCGCTAGGTTGATTTTCGAAGAAAATATGTCATCAATATAATCAGCCTCCAAAACTTGCGATTCTCGTTTCTACCGATTCACGATGCTTCTCCCATTCTGTCACTCTCTAGAAGCAAAAGCAGACATATAGTTGTCATAAAATTATGCTTTCGCCGAATGACTGCCATTTTTGCACCCAAAAAGGTGATGGCATAATGATTGACCAATACTATTCAAAATATAATATTATGGGCAAAATTATTGGTATAGACTTAGGTACAACAAACAGTTGCGTATCTGTAATGGAAGGCAACGAACCTGTTGTGATAGCTAATGAAGAGGGTAGGAGAACCACCCCTTCGATAGTTGGTTTTTTAAAGAATGGCGAACGTAAAGTGGGTGATGCCGCAAAACGTCAGGCAATCACTAACCCTCAAAACACTATTGCTTCTGTAAAGCGTTTTATGGGTCGTCGTTTTGATGAAGTAACTGAGGAAATCTCTCATTGGGGTTATAAAGTAGTTAAAGGTGACAACAACACAGTGCGTGTAGATATAGACGGACGTTTATATACACCACAAGAAATATCTGCAATGGTTTTGCAGAAGATGAAGAAAACTGCAGAAGATTATTTGGGTGTTGAAGTAACAGAAGCGGTTATTACCGTGCCTGCTTACTTTAACGATGCACAACGTCAGGCTACAAAAGAAGCTGGTGAAATAGCTGGTTTGGTAGTTAGGCGTATTGTAAACGAACCTACTGCTGCTGCATTGGCTTACGGTTTGGATAAGAAACACGTTGACCAAAAGATTGCGGTATTTGACCTTGGTGGTGGTACTTTTGATATATCTGTTCTTGAATTGGGTGATGGTGTATTTGAAGTAAAATCTACCAATGGTGATACACACTTAGGTGGTGATGACTTTGATAAAGTAATCATGGATTGGTTGGCTAATGATTTTAAAACAGAAGAAAACATCGATTTACGTAAGGATCCTATGGCTTTGCAACGTTTGAAAGAAGCGTCTGAAAAAGCTAAGGTTGAATTGAGTTCTTCTACAGAAACTGAAATTAACCTTCCATATATCACTGCTGTTGATGGCGTTCCTAAGCACTTAGTTAAGAAATTGACTCGTGCTAAGTTCGAATCATTGGCTGATAATTTATTCGCACGTTGCTTGAAACCTTGCGAAGCTGCATTGAAAGATGCTGGTTACAATGTTTCTCAAATAGACGAAGTTATCTTGGTGGGTGGTAGTACACGTATCCCCAAGGTACAAGAATTGGTAGAAAAATTCTTTAACAAGAAACCACACAAGGGCGTTAACCCTGATGAGGTTGTTGCTATTGGTGCTGCCATTCAAGGTGGTGTATTGACTGGAGAAGTAAAGGATGTATTGTTATTGGACGTTACCCCACTCAGCTTGGGTATCGAAACAATGGGTGGTATCATGACAACCATGATTAACAGCAACACAACCATCCCTACTAAAAAGACAGAAGTTTATTCTACTGCAAGCGATAACCAATCAGGTGTACAAATACATGTTCTTCAAGGTGAAAGGCCAATGGCTACTCAAAACAAGAGTTTGGGTATGTTCAACTTGGATGGTATTCCACCAGCACCAAGAGGGGTTCCTCAAATTGAAGTTACCTTCGATATTGATGCAAACGGTATGCTTCATGTAAGTGCGAAGGATAAGGGTACTGGTAAAGAACAAAAAATCCGTATTGAAGCTGGTAGTGGTTTGAGCAAGGAAGAAGTTGAAAAAATGAAAGCTGAAGCTAAAGCCAACGAAGCATCAGACAAAGAAGCTCGTGAAAGAGTAGAAAAAATTAATGCTGCTGATAGCTTAATTTTCCAAACTGAAAAACAATTTAAAGAGTTCGGTGATAAAGTTCCTGCTGATAAAAAAGGAGCAATTGAAACAGCTTTGGCTAAATTAAAAGAAGCTCATAAGGTTCAAGATATTGCTACAATAGATAAGGCAATGGAAGAATTGAACGCTGCTTGGACTGCTGCAAGTGAAGATTTGTACAAAGCACAAGCTGCTGGTGGTGCACAACCGCAAGATGCTGGTCATCATGGTGAAGCACACCAAGATTCTGAAACTGTTACTGACGCAGAATTTGAAGAAGTAAAATAAGTTTTAGGGGGTTTTAAAGGTGAATAAAAAAGCCTCAGCAGATTTGCTGGGGCTTTTTGTTGTGGTATATTTTAAGCAATTGGTTCTTCTATGCGATGATGCTTTCCTAGTAACATAAACTTTTTACTTTGCTCAATGGCATCCATTACTTGCTCTAGTATTTCTTCGGTGGTATCATCGTAGTTAATAACTAATGGTGGTTTAAACCTCACAGTAAGGATAGAGCCTTTCTTTTTAAATGTCAATCCTTTCTTTGTAAAAGCTCGCCAAAAACCATTGATAACTACAGGTACAACTATGGGCTTATTATTTTTAATTATGTAAGCAGTTCCTTTTCTTCCAGGGGCAAAAGGCTTAGTTGTTCCCTGCGGGAAAGTAATCACCCAACTTGTATCCAAGGCGTCATGTATTTGTCTTGTATCTGATGGGTCTAGTCCACGCCTAACTTCTTTTCCTTCAGCACGCCATGTTCTCTTTACTGTTAATGCCCCTGCCAAAATAAATAAACGACTAATCCAACTTCCCTTCATCGTTTCTTCTGCTGCAACAAAGTACAAGTGTGTAATGGGAAATAAAAGATAATATGGTAACCCCAATTTATTTTCTTTTCTCCATCTTACTGCACAAAAGATGTGTATGAATGCCATTACATCTGCAAAATAGGTTTGGTGATTACTTACAAAAAGAACATTACGCTTGGGCAGGTCTTTAATATGTTCCGTTCCTGTAATCTTTATCTTGTTTATAATCGCTAATCCGGGATAGGTAATAAAGCCAACCACAATGTAAATAATAGACCTGACTATTCTGAGATGCTTGAGCTTATCCGTGAAATTCATGCGCAGTACTGTTTCGAAAAGTTAATCAACAGGTGCAATATAAAGGAATGAGTTCAAAAACGCTTTTATATAAGTAGAAATAAAAAAGACCGTTGGTATTTACCAACGGTCTTTATCAATATAATTTATTAAATAGACTTAATTCTTGTAACGTCTGTTCTCATTACCATTCGAATTTCCTCTTGGAACAGAAGGTTGCTGTGATGCAGGTTGATATCTTTGTTGAACTTGAGGTGCAGAACGTTGAAAGTTCATATCTCTTGTATTGCTTCTTTCTCGCTGTTGTTGAACATTGTTTACTTCCTGAGGTGCTTGTGTTTGGGGCGCAGGTTTCCAAGTATTGTTTTGTCTTTGTTGTATAGCACCGTTGTTCTCAAACTTATAAATATTCCCTTGACGATCTGTTGCTACATTGTTAGGCTGTGTGCTAGGGGTAGCAAAAGGTCTACTGGAATTATTTAGCCTTTCATTTCCTTGACGAGGAGTAACTATTGGTTGATTAAATCCATTATTGTTTAGATTACCTACAGCAGGACGGTTAATTGTACCATTTGATTGTGGATTAGGTATAATCGCAGGTCGATTGCCAAAGCCATTGTTTATACCATTGTTATTTTGTGGACGATTTATTGGTTGATATTGATTGTTACCAACCGTGTGAAGCCCTCTATTGCCAACTGTTATAACACCTTGCGTGCGGTTAACATCAATAGTAGATGCACCCTTAACATGGTTGTATAAATTGATGTTGTGATTCCTATCAACCATCACATTCCTAGTACTATAATAGTTATTTCTATTATTGTTTACAGTAACATATACGGGTCTGTTCACAACCACACGTGGCTGGCGAAGTATTACATTGTCCCTACCATAAAACCCACCGTTATATCCCCAAGGTCTGTAAGCAGGATGATAAACACGAGGACCAAACCAACCATGAGAATAAGAATTATGATCGTAGTAATGCCAGCCAAGACTATAACCAGATTGGTAACCTATACTCCATCCTGTCCATGGATTGTATGCCATGCCAAATCCCCAAGTATAAGGTCGAGGATAGTAATTGTGTCTGTACCAAGGATGATAATACCAACCTGTACCCCAAACAACCGTTGGGCCATATACGTAGCAACCTAGGTAGCCAGGGGTGTAGCCAGTATAAACATAATCTGGGGTGTAGTCATATACATAAACGTACTTAGTGTTGTAAGCAATATTATCGGCAGGTATGTTATCTACATCTGATGGTCTTTCTGTAGATACCTGCCAAGGGCCATTTGGGTAATCACTTTTAAACCAAACACCATTATCTACAGCATAATATTCTTCGTTTGTATTAGACTTTAATACTGTTACACTACTGTTTTCGGCAACCATAAGGTTTGTGCCACGGATAGGTTTAAAGATAGGTTCGCCATCATAAGTTACTGTTGTTGTGGCAGTTTGCCTGTCAACCTTCGCTGTTTGAGGTATCTGTGCATCCATCAATGCTTCGTTTGCTGCATTGGTTCCTGCTACGCTAGATAATATTCCATCCTTTTCAGAACCTTCGGGAATTTTAGCAAAGTCGGCAGGTAATTGACTAGCAGAAACATAAGACCATCCGCCTGTTAGCGATGTAGAAGTGTACCAACGCCCTGAGATAAGGATATAGTTCTGTTGAGAATTAATATCCTTGAATATATCATTCAAAGTATTATCTACAAACAATAAACTTGTTCCTTCTATTGTTTGATAAGAGGGTGTGCCATCCGTTTGAATCAACTCGGCAGGCTGGGTACTAACTATAATGTCTGTTGGTGTTGTTGGCTTATCCTGATTATTACTATCAGCATCCTTGCTTTGCTTTTGTTGTATCTTCAAATCAAATTGTTGTATCCTATATGGTACGTTCGATACATAACTCCAACCGTTTAATATGTTACTAGAGCTATACCATAATCCCCCCCCATAAAAATAATATAGATTATCATCAGGGTTTAACACAATAGTAGAAGGTGTATTAACAACACGCTGCATACCCGATTCTTTATCCAATTGTAACCTAGGAAGACCATCCAAAACAATCAAAGTAGTAGCTCTGTCTCTGTAAATGATATTAGGGGCATCATTTTTTAAGTTAGGCTCACTTAATTGTTTTGTTTGCTGAATAGAAGTAAGTAACTGATCAAGAGAAAACTGCATGTTCCATTGTGGCACTACGTTCTGAACAGTACTAGTATATTGTTGCAGTTGTTGGTCGTCCTTAATGCCTGGGAATTTAGCTTCCTTTATGTTCAAACTTTCCAATGTGCCAACCCTATTGTCTTTATCTGTTTGCAAAAAAGCATCAAACCATATAGAACCAAAAGTTTCCTCCGCACCAGCAGATGGAGAGATAGAAACAGCCGCCCTTGCCGACAACATATTCCCGTTTAAACTTTCTGGTTGTGGCTGGTAGATAATAATCTTTCCGCCATTATCCAAAGGTATTTCTTTAGGCCATTCGCTTTCTGCTTTTACTAGGTTGGCAAACCCAATTGCGATTGACAATAGTAAAACGAATCGTGTAATGTTTTTCATAAACTAATTTTAATGTAATAAGGCAAATGGCGTTCCACAATTAGAATAAGACAACTTCTTTTTGGTTGATTAGAATCTTTACTTAATCTTTTGCAATACTATAACTTTTAATAGTTCTTAGTGATTAATTGTTAGTGGTTAACAAGTCAATACTGTAATCTAATATTTTGTTCCTGCCTAATATAGGTTGATCGGTTATTTAACTATTAAACAACTCCATTCTTTTCAGTACCAATAATGGCGTTCTTGGCACTATGCATCTTTTTTTCCACTATTACGCATCCTGCTGCATTTCAAAGCCAGATGGACGCTGTATCTCGCGCTCTATGGCGTATATACATATACCATTGCACTATTTGTCTTTTTTGCAATTACTGCTCAAGCGCAAAATCATAATTTAAACCATCCACCTTATCCCAAGGACTATTACATTGAATATTATGACCAAGGATATTTTGTAGATACTGATAAAGACAAGCCTGTAAATGGGAAAGTAACGGGTGTGGATGACGATGCTGACAAACTTTTTTATTCACTAGACCTCATTCCAAAATAAATTAGGTTGTTGCACATCTCAATTGGAAGGTATTTTCTAGTAAACAACCTGATTTAATAAGCAGCAATATCTATATGTGTACGAACCTAGTTAAAAACAAACAATTGAACTTTGTTTTAAATACAGATGCTGCTCTTTATACTTTGATAGTTACAAACATTTTGGGTCAAACAGTGTTGGCTAAGACTGTTTGACCCAATGGTGGTACTGCTTCTTATAGTGTTAGTTTTGCCAAGCGTAACTGCTGGTATCTATGTTGTTAATTTGAGAAACGATAAAACAGAACTTACAAAAACTGTAATCGTAGAATAAGTAATTATTCTATTATAACCCATCTGTATTATCCATTCTTCCCAACAAGCAAAGAGGTTTAAGAAAAATAGATAATCTATTTTATGATTCAGGAGCCATGAAAGATGATTCAGGGGACATATTTAACTTGTTTATGTACGCCCTTAGTTTTGATATAATACACTTCATTGGCAATTTTTTGATTAAAAATTTATAGAATAATATACCTATGCATAGCCTTTACATCCTTGTAATAGAGTATCCTTTTCTTTACCACCAATAACATATTCATCCACATGCACTTCGCCTTATAATGGGTACAATCCACTGCTGTTCATAAAAGACCTAACTTTTACATAAAATATTCAAGCCGTTTTCTGTGTAATGCCTACTTCTCTGGCTATTTCACAACTACTCATGCCTTTTTTGGTAGAAAGTCTGTAACAAATCTAAAAAGCATTTGTCAATAGAAACTTAATCTCATGAAACAAGACTTATTGCAAATTGCCATATAATCAAAGTGTTCTCTGCTAATCCGTGTGATTGCAGTTCTTTTGGTCGACGTTGGATATTGAACATTTCGGATTGCCCTTTTTTCCTTGACAGAATCATTTGTAAATTAAATTTGCTTTGTAAGTAACAATAGAGTTTTTAAAAGCTGCCAACAAATAGCAACGTCGAACTAGCATAACAGCTGACAACCCTAGTATTTTAGGCCTACTAACATAGAATTGAATAAACTTATCTGTTTTGGATGCGTCATTATCATAATTTGAGGATAGTGTCATATCTATCTTTATTTACTTATCAATAACAAAAAACAAACGATGAACTTTCCTAAATGCTTAATTGCCCTATCATTAATGCTGCCTTTTTTATCTTGGTGTCAAAATGCCGATACCCATGTGGAAAATAAAGATGGGTATCTCTATTTATCCAATTCTTTGCTTTCTTTAAAAATTAGTTTGTCCGATGCTGTCTATAGTGTAACAGATAAAAAAGATAATACCATAGTGCTAGACAATGCTAGACTATCATCTGATGGTTGGAACTCTCCTCAAACAAGGTTCTCTACTAAATTCAAATCACCAAAGATTACTTGGATTCAAAAAGCTGTAAATCAATCCAATAAAAATGGACAAAGGATAGAGATTAGCATTGAATGTACCACAAGACAACTGCCCGAATATCGTTATGCATTTACTTTATTAGATGGGGAATCTTATATAATTCTTCAAGCAGGTATCAATAATAAATTGCCAATTGCTAGCAGGTTTACCAAAGCTGAATTGTTTTCGGAAGCTACTTTGTTTCCCAATGCAGACATTGCTTCAGCTACTACCTTAAATGGTGCGGCAGGAATTACAATGCCTGAAGTTTGGATTGATACCACAAACCTAAGACAGTCCGACAACAGTATGTTGTTTACGGCAGAGGTAAACGGGAAGAGACATTCTATTGTTTGGGGTGGGCTTCATTACGAATATTTCTATGCCACTACTTTGTATAAATCAGACAAAAAAACAAATACCCGTACTGTTTCTTTGTTCATGAATGATCCTGTTGGTAGAAGAGTTTCCGTTAATCAGGATTGGTGGTCGCCAGATACTTATTATTTAGGAATAGGGGGAAGTAATCCTTTTCTTGCATTAGAAAAATATGGATTGGCACTTAGGGAAGCCAATAATGCCAAACCAAATGTGTATGATTTTCCTACACTTTGCGGTTGGGCAGTGGGTAATCTGAGTAAGGGACGAGATATTAATAATTCGGCAGCTTTAATTGGCGAAATGGATGAAGCAAATAAGTGTGGATTAACAAAGTACACAAAGGTTGCTGTAAGATTGGAGCCTGATACTTATTGTTACAAGGACGGAAATACAGAACAAGGTTGGTGGGATGATGAACATTGGAGTAAATACGGGCATTTGGTGAAGCCCTACGAAACTTTTGCCAAATGGTGCGCCGCAGTGAAGGAGCGTAATGGTGTTCCTTTTACTTATTTTCAATCGAGTATGCCTTCTGATGACTTTGCAAAAGCCCATCCTAATTGGATGTTGAACAACGATATTAGCCAGCTTAATTTATTCCATCGTCATCATTTACCTTATGTTCATTATGATTATACCAACCCCGAATTTAAACAATATATGTTGGCTGTATGGCAGCGTTTGCATAGAGATGGTATGATAGGAATTAAGTTCGACTATGCCGAAACTGCTTGGAATCCTGCTGGCGGCTTCGAAGATTCTACAGCGACTACTACTTCTGCTTATCGCCAATTATTTAGTTTATGCAGACAAGGTCTAGGTCCTGAAGGGCATATCCACGAAAGATGTTTAGGTGAAAATAATACACCCACCCTTGATGTCTGCGCTGGAATTGTAGATATTCAAAGGAATGCAGGCGACAATAATAAGTTCGAAGCGCAGTATGTAACTACTAGCGGGCTTCGTTGGTATAAGGCTCGTTCTGTTTTCTCGTATTACCCCGATAGTAAATCAGTACATAATCATACCGAAAGTGTTCGTCAGGCGTTGTTTACAATGCTAGCTCTTACAAGTGGTCGAATAGAGTTGGCAACACCTTTCGAAATGCTTACACCTACTATGGTTCATGAGATTTCTCGTATTTATCCCATGTATTTTGGATTGAAAAGTCCACGCCCCATTGATGCATTTCTTGGCAATAAAAATCCTAAAGTGTATGATTTAGAATTGACCAAAAATTGGCATCAGGTGGCATTGTTTAATGGAGAAAAAACCACAAATGAAGTATCTGTTAGTCTAAATAAAGAGATGGTACAGGGTGGGTTGGCTTTAGATGCTGCGGCTTCCTATTATGTATATGACTTTTGGAAAGATACTTTTATAGGTAAACTAAAAGGAACTGAAACAATAAGTGCTAACCTAGATAGTCTTTCTTGTGCGATGTTTTCTGTTCATAAAGTACAAGATGTACCGCAATTAGTTTCTACTAACAGGCATATTTTGCAGGGTTGGATGGAGTTAAAAGATGTAAACTGGAATGAAGCTGAAAAGATTTTGTCTGGTAAAGCTTCGGTAATAGGGTGGGAGGCGATGCGCATTGTTGTTGCTTCTAATAATTGGAAACTTACGGGTGTAAAAGCAGAAGGTGCTACTGCAAAATGGGAGAAACATCCTGCGGGAGATGCCCTTAATGTATTGGTATTGGAAAGCAAGGACACAAAGGAAGTTGCATGGAAGATTCAGTATAAAAAATAGTGGAGACTATCGTTGGATTCTAATAAGGCTGCAACGAAATATTTGTAGTATAAAATATATTCTAAAAAAATAATAAAAGGCGAAGTTGAAATAGTTCAGCCTCGCCTTTTAAATAAATACTTCTAATGCTTGTCAAATAATAAAAAATGGAAATACTAATTCTTAACTGCACAAAAACTATCCTAGCTTTAGGTTTTCAATACATAAAAATACCAATACGGGTCTAAACGGTTTATTTAAAATAGCATAAGTATCTAATTAATATATATTTACTTTTTTTCAAAATAGGTATAGTTTTTTATTTCTTAACGCTTATAAAAAATAGCTTTTATCATGAGTCAACAAACAAAGTGGGGGCAATTTGCAACACTAGTTACCGTGTTTTTCTTTTGGGGTTTCGTTGCCGCCAGCAACGATATTTTAATTCCAGTATTTAAAAAAGCGTTTACACTCTCGCAAGTGCAAAGCCAGCTTGTTTCTTTTGCTTTTTATATTGCCTACACAGTAGGTTCAATTATTTATTTGGTAATTTCTAGAACTATTGGTTCCGATTTATTAAATAAAATTGGGTATAAAAACGGTATTGCTATCGGGCTTATTATCTCTGCCATCGGAACTTTATTATTTTACCCAGCGGCTAACTTAGGCTCGTTTACCTTAATGATTACGGGGTTATTTATTGTTGCGCTAGGGTTTTCGTTGCAACAAATTGCGGCTAATCCTTTGGCTGTAGTTATGGGCGATCCTAAAACTGGTTCGCAAAGACTAAGTATGGCGGGCGGTATAAACAATTTTGGTACTACCATCGGGCCACTTTTGGTAAGTTTTGCCATTTTTGGCAGTGTAAATTCTGCCAATACAGAGGCAAGTATTACCAGCGTTAAAACGCCTTATCTTATTTTGGGCGTGGCTTTTTTGTTGGTGGCTCTTTGCCTAAAATTTTCTTCTGTTCCTAATAAGATTGATTTGGAACATATTGCTGCCGAGGAAGCCGATAATGATAGTAAAATCATCCATAAAAAGAGTGCTTTACAATATCCACAATTATGGTTGGGCATGATTGGTATTTTTGTTTATGTAGGTGTGGAGGTGGCTACGGCTAGTAATTTGCCAGAGTTTTTAAAGCAAAAACAAGGCATCAGAACAGATCAGGTTGCCCCTTTTATTTCTTTATATTGGGCTAGTTTAATGATTGGTAGATGGACAGGTAGTATTGGGGCATTCAATATTAGTAATGGCTTTAAGGATATTCTAAAATTCTTGATGCCTTACATCGCTTTTTCTGTTTTTCTTATCGTAAATA
>JANYEX010000208.1 GCA_025359725.1 Chitinophagaceae bacterium | reverse complement strand
GTAGTATTGGTTCATGCCCGTAGCCTCAAACAGCATCACGCCTATATGACTTTGCTGGGTAATCAGTTGTAATTCCGTTGGTGCCACCGCTCCCCTGAATAGTACCTTGCCTTCCAGTTGATGAGTTTTTACCAACTCCTTTGCTTCTGCCAGATAGTTACCCACGCCACATATCAGCAGCCTTGCATTTACTTCCTTCATGGCGGGTATCAATGTTTCAAAGCTGCGCCCCTCATTCACCGCCCCTTGGTAGATAATGGTGGGTTCTGCGAACTTCTCCACATGGGTAAGTCCCTTTTTCATTGGCATATTGCGCACAATGTCGTAACTCACGCCATATCTACGCCCAAATTCCTCCTGTATAAACAGGTTCACCGTATATCCTTTGGTAAAGCGGGGTACGGCAAACCGCTCTACTGCCAGCCAAATCTGGTGTATGCGTTTGCGTGTCACTATCTCCTTTTGCTCTGTAAACAGTTCATGCGCATCATACACCCTCGGTTTGTTTCGTAATGCCGATGCCAGATAGCAAGGCATTATTGTATCCAGATCGATGGCACAGAAGGCATCAGCCTTTGCAAAGAGCAGGTAAAAGAACAGGCGGATATTGTATTCAGTATAAAAGGCAATCCCTTTGGAGAAGAAGCACGGCAACCGCTTTTGCGTAAACGGCAACACCGCCAATGGTACGGAAGAGGTTAGTTTACGACCTATCAACACTGCCTCATACCCCGCTTTTTGCAAGGAGGTACAGATGCGTTGCATCCGTTGGTCGTAACTTAAATCATTGGTAACAGTCAGTAATATCCGAGGCAATGTATGCAGCTTTAAAAACAAATATAATAGCTGATGGATACTTTGGGTATTATAAGGTAATAAACGACAGGGAATTCGCTTTTAAAGATTCAAGATAATTTCTCTATAAGCATCATCAATAGCCGCCTTTAGTCTCTTGAGCGGTTTGGATAGTTTTACTGTCTTTTCATTTTCAATCAGCCCTAATGCGACCTTTGCTATGACATTGAAGTTTTCTGCGGAATTACCTTTTCGTTTGAGTTGTCCATCTTCCTTAAAGATGACATCCAAATTCCAATGCAGGTTGTTTTCAATGCCCCAATGACTTCTTACGGACTTGTTGAGCAGTGCCGCATCATCTTTCAACGATGAGATATAATACCTGTAACTATAGTTGATTTTTCTTTTGTACTTTTTATTGTCCTCTCTGATTTTATCCGTACCAATAGCTTCAAATCTTTCCAGTTTTCCTTTCCTTCCAAGACAATCCCTCTGGCAACAATAACCTCACATGTCCTTTTTTCTATCCTACCATGCCCTGTATTTACCATTACATCCTTTTTGCGTGCTGCTGCGGAGTCGAATATCTCCCTAAGCTGTTCATTCAGGTTCTTTTGGTTGTCTTTCACCTGTAGGATATAATCAGCTTTCCGCTCCCTTATCTTTTCGGCTATGTTGCGCAAGCCATTATGCCCAGCATCGCTACCGCTAGCACGCAGTCTTATTTTATTTAAAGGCAGGGCAAGGTCATCAACTATGGTTAGGGTATTTTCTATTTCTATTTTCTCTTTGTCAAGCCAATACTTAAATGCTTTACCACTAAGGTTCATGTAGGTAGTAGGTTTTATACAAATAAACGTCCTTCCTTTCCAGCGTACTTCTGACATATAAGCAAGCCTATCCAGCTTATATTGACCATTATTTTTAATTACAAAAGCATCCAACACATCAAAGCCTATGTTGTGTCGGGTATGGTTATATTCAGCACCAACATTGCCTAATCCTACAATTAAAAACTTGCTCATAGTGGGCAAATGTAAAACCATAGCTTGTTATTTTGCCACAGTGGCACTGAAAAGGAAACAAGATAATACTTTAAATGTCTTTTCCAGCATTGAGAAACGAAAGGGGTATTGAAATATCTGGTTTAGCAATTCCTAAAATTTGTCCGTTATAGCCAAAAATCATGTCTCTCTAGCTGAAGAAATGATTGCTCTAGCTGTAGAACATGTCGCTCTAGATGAAAATCATGTCTCTCTAGCTGAAGAAATGATTGCTCTAGCTGTAGAACATGTCGCTCTAGATGAAGATCATGTCTCTCTAGCTGAAGAAATGATTGCTCTAGCTGTAGAACACGTTGCTCTAGCGAAAGAAATGATTGCTAGCGAGCAAAATATTTTGTGCAAATTGAGAAAATTGGGGTTTAATCACTACAATTGTTGCAATTAGATTTGCCAACTTTTTGGAAGTTGGTAAATCTACAATAGCAAGCCTCCTTCAGTTAGATTTGGCAACTTCCAAAAAGTTAC
>JANYEX010000093.1 GCA_025359725.1 Chitinophagaceae bacterium | reverse complement strand
CAAGGAAGCCGAAGACCTTACAAGGCACGACAAATGGTTGTGTATGATGTACCCCCGTTTGAAACTATTACACAAACTATTGGCAGAGGATGGGGCAATATTTATCAGCATTGATGACAATGAACAGGCGAGTTTGAAGATGATAATGGATGAGATATTTGGCACTGGAAATTTTGTGGGTGCATTTATTGTTAATTCCACTCCAAATGCAAGAGATTATGGGCATATAGGTAAGATGCATGAATTCTGTTTATTCTATTCAAAGAGTAACTCAAAATTGGATACTAACCTTTTACCTGATGTTGAAAAAACCTTTAAATATCAAGACGAAACAGGTGGATACAATGTACATCCTCTTTATAATAGTAATGTAGCATTTACTCCCACTAATCGACCTAATTTATATTACCCATTTTATTTAGATACAAGCAAACAAATTGAAACTGATTTCTTTGAAATTAGTCTGGATAGAAAAGATGGGTTGATTGAAATTTATCCACCACTTTCTGTAAAGGATAATGTTCAGTTTGTTTGGCGTTGGGGAAAACCTAAATCAGGTGAAAATATTAATAAAGAAATTATCGGTTATAAAAATGCTGATGGGGAATATAGAATTGTCCAAAAGATGAGAACAACTGAGAAAGTCATTAGGTCAATTTTTAATGAAAAAACAAATACAAGCAGAAGAGGGACGGCTGAATTAGAAGAGATATTTGGCAAGAAGACCTTTTCATTTCCAAAACCAATTAAGCTAATAGAAGACTTACTTTTTGCCGCCACTAACGATGATTCCATCATCCTCGACAGCTTTGCTGGTAGCGGCACCACAGCCCACGCTGTCCTCAACCTAAACAAACAAGATGGTGGCAACCGAAAGTTTATACTGATAGAACTGGAAGACTATGCCGAAACCATTACTGCCGAAAGGGTTAAGAGAGTAATGCAGGGTTATGGGAATACAGAAGGCACGGGTGGTAGTTTTGACTTTTACACTTTGGGAGAGCCTTTGTTTGATGCGGATGGTAACCTAAACGAAAGCTTATCTATCCAGAAAATAAGAGGCTATATCTATTATACCGAAACCAAGCAATGGTTGTCTGAATCAGGATTTGCAGGATTAGCGGATAGGCAGGATTTAGAGCGTATGAAAGAGAAAGACAATGCAGCCTTTCTGGCTAAGTATAACGATACGGCTTATTATTTTAACTACGAAGCAGACAGGGCTACCACACTGAACCATGACTTTTTAAGTACCCTCAAAACAAAAGCAGAGCAATATATTATATATGCCGACAAATGCTTACTTACCAAGGAGTTTATGAGCAAGCACGCTATCATATTCAAGAAAATACCAAGAGATATAACGAAGTTTTGAGTTATGGGTTATGAGTTATGAGTTATGGGTTATGTTTACCCAAATATGATTGTTATGGAAAAGAAAAGCATAATTAAAGAGAAGAGTTTTGCATTTGCAGTCAGGATATATAGACTAAATAGTTATCTGACACAGACAAAGAAAGACTATGTGCTTAGTAAACAGCTTTTACGAAGTGGAACGTCAATAGGAGCATTGGTAAGAGAAGCTCAGAGTGCAGAAAGTGCTAAAGATTTTATACATAAACTAGCTATTGCCCAAAAAGAATGTGACGAGACAAAGTATTGGCTAGAGTTAATGAAAGAAACAGAATTACTTATGGAAACAGAATTTGAAAGTATTTATAACGAAGCACTCACTTTATTTAAAATGCTAAAAAGTGCAATCATAACCTCAAAAAGGAAAAATACGCCACCAACCCATAACCCATAACTCATAACTCATCATTCATAACTCATAACTAAAGAAAGTGGAATTAAAGAAATACCAACAAGAAGTAATTACAGATATAGAACGCTTTCTGGAAACTGTGCAGGAAATAAAATTGGTACACAGTGCCTTCCACCAATATTGGGCAAAGCATCCCAAAACACCGCTGCTTCCATTTGTGGGCAGGGCTATAGAACCTTATAAGGACAATATAAAGCGTGTGCCGCACGTGTGCGTAAAAGTACCCACAGCAGGAGGGAAAACCTTTATTGCCTGCAATTCGTTGAAAACCATATTCGATGCTTTTAACGATACAAAGCCCAAAGCGGTTATGTGGTTGGTGCCATCTATTACCATCTTAGATCAAACAATCAAGAATCTAAAAGACAATAGTCACCCATATCGCCAAAAGATAAATGCGCACTTTGGCAATAAGGTAGAAGTATTTGATAAAGCAACTCTGTTGCAGGGTAGTGGTTTCAATGCCACATCGGTACAGGAACAGCTAAGTATAATGGTGTTTAGCTTTGATAGTTTGCGGGCTAAAAACAAAGAAGATAGAAAGGTATTTCAAGAGAACGGCAACCTACAATCCTTTGAAAATCTGATTGGTGATGATGAAGATATTACACTTGGGGCGGTGATTAAATACCTCAATCCATTAGTAGTGGTAGATGAAAGCCACAATGCAGAAAGCAACCTAAGTGTAGAGATGTTAACAGCCATCAACCCACGTTTCATTCTCGACTTAACAGCTACCCCTCGCCGAAATAGCAACATCATCAGTTTTGTAGATGCCATGGAACTAAAGAAAGACTTAATGGTGAAGCTTCCTGTAATTGTGTATAATCACCAAGATAAGACAGAAGTGGTAAATGCCGCTTTGCAATTGCAAAGAAAACTAGAACTACAAGCAATAGAAGATGAAAAGAAGGGGGGTAGATATATCCGCCCAATTGTATTATTTCAGGCACAACCCCGCAATGCAGATGATAATACTACTTTTGAGAAACTGAAAGAGAAACTGATAGAACTAAAGATTCCTGCCGAGCAGATAAAGATAAAGACAGCCACCATCAATGAACTGAAAGAGTTTGACAATGCAGACAAATACCCTAACGGATTGATGGATAAGAACTGCCCTGTTCGGTATATCATCACTATAAATGCATTGAAAGAAGGCTGGGATTGTCCGTTTGCCTATATCTTGGCTTCATTAGCTGATAAGAACTCAGCGGTAGATGTGGAACAGATTCTAGGCAGGGTATTGCGCCAGCCTTATGTAACCAAACATGCTACCCCTTTTCTCAATTATAGTTATGTGATGACTGCCTCGGCAAAGTTTATGGATACTTTACAAAACATAGTAAAAGGACTAAACAAGGCTGGGTTTAGTGAAAAAGATTATCGGCTGGCAGACGAAGTACAGCTAGAGGAAGCAAAGCAACGAGTAGAAGCATTGGAACTGGATTTTACTTTGGGTACTACAACTGTTGCAACAACGACCCCATCAGGCGAAGCAGAAGATATTATTGGTGATATAGACACAACAAGAATTTCAGATTTGGGCGAAACGGTAACGGATAAAACCGTAGAAACGATATTGCAACAAGCAACAATACAAAGCAATGAGTTGGAGAGTAGAATTGAAGCAGCTAATAACAACAATCAAATTCAATTACCCACAGAATTAAGCGATATGGTAAAAACATACAGTGTAAAAGAAGTATTTAAAGAAGCGGCTGCAAAGATTGTATTGCCCAAGTTTTATGTACAAGTTCCATCACTAGACCTGTTTGGCTCATCGGCAACAGAAATACCTTTAGATAAAGAAAGTTTACTGGAAGAATTTGTTTTGAGTAAGGCAGACCGCAATATTTCATTCGAGAATGTGGCATCAGAGTTATACAAAGTAGATTTGGATGATACCAAGCAAGACCATACCCCCACTTTTCTAAAGATAGACGGTACAGTACGAGAAAAGGTGTTAGCCTATATTCTTGACCCTGCAAAGAAGGATAATAGAATAAAGAATATATCGAAAAGGATGATGGATTTAATAGGGAATATGTACCCGATAGATGATAGGGAGATAGAAAAATATATCGTAACCATCCTATCAGACTTTAGCGATGAGCAGTTTACTGACCTTGCCAACAATGAGTATAGCTATGTAAAAAAGATTAAAGACAAAATAAACGCTCTATCAGAAGTATTTGCCGAAGAGCAATTTAGAAAGTTATTGGATATAGATAAGGTGTTCATCAAGCCTACTTACAGTTTATTGACCCAAATAGCACCTGGCGAAACATCAAAGGACATCGTAAAGTCATTGTACGAGAAAGAAGGTAGTATGAATGGATTTGAGGAAAGGGTGATTAATGACATTGCCAATCTACAAAATATCCAATTCTGGACAAGGAACACAGATAAGAAAGGGGTAGGCTTTTGTATTAATGGCTTCATTAATCATTACCCAGATTTTATCATTCAAACAAAAAGTGGAAAAACAATAATAGTAGAAACAAAAGGGGATGACAGGGATAACAGCGATAGTGAAATGAAGATTAGACTTGGTACAGCTTGGGCAAATAAGGCTGGCAGTAACTTCAAGTACTTTATGGTATTTGATAAAAAAGAAGTTACTGGGGCATATAAGCTTGATGAATTCATTAAACTGATACAACAGATGTAAGAAGTTACCTAGCTCAAGTGTTCGACGAAGCTGGTTACATCAGTCCCCACTAGTCTTGACTTTCGCTGCTAGTGCATTCGCACCGCGTGTTGAGGTGCAAAATATGAGTTGGGTATATTGTAGTTCTTTGATTGTAGCGAATTTGTCTTTGATTAGCAGGGATAAATAAAGCAGACGCACGTGGTGATAGGAGGGTAGTTTTGTGTAATGGCGAGTACTACTAATCTTTTAATCAAAACAGGTCGACTGATACTATCAATCGACCTGGTTTATGATTATATAGTACCCTTTATTTTACAGATGCTCCATTCGATATGTCTTGTTCAGGATTAATAAAGTGTAATTTACCCTGTGTATCTTCTGCCATCAATATCATTCCGTTACTATCAATGCCACGCATTTTTCGAGGGGCAAGGTTTACCACAACCGTTACTTGTTTGCCAACGATGTCCTCTGGGGCGAAGTGTAAAGCAATGCCGCTAACAATGGTTCTTATCTCAAAACCTAAATCAACAGAAAGTTTAAGAAGCTTATCAGCCTTCGGTACTTTCTCGGCGGCTATAATTGTACCTACCCTTAAATCAATCTTTGCAAAATCATCAAATACTATTTCTGGTGCAACAGGTGCAATTTCATTAACGGTAACTTCTTCCATACTTGTACTAGTTTCTGTTTTACTATTTACCCATGCAGACTTTTCTCTCAACTTTAATAGCTGCGTATCTATCTCTTCGTTTTCTATCTTTCTAAAAAGCAACTGCGGTTCCCTGAGGCTATAGCCTACTTTTAATAAATCTATCTTTCCTGCGTTTTTCCATTCCAACATCCTATCAACCACCTTCATCATCCTGCAAAGTTTACTAGCGGTAAACGGTAGAAAAGGATTGATAAGGATAGTTAGGTTAGCAGTTAGTTGCAAACACAAATGAAGGCAGTTATCAATACTTTTCTTTCCTTCGGGAGATAAAATGCCATCAACAGTTTGCCTTTTGGCCACCATCCAAGGTTCTTTATCTTGCATGTATTTATTTCCTTTTCTGGCTAAATCTATTACTTCAAACAGGGCATCTCTAAACTTGTAGGCTTCTAATAAAGCGGTAACTTTTTGAGTTGATTGTTTTATGTCTATAATCAGTTGCTTATCGGTATCGTCTATAATATCATTGCTAAATACGGGTACTTTACCGCTGCACAACTTATGCATCAATACAAAAGTCCGATTGACAAGGTTACCAAAGATGTTTACCAGCTCACTATTGTTTGCATCCTGAAAGCCTTTCCAGGTAAACTCACTATCCTTTGTTTCGGGAGCAATCTGTGTAAGATAATAGCGCAACACATCGGCCATACTTTCTCCGCCATTGTCCTTTTTAATCCAGTCGTTTATATAGTCATCCATCTCAATACTCCATCCTCGGCTTGTACTCATTTTGTCGCCCTCAAGGTTCATAAATTCATTGGCAGGAACATTGGTAGGTAATATATCCCCGTAAAGCTTAAGCATTACCGGGAAGATGATACAATGGAAAACGATGTTATCCTTACCTATAAAGTGGACTAGCTTAGTATCTGGCGCATTCCAATACGGTTTCCAATCCTTATCGTTATCAATAGCCCATTGCTTTGTGGCACTGATATAACCTATTGGTGCATCGAACCAAACGTACAACACTTTGCCAGCATCGCTTTGGGTAACGGCAGTGGTGGTAGTGGTTTCCGTTAACTGTTTACCGTTTACCGTTTCCGAGTCCATTCCTTCGGTTAACGGTAAACGGTCAACGGTATGCTGTTCTTTTCCTTCGGTTAATGGAAGTCGTATCCCCCAATCTAAATCTCTAGTTACAGCTCTTGCTTGCAATCCACCGTCTATCCAGCTTTTACACTGCCCAACTACGGTGCTACGCCAATCGTCTTTATGTTCTTTTAATATCCACTCTCTCAAAAAGTCTTCGTGCCTATTTAGAGGTAAATACCAATGTTTAGTTGCCTTTTTAATAGGGGCGTTACCACTTAGGGTACTAACAGGGTTAATCAACATTTCGGGGCTTAACGTGCTGCCACATTTTTCGCATTGATCACCATAAGCATTGTTATTGCCGCAAACAGGGCATGTACCCTTTATATATCTATCTGCTAAAAAGGTATTGGTAGCCTCATCGTAAAACTGTTCAGATTCTTTAATCTCAAGGTCGCCTTTGTTATTCAGCACACTAAAGAATTCCTGCGCAGTTTCATGGTGGAGTGGGGCAGACGTGCGGTGGTAAATATCGAAAGCAATCCCCAAGTCCTTAAAGTTTTGTTCTATTATTGGATGATATTTATCTATAATAGCCTGTGCGGTTGTACCCTCTTTCATCGCCTGAATAGGAATTGCGGTTCCGTGTTCATCACTTCCACAAACAAATACCACATCTCTTTTCTGTGCTTTCAAATACCTAACATAGATGTCTGCTGGCAAATAAGCACCCGCCAAATGCCCAATATGTTTCAGCCCATTGGCATAAGGCAATGCTGCTGTTATCAAATACCTACCTATTTTCTTTTCTTGATGCGCTTTCGTATTGTTATTGTCCATAATCATTCTTCTTTTGGTTGCCTATGCGCAACTTCTTCCCCAAGGGCTGTAAAAATAGGCAAATGGTGGGTAAGGTTTTATTATGCTTTTATACATTGGGTATTAAAGGGGCTTAATAGGCTGTTTGTTGTAGACTAATTTTGAATAAATCTTCTAATTCTAGCTTCCTTTCCGATTAGTATTCTTTTACATTGCAAAGTATAAACTAAAGAGATGCAATAGCTAAGTTTATGCTAGACAGCTAGAGGCTGCTAAGAGTCAAAGAAGGAATTTAAGGATTGTTAAATAAAGAATACAAATTTTACGACAATTATTTTGCAATATGTCGTAGTTTTACTACCCAGTAAAGATTACTTTATGTGTTACAAGATTGGATATTTACTTCAACTTTAAAATAAGCCACCATGAAAGTTGTACTTCTTTTCATTGCATTAGTTTCTGGTTCAATACATTTATTTGCCCAAGATAGGAATGAGATTGAAAGACGCCAAATGAATAGTTCCATTATTAACGATAATATGCACACCCTTAAAATTGCCGATAAATTAAAGGGAAAGAAGCTTAATACTGAAAGATCATCAGATGTAACGATGAAGAATAGCAAGATGCTGGTTGTGCAAAATGGAAAAACGAATTTGATGCGTAAGAATGTAACCATGCGTAATGGCACCATTGTAATGCCAACGGAATAATTTTTTTATCCGATTTTGGGGGCACCATCTTTATGATGCGCAATGGTATGTATATCGATAAATATGGCAAAATAAAATACCCGAACACTTACTACACGGAAAACTACCAGCATTAAGAAACTTAAGTAGGGGTTCTGCTCTTTTAGGTTTGCATCCCTTTGCCAATCATGTTTACTTTTGGTTATTAATTTTTTCTTGGTTTGTTAGGTGCTTAATTCAAAATTACATCAATATATGCTTTGAATATGGGCAAGTAAGCTTTTAATACTTTAAAAGTTTACTTGCCATCTACAATGCTCGGATAAACTGGTTATTTTGGTCTATTAGCTGAGCCAGTTTATCTGGAATTCTCTTAAATAAAAAAATACTTTGCTAAGTTCCACAGTTGTTTCACATTTGTTTTGTTAAGATAAGTTTGTGCAAGGATTGTATCATAGTTTATGATATATATTTGATTAAGTAAAAGCATGACAGTAAGGGTAATAACCCAATTGAATTTATGAATAATTAAAACATAAAGTTATGAAATTGCAAGATGATGAAATTACGCTTACCTATTACGCATTGAAGATTGCTAAAAGCCAGATGGAAAATGATTTAGAGAAAAAGAAAAGTTTGCATCCTATTGATGACTTTACTATGGCAGAACAAGAATTGTCAGATTTGAATGCGCTATTTGACAAGGTTTCTCAAGCTAAAGATGATATTGGTACGCACATTAATCCATTCAATTATTTTGCTTATATCTTTCTTCCAGAGATTTAAATAAGAATTCAAACTAACAATCTATTTTGCACGCTAATAGCAATACTCATAACTTATTACTTACAACTCAATACATGCAAACAGAACAAGAAAGACTTAATAATGGTACAGCTTGGAAAACATGGGGACCTTACCTTACCGATAGGCAATGGGGTACGGTGCGCGAGGATTATAGTGCGGATGGTAATGCGTGGGATTATATAACCCACGATGCTGCCCGTAGTAAAGCTTACCGTTGGGGCGAGGAAGGCATTGGCGGGATAAGCGATAACAGACAGCTACTGTGCTTTGCGGTGGGTTTATGGAACAAGAAAGACCCCATTATTAAGGAACGTTATTTTGGGTTAACGGGTAGTCAGGGTAATCATGGAGAGGACGTAAAAGAACTCTATTACTATCTGGATAATACGCCTACGCACAGTTACATGAAGATGCTGTATAAATATCCGCAGCAGGAATATCCATATCAATGGTTGATAGATGAGAACAAAAGACGCTCGAAAGACCAGCCAGAGTTTGAGCTGATAGACACAGGGATATTTGATGAGAATAAATATTTTGATGTATTTATAGAGTATGTCAAAGCATCTGAAACAGATATTCTAATTAAAATAACAGTACATAATAGGGGAGGAGAAGCGGCAGCGTTGAATGTATTGCCTACAATATGGTTCAGGAATACATGGTCATGGGGCTATGAAGATTATGCGTATAAACCCGAAATGATGTCGAGCAATAACGCCGATATATTAATTACGCATCAGTATTTTGATAATTATACACTGTACATTGATAAGCACGATTTGAATAAGCAACTGCCGTTGTTGTTTTGTGAGAATGAGACCAATAACCAGAAATTATATAACTCCCCCAACCATACGCAGTTTGTAAAGGATGGCATTAATGATTATATAGTTCATGGTAAAACTGAGGCTATAAACATAAATGCAGCAGGCACAAAAGCGGCTGTAAACTTTGATGCGACTATTGAGGGTGGTGGAAACAAAGAGTTTAGACTGAGATTGACAAAGGAAAATAACAGTCACCCCTTCGATGATTTTAGTACTTTGTTTGATGCTGCAATAAAGAATGCGGATGATTTTTATGGTAATCTACAAAAAGACTTTACCAATAATGATGAAAAGTTAGTGCAGCGTCAAGCATTCGCGGGGATGCTTTGGAGTAAGCAATACTTTGATTACGATGTGGCAAAGTGGTTAAACGGAGACCCCGCACAACCAGCACCACCAGAGGAAAGAAAGAAAGGAAGGAACACAGCTTGGAAGCATTTGAACAATGCAGACATTATTTCCATGCCCGATAAGTGGGAATATCCATGGTATGCAGCATGGGACTTAGCATTTCATTGTATCCCATTTGCGATGATAGATGCGCAGTTTGCCAAGCAGCAATTACTGTTGCTAACCAAGGAATGGTACATGCACCCCAACGGTCAATTGCCTGCGTATGAATGGGCTTTTAGCGATGTGAATCCTCCTGTACATGCTTGGTCAACCTTTAGGGTTTTTAAAATAGATGAAAAGAATAATGGCAAGCCCGATTGGTCTTTTTTAGAATCTGTATTCCATAAATTATTATTAAACTTTACTTGGTGGGTAAACAGAAAAGATGCTGGTGGAAACAACATATTTGAAGGTGGATTCTTGGGGCTTGACAACATTGGTGTATTCGATAGAAGCTCTGCATTACCTACTGGTGGGTATATTGAGCAGGCAGATGGAACTAGCTGGATGGCTATGTATTCGCTAAATCTGATGCGTATTGCTTTGGAGTTGAGCAGGTACAACCCTGTTTATCAGGACATGGCAACCAAGTTCTTTGAGCACTTTTTATACATAGCTGAAGCAATGGATAAAATGGGTATTAATGGGGAGGGTTTATGGGACGAAGAAGACCAATTCTTTTATGATGCGTTAAGACTGCCCGATGGTAAGTGCCAGCGGCTTAAAGTGCGCAGCATGGTAGGTTTGATTCCTTTGTTTGCCGTAGAGGTTTTTGATGCTGAATTATTAGATTCTGTTCCTGAATTTAAATTAAGGCTTGAGTGGTTCTTAAAGCACAGACCTGACCTAGCAAGTCTTGTATCGCGGTGGCAAGATAAGAATGAAGGCGAGAAACAATTATTGAGTTTGCTGCGTGGGCATCGTATGAAAAAGATATTGCAAAAGATGCTGGATGAAGGTGAGTTTCTGGGGGATTATGGGATAAGAGCAATATCTAAATTTCATGAGCAACATCCTTATGAGTTCTGGGTAGATGGAAAAAGGTTCTCGGTGGAATATGCCCCCGGGGAAAGTAATAGCGGATTGTTTGGTGGAAACAGTAACTGGCGCGGACCAATATGGATGCCAGTAAACTTCCTGATAGTAGAAAGTTTGCAACGGTTTCATTACTACTACGGCGATGATTTTAAACTAGAGTGTCCAACTGGCAGTGGTATTTGTTTATCCCTGAATGAAATTGCAGACCTTATATCCAAGCGTCTGGCAAACTTGTTTCTCCGTAATGAAGAAGGGAAAAGACCTGTGTTTGGCAAGTATGAAAAGATGCAAGATGATGAACACTTTAAAGATAATCTTTTGTTCTTCGAATATTTTCATGGCGATACGGGTAGGGGAGTAGGCGCATCGCACCAAACAGGATGGACGGGTTTGATAGCAAGATTACTTCAACCAAGAAAGAACCCATTGGTGGAAGAAAAGAAGTTATGAAATGCTAGCTATGAAATATGAGTTAGTTTCTAGTTCATAGTTTGATTCCACTTACATATATTGCACTCTAAATAATTAAATTATAATAATCAATAAGCTCAAGTATGAAAAAAGTTCTACTTCTATTGTTAAGTGTATCTACGTTAGCCGTTTTTGCTGCAAGCGCAAAGTCCATCGTCAGAAATACCCCCAAAGTCAATAAGGCTAGGGTTAGTCAGTTAAAAAAGAATTGGGGTACTGGTTTGAATGAAATCTATTTTCAACTAAACTACAAACAGACAACAGATGTAAGTTATCAGCCTTCTTCCTCTCAATCTGCATATAGTAAAGTGGTTTTTGACAATGCGTACAGTAGCGATATCATAGGGCCAGAAGATCAAGGCTTACCTCCCTTTGGCATGGGTGGAGAACAGCTCACCATACTTCAAATGGGTAATTATCTTTCTATTCAAGGAAGACAATTACCAACAACAATGGACACTATACAATTAGATATTCAAGGATTAAGTGCAGTAGATTATCAGTTACAAATAGATCCTACAGGGTTTACAGGTAACGGTATGGTTGCTTTTTTATATGATGCCTATCTCAAAAAGGCTATTGCTCTGTCGGATACTATTTATTACTACAACTTTGTTCCCACCCTAGCAAATGCTGCTACTTATCAAGATAGGTTTACAATCATTTTTAAGAAATCTACCTTACCGATTACTAATATTTATTTAAGTGCTGTTTTAAAGGATGGCGAAGCATCAATAAACTGGAAAACTATCGGAGAAAGTAATGTTGCTAGGTATGATATAGAAAAATCAACCGATGGAAATACATTCCATACAATCAATAGTATTTCAGCTAAAAATGCCTTCGCTGCATCATATACTTACACTGATGTAAATATTCTTTCGGGTAATAGTTACTATCGAATAAAAGTTGTTAGCAATAAAGGCGAGGTTACCTACAGTAAAGTTTCAACTATAACAAAAAGCAATACCAGTTCAGTAGGAATCTATCCAAACCCATTAATAAATAATGTTGTAAACGTTAAGTTTACTGATGCAGCAAGTGGTAAATATTTACTTTCTGTTATCAATAGTTTAGGACAAAGAATGTTTAGTAAAGAGATACAACACAGTGGGGGGACGGCTTCCTACTCTTCAACCCTAAATAATAATGTGGCAAACGGTATGTATAAAGTCAGTGTGGTATCTGCTACAACAGGAAAGGCAGTGTATGAAACCAATATCTTGATAGCAAAATAGCCTATTTTATTCACCATACAAACAAAAAGAGCAACTTAATGGCTTGCTCTTTTTGTTATATTGATGAGAATATTGCTGTAAAATACGAGCTCATTAAATACAAGTTGCATTTACGAATAAGAAAGACAAATTTGTGTTTAGACAGGCTATACAGATGTATATCATTCATAGAAATGAGTAACTCAAAGACAGACCAACGCCTGTTTTTTTCTCATAAATGAGCAAGATGAAGTCTGCAATGAGAGAGATAACTGCAAAAGGTAGCAAATAAATCTTCACCAAAAACCTTATCCCCATCAGTTGTTCTTTTCATTTCATCCACCTACATTCCCCACCCTTTTATAAAATACGGAGAGAATATGAATCAGTTTGAACAGATTATTGCAGGTAAGATGAACCTGAAAACCACACAAGTAGCTGCTGTATGAGCGTTGTTTGCCGAAGGCGCTACCATCCCCTTCATAGCTAGATATCGTAAGGATAAAACGGGGGCATTGGACGAAGTGCAGATTCAATAAATACAAGATGAATTAAAGACATTGACGGAATTCGCTGATAGGAAAGCTTTTGTTCCAAATAACCATTATCAGTTTTAGGTATCGCCATTGAATACGCACTTTTACTCGCTATTTTAAATATCAGGATAGCAAGGGTTAGAAAATTACTTACCGCTGCTTTAGGCAAAGTCTTAAAGGTTACGACCTTTACCCATCTATGAAAATGGTGGTAAAGAAGTCTTTTTTCCCTACGGGTTCTCAAAAAATATTTCAATTTACTGGCAGTTAACCTAGATGTAATCTTATTAGGTTTGAATGTACCGACATGAACTTTAAATGTACTGACCAAATGCTTGAAGCTACTGGCATGAACTTTAAAGCTACTGGCATAAACTTTAAATCTACTGGGGTTAAATTGAAAGGAAAAAAGAAAAAATACAATTAGAATCTTACCCCTAAGGAACACAAATTTTATTGTAAACGATTTTTTCATTTTTTAAATTTTCAAATCATGCCAAAGGCTAAACCGTGGATTCCGCCTAAATATGTAGATTTTTCGCCGTTTATAATTAATCTCAGAACAAGGGCCGACGCAAAAAATCTGCTTGGAAACTAGACACAGATGCAGTAACTGATCTGGATAGTAAAACAGATCAGTTTAGTACGTACTATGCGATTTCGAAGGAAAAGAAAACTCGTTGTCAAAACGATGTTACAAACACTAAAAAGTCGTACAAGGAGGCGATGGTAAGTGCTAGGTATATGGGTATTCACGAGATGAAAACAAATACTAACATGACCGACGAAGATCGTAATCTTTGTGGTGTTGTTAACGATAGCGGTACTTACACGCTTTCTCCTGTAGCCGATGTGGCGCCTTTTGTGCAATATTTGCGCACAGGGATGCTTGGCGGAATGATGACTTTTATTGACCCTGTATCTGAATTGGGCGGCAAGCCAAACGGACAGGATGGTGTAGTGGTAACTTTTGGTTTTTATGTACCAGGTGGGGTAGTACCTGCCGAAGAAGATTGTACACAAACAATTATTGGTTCAAGAAGAAAAAGAGGGGTGATATTTAAATCTACCAATATGAACAAAAGTTTTGTAGGGTATGCGCGCTACAAAAACACGCGTAATATTTTGGGAACGATAGCCTTCCAATTTTTTGGAACGGTTTGCTAGCCCATCTTTAAAGCATCTAAAAAGAAAGCAGTCTTCCCTGATAAAATGGGAAGGCTGCTTTCTTTTGTGGTTATAACCAATGGAGTTGGGGTAGACAAATTTAAAAAAGGAAGGGGAAAGGATGCCATAAAAAGTGCATTTAAAAATAGGGTAATATTTCCGCATCATCATCCCGGAGGAATCGACCACATTTTAAGTAACTTGTTATTTTGGGGTTAGTTCCCTGAGGGATGACAGTGTATGATTAAGGCGTAGGGAATGACTTATTATTACAGGGCTTATTGCATTTACCTTCAAATTTAAAATATTCTTTTTTAGTTATTATCAACTTTTCTATAGTGTGGTACTTGTTTTGTTGTGGTATAAAATTTACAAAATAATAGGCCCGTTAAAAAATATTATGCACAAAAAGGAAGAAATTCAACGCTTGGGATTGCAGATTCAGCAGCAATCGATACTGATTGATAACATACAATCCGAACTAAGAAAAGTGATTGTGGGGCAACAAATAATGGTCAACCGCCTACTGATTGGGCTTTTGGGCAATGGACATATACTGCTAGAAGGCGTGCCTGGATTGGCAAAGACGTTAACCATCAAATCACTCTCTGCTACGTTGGCTGCACCTTTTAGCCGCATACAATTTACCCCCGATTTATTACCCGCAGACATCATTGGCACGATGATTTATAATCAGCAACGCAATGAATTTGTGGTGCGTAAAGGGCCATTATTTTCAAACTTTATATTGGCGGATGAGATAAACAGAGCCCCCGCCAAGGTACAGAGTGCACTGCTAGAAGCCATGCAGGAAAAGCAGGTAACGATAGGAGAACAGTCGTACAAATTGACCGATCCTTTTTTGGTTTTGGCCACACAGAACCCGCTAGAACAAGAGGGCACTTATCCTTTGCCAGAAGCGCAGGCGGATAGGTTTATGCTGAAAGTGGTGGTAGGATATCCTGATAAAAAAGAAGAACAACTAATAATAAGGCAACAGGTGCAGGGGATGGCATTGCCAGTTATTAACCAGGTGGCAACCATTGCCGATGTAATGACAACAAGGGCGATGGTGAAGCAGGTTTATCTCGACGAAAAGATAGAAAAATACATTATAGACATCGTTTTTGCCACCCGTTTTCCAGAGCAATATGGGCTGGCTAAACTAAAATCGATGATAAGTTATGGAGTATCGCCGAGGGCAAGTATTCACTTGGCTATGGCTTCAAAAGCACTAGCTTTTTTAGAGAAAAGGGCGTATGTAATTCCGGAAGACATCAAAGCAATAGCGAAGGATGTGCTGAGGCATAGGATAGGACTTACTTACGATGCGGAAGCAGAAAATATAACTTCCGAAAACGTGATTGATGAGATATTGAAGTCGGTAAAAGTGCCTTAGAGGATTTTGAATGATGAACGATGAACATTGATATTTTAAATAAATGAATTTATTTAATAAATTATTTACCAGAAAGTTAGACAAACCAATTAAAGCAGCTTCTGTTGAGGATGCTGATAGGGTAAGTGCAGTTAGATTGTTGGAAATAAAGAGCAAAAAGCTTTCGAATCATCTTTTTAGTGGAGAATATCATACTGCTTTTAAGGGTGCGGGGATGGTATATAAGGATACAAAACAATATAGCCAAGGCGATGATATTCGGTTTATCGATTGGAATGTGAGTGCAAGGATGGGTAGTACCTATAGTAAGGTTTTTGAAGAGGAAAGAGAGCTATCTGTTTTTTTATTGATTGATGCAAGTGCCAGCACTATTTACGGCACGGGCGTAAGAAGTAAAAAAGAACGAATAGCAGATATTGCGTCGCTTCTTTCTTTTAGCGCAGCAAAAAATAATGATAAAACGGGGATGATTATCTGTACAGATAAAGTAGAAAAGTATATCCCCCCAAAGAAAGGAAGAAACCATGTGCTGTTTATGATGCAAGTACTACTAAAAAGCAGGGTAAAGTCGTTAAAAACAGATATTTCTAAGGCTTTAATTTATCTAAACAATAATAGCAGACACAGAAGCATTGTATTTATATTGAGCGATTTTGCCGATGAAGGATACGCCCAAGCTTTAAGAATTGCTGCCAAAAAACATGATGTTATAGGTATCCGTATTTATGATAAAACTGAAGAGGTAATGTCTAATATTGGCCTTATAAAGCTAGACGACACAGAGGGGGGTACTACAAAATGGATGGATACGAGCGAAAATTATTGCAGAATTAACTGGAAAAAACAACAAGAGAAGATAGCTGGCGAGGCAGAAATGAATTTTAAAAAAGCAGGTGCCGATTTATTGCATATATCCACTAGCGATGATTATGTAAAAATACTACAGAATTTTTTTGTGCAGAGAGTAAATAAAAAAGGTAGGATATAGGAGGAAATAAGAGTAGACAACTTTAAGCAGGGGGCTAATAAACCTCCATGCCGCTCTCGTTTTGTTGTCTTAACCACCAGTCGCCAGTCATTTTTATTTCAAGCCATAGATTGCCAGTTTTCCTGTAAAACTGGGTTTTTAAACCAAAATTGTCTGCGAACTTTTGTGCAATCTGTTTGATGGAATTATTTCATTCATACTATTAACACCTTCAGGATTATCTTTAAGAATATCTCCAAGACGTATTTTAGTCGCTGACATTCTTGGTTTCATACCCACTGCCGCATTGGTTTCAGGTCTGAAATCAATTTTAAGATATGGGAACGCAATATTGAATTCCGTTTTTATATCCTCAATATATCTACCTTTTGGAATAATAATCTTCATCAGTGACCTTCTTATTGCTATTTTTTTGGAAATACTATTACTTTATAAAATCAAAATTCAGCTTTATAGCTTTTATAAAAGCTGATTTTTATCAGTTGACAATAAAAAAGTGTAATAAAAAGGGGTAGTTGACCAGAATCATTGGGCTTTATGACTAATGTTTCATTGCCAGATGACAATAAAAAGACGCTTGAGAAATAACTCAAAGACCTTTAAAAGAAAGAAAAGTACTATTAATTTACTATCTCTGGAAGCTCTTCACGAGTTAGTTGTAAGCGGTATAATTCGGCATAGTAACCATCTAGGGCAATAAGCTCTTCGTGAGTACCTTCCTCGGCAATTGTACCGTTTTCAAGAACAACAATCTTATCAAACCTAAAAGTAGAAAAGATTCTGTGGGTAATAATAATAGCCGTTTTACCTTCTAAATACCTGTAAAAGTTATTGATAATCTCGCTCTCAGTTTTAGCATCAACCGCACTTAAACAGTCATCAAACACTACAATTTCAGGGTTCTTTATTAGGCTTCTGGCGATAGCTATACGCTGTTTCTGTCCACCACTAAGGGTAACACCGCGCTCGCCAATCATAGTTTTGTATTGTTTTTCAAAGCCCATTATTTCCTTATGAATACTCGCAAACTTGGTCGCTTGTTCTATTTCTTCTTGGGTTGGCATCTGTGGCAATCCAAAGCCTATATTATTAGAAACAGTATCGCTAAAAAGGAACACATCTTGTGGTACGTAACTGATGCCATCCCTCAGTTGACTTAAAGGAATATCGGTAATAGGATGGTTGCCAATAGAAATATTGCCAGTATCGGGGTTGTAAAAGTGTAGAAGCAACTGTGCCAACGTAGATTTTCCACTGCCAGTTCTTCCTATAATCAATACTTTTTGCCCTTCTTTTATGGTTAGGGTAAAATTATTAATCGCCTTAATCCCCGTATGAGCATAAGTGAAAGAAATATTATTGAAAACAATATCGCCACTTAAGGAAGGTATGTTTTTGCTTGCAGTATCGGTTATCGTTGGTTTAGTATTCAAGAATTCGTTCAAACGTTTTTGTGATGCAGCAGCACGTTGAATCATACTTGCAGTCCAACCCAAAGCAGTAACTGGAAAGGTGAGCAGATTTACATAAATAACGAACTCAGTTATCGTTCCCGCCCCCACTGCTGGATTATGCCCCGAAACATGATACCATCCACCAATAGCAATAGTAAGAAGGGTGCTTATTCCAATAAGCAAAGCCATAGAAGGGAAATAAACAGCTTCGAGTTTAGCCAAACCAATGGCACTTTTTTTATAAAGATTACTATTGTCATTGAAAAAGTTCATCATTGCCTTTTCCTGCACAAAAGATTTAATAACACGTATGCCCGAATAGCTTTCCTGCGCAGTTGTAGTTAATCCAGATAACAAACCTTGTATCTGCTCACTTTTTTTATGGATAATAGTATTAACAGAATAGATTGTTATGGTAAGGATCGGTAATGGTGCTAGTACATACATTGTAAGTTCGGCGTTCTCTTTTAGCATAAAATAAACACTGAATCCGATAGTGGCAGAAAGGTTTATGACGTACATAATTGCGGGTCCTGTGTACATCCTCACCCTACTGATATCCTCCGAAATTCTGTTCATTAAATCGCCCGTACTATGGGTTTTGTAGAATCCTGCATCTAACTGTTGGTAATGTTGGAATACTTCATTTTTCTGATCATATTCTATATGGCGGCTCATTACGATGATTGTTTGCCTCATTAAGAACATAAAGAACCCACCAAGAATAGCAAGAACAAGTAGCGTAATGCCACTGAGAACCACAATATGCCCAAAGGAAACATTGCCATCCTCAACCCAGTTAATCAATTGCTTTACGAGCGCATCGTAGTTTATATTTCTGGCATGAATATTTGATACGGGTATTCCGTTTTTAATTTTTATTGCCTGTGTAACCTTATCTACCACATATCCAGAAACCTGAGGGCTGAGGATACGAAAGTAGTTGGATAGGATGATAAAAAGGATTCCCAAACAAAGACGAGTCTTGTATTTCCAAAAATATTTATTAACTGCTGAAAGATGCTTCACGTGTGTTATTTTGGCAAATGTAATAGAAGAAATATTAATTTATTTGGCTGTTAACTTCCTACCCCTTTATTTTGCAATTGGAGAGATGGCAGAGTGGTCGATTGCGGCAGTCTTGAAAACTGTTGACTGTTACAGGTCCGGGGGTTCGAATCCCTCTCTCTCCGCCAAACATTACTCAAATAGCTTCAAAACGCTGCGATCACAATGATTAGCAGCGTTTTTTCATTGGTGGCTATACCAAACGGCTCATTAAATCTTATTCGAAAAGTGACCTATTGCTAATCGAGCAAACAGTTCACTGTGAATCTCTAAAACACTTATCTAGCAAGCAGTTCATATTTTGAACATCTTGTTTTGGGGTGTATTAAAGAATACTTTTACACACAATTAAAAGTCACCACATCATGCAATCAAAAATGTCAATTCTCTTTCATGCAAAGAGAGCCGAAATCACTACAGTTGGGTTAGTTCCTATTTATCTTAGAATTACTATTGATGGCAAGCCAATTGTGAAGGAGTCATTGCACGTAGGGCATCCATTTTTTAAATATGTAAAATCTGGTTACGAAGGCGTACAGATTTATAAAGATTGGGGCGATGGCAAGGGTTTTGTAAAGTTTGATAAAGCCATTAATCCTACTTACACCGACAACTCGGCACTGCCTGCGGCAGGTGTGGCTGTGTCTTGGAAATATAAATTTATCTACTTGTATAAAGAAGCCGAAGTAGGTACTCCCAGCGAAATAGTAGAGGTTTTGGTAACGGGAATGCAGTGTCTAGATATGAGATATGAGTTCTGTGTAGGATAAAGAAAATCGCAAGTTTGACAACAGACTTGCGATTTTTGGTTTTACCGATTAACGATTTCTGTATAAGGGGCAAAAGTTTGAAGTTGAAAAACAGAAAACTTTTGCCCTCTTTTATTTCATAATTCATACTTCATATCTCATAACTATTTACCTAAACTGTATTGCCTTTACTGGCGAAAGTTTTTTTACTAGTATCGTGGGAATGATTAAGGAAAGAAAACAGATTATCCCAGTAAATATGCACACTAAAGCTACCTGCCAGCCAATTATCTTTATGGGGGCATAAGAAACGTAATAAGAGCTTTCGTCTAGGCTGATAAAATGGGTAGTTTGTTGAAGCCAGCATAATCCCAAACCTGCAATCATGCCGCTGCCAATACCTATTACGGTAATTACGGAAGCATAGTAAAGAAATATCTTCTGGATTGTCCAGTCAGGGCTACCAACAGCTTTTAGTATCCCAATCATTTTTGTTCGCTCCAGTACTAGTACTAACAAACAAGTAACAAGATTTATGATAGCAACAATACCCATGATGATAAAAACTACGTTTTTGTTTACATCCTGAATGTTTAGCCAATCGAAAATATTTGGATAAATGTCTTTAGTGGTTCTGCTAACCCATTCGGCAGGTAGTTTATCAAGTAGCCTACTGTTGAACTCGTCCATTTTTTTGTAATCGTTAATGTAAAGTTGGTATCCACCAATTTGGTTGGGCTGCCAGTTGTTAAGTCGTTGAATGAGGCGCAAATCAGTCAGTACAAAAAGTTTATCGTATTCTTCAATCCCTGTCTTATAAATGCCAGCTACAATAAGTTTTCTGTAGGTGCTACTTTCACCTTCCTTAGTAGCAATAAAATGGATTCTAACTGTATCATTTACTTGCAGATTTAATGACCTAGCAAGAGGTTGCGAAACAATGATTTCTTTACTATAACTAGAATCTTTAAAGTTAATCCAATGTCCTTTTTGTAGAAATGGCAGAAATTGGGTACTGTCATGATTACACTCTATCCCTTTAATCAATACCCCTTCAATGGATTTATCTTTTTCAATTACGGCACTCTTTGTGGCATAAGAAGAAATATCGACTAAGTCTTTTTGTTGTTTGATGAGATTATAAATGGTGTCGTTTTTTGTGATAGGGGTTTCTTCCGCCACCAGAGATTTGTTGTCCTCAAGGTGCTGAACATGTATGTGTCCCCAAAAGCTAAACACTTTTAGGCTGACGGTCTCCTGAAAGCCATTAACAAAAGCTAGGGTAATAATCATTGCCATGACGCTAAGTGCAGTAGCGACTAGCGATAGGTGAACGATAAACCTGGGGAAAGATTTTTTTTTATTTAACAATAGGTGCTTAGAAATGATGAAACTGATGTTCAAGATGCGTTTAATTAAATTATTTTCAAAAAAAGTAGATTTTTATTTTACTTAATAGTAAACGAATATATCATTAAAATCAATATGTTAGACCCTAAACTTACTTTAATAGAAGAACAGGAATAGCGACTAGAAGTATTTAAAGATGATTTTTATTCTTGATTTCTTTTTGTCAATTGAAACTAAACCCCTATTTTCGATGCTTAAACTTCTGTTTACTTACTTCGTTAACCGCAACTTTTACAAGTTAGATGATTTTAAAAATGGTATTTGTTTTTCACCCTTCTTCATCTTCAGTTTTCCCTAAATTTCTTGCTGTCCAGTTTTAAGATAACATCCGCAAGGATAGTTCAATATTTTAGTTTTTTTGAGAGTTGGTGTGACTCAGTGAGCGAAGCTGTGTAAAGTTGGATTTTTTTTCTTTTTTTATATTTAAATTATGAAACTTTTTTTTCAGAATAAATTAATTAAACCATTCAGAGGGATGTATTTTTATTCTTTTCTGGGGATGAATCGATATGTAATTATTCTACTTACATCATCTATTTTTATCCTATCATCATGTGTAATCAACAAAAAGCAAGTTAATAAGCTAACTTATTTCCAAAATTTAAAAGATACTTCTTTAAAATTGGTGAATGCTAATTTTGAGCCATTGATACAAGTAGGTGATATTCTTTACATAGCAGTTAATAGCTTAGATCCTCAAAGTTCTAACATTTTTAATAGTGCAAATGCTATACCCTCCTCTGCGGCGATAGGTGGGGTAACAGCTGTAAACAGTGTTACAAGTGGGTACTTGGTAGATATGGATGGATATATTAATATTCCTAAAATTGGAAAAGTTTTAGCTAAAGGCAAAACAAAAGCCCAAATTAACACTGAGATTCAAAAGGCTTTATTGCCATACTTAAAAGAGCCTACGGTTACACTTAGATTTATGAATTACAGAGTCACTGTTTTAGGTGAAGTGAATAGACCTGGCACTATTCCAATAACAAATGAGAGAGTTTCTATTTTGGAAGCCTTGGGTCTGTGTAATGATTTGACTATTTTTGGAAATCGATCTAATATACTTTTAATAAGAGAAAATTCGGGTGTGAAGGAAATGCATAGAATTAATTTAAATGACAATTCTCTTTTTAGACTTCCATATTTTTATTTGCAAAACAATGACGTGTTGTATGTTGAACCCAATAAATCTAGGGAATTCTCTAGTACTACAGCACCTCAGGTTATACCTATTATATTCAGTAGTTTATCTATTTTGATAATTATTCTAGATAGAGTTTTTAGATAGTTATTTTATGAAATGTTGTTTATTTAAATATGTAATAACTTTAATTAAACGAGCTAAAATTAAAATTTCACTTTTTTTAGGTTAACTTCTTTATGAACAATGTAATACTAAACTTTTAATCTTTATCAGTACTGATAGTTGAAAAAAATAATACACAATTTAATTTCAATTTAAACATTTAATAATTACTCAATTTTATACGAATGCAAGACGAGTTAGTAATACAAGACTTTGAGGAGAAAAATTTTATTAAAATTGTTATTCAAAAGTATCTACCCTTTTGGCCAATTTTTATTTTTACAATCTTAATTTGTACTTCTATCTCGTATATCTATCTTAGATATACTCCTAAAACCTACGATGTAAGAGCTAAAATACTCATCAAGGAAGATCAGACTAGTCAGGGTGCTTCAAAAGTTCTTGATGCCCTAGATGTTTTCGGGGAGAAAAAGACGATTGACAACGAGATTGAAGTTTTAAAGTCTTGGCCGATGATGGAAGAGGTGATTGTAAATTTGAAACTTTATGCAGCTCAAGGGTATAAAGGGCGGATAGTTGAAAATTATTCATACGGAATTTCTGCGCCACTTATATTCACTGCTTTGAACCCTGATAGTATCAAGGATTCTGAACAAAAATTTAGTTTAGATTTTAAAGATAACTCTTTTGAAATTAATACAATTAAGCACAAAATTGGTGATACCGTCCTATTAGGGAATTGTTTATTTGCAGTGGATAGAAACCCAATATTCAAGAATACACAAATTAAACCACAATACATACTTCATCTAGTTAATTTACAAACTTTGGCGATAACCCTTGCAAAAACTTTATCATTTGAACCAACCTCAAAAAAGTCCAGTGTTTTAGTTGCAAGTGTTAACACGCAAAACATCGAACAAGGAATTGATATTTTAAATGAATTATTTTATGTCTACAAAAAAGAAACATTAGATGATAAAAATTTAGTTTCAAAGAATACTATCAATTTTTTAGATGATCGCTTGAAAATTGTAAAAAAAGAATTAGGTCTTGTTGATTCGAGTATAGAAGAGTATAGATCAAAGAATAATATTCTAGATTTTGACTCAACAGGTGGCTTACTTTTGGAAAAGCTGAAGGAAAGCGACCATAATTTAACTGAGGTGAACCTTCAGCTTGCTTTATTAGATGATATTGAAGCCTATATTAATCAAAAAGGAACTAATCCAGGTACAGTTCCTTCATTAATAGGTATAAATGACCCTATCTTAATTCAATTATTAAATCAACTTTACACCAGTGAAGCTGAATTTGCTCGACTTTCAAAGTTCGATGGAACTGATAATGATTTATTGTCACATACAAGGGAGCAAATAAGTTCAATTAAGGCAAATATTCATGAAAGTATTCGTAATATTCGAATAAGTTTATTATCTACTAAAAGAATTGCAAATGAGGAATCTTTAAAAAGCGAAAACGAATTGCAACGAATTCCTAAGCTTAATAGGGATTTGATTGAGATTAGTCGTAATAAAGCAATAAAAGTTAGCACATATCAGTTTTTATTACAAAAGCGAGAAGAGACAGCCATGTCTTATGCTTCCTCAGTAGCTGATAGTCGTGTAGTTGAGCCTGCAACTGTGTTGTTAGGAACAAAAAAACCTGAAGGGAAGACAATCTATTTGATAGCACTTACTATTGGTCTTGCTTTGGGTGTGTGCATTGTTCTTTTTAAAGAAACCTATAATAGCAAAGTGCTTTTTAGGAAAGAATTAGAAGCTAAAATTAAGGCACCGATACTAGCTGAATTAATGCAGAGTGAAGAGGAAAGTGCTTTGGTTGTTAAAGATGGACGTAGAACTATGCTTGCAGAGCAGTTTCGGTTTTTAAGAACCAATCTTTCATACTTTGGATTAAATAACATTGAAAGTAAGGTTTTATTAATTTCTTCATCTATTTCTGGGGAAGGAAAAAGTTTTGTGGCTGCAAATTTGGCTGTGGGGCTTTCCTTAACAGGAAAATCAGTTGCCTTGATGGAATTAGATTTGAGAAAACCTAAGATTAGTAAAACATTTGGATTATTGAGGGATATTGGAATTTCTACTTATTTAATTGGGAATGAGTCACTTGAGAAAATTATTCAACAAACTAAAGATTATCCTAACTTAGTTGTAATTAGTTCAGGGCATATCCCACCCAATCCTACGGAATTGATTAATTCTACTAAGTTCGAAGAATTAATTTCTGAACTAAAGAAAAAATTTGATTACATAGTCATGGATACTCCCCCAATTGGTCTTGTAACTGATGCTCAGATTCTAGCAAAATATGCCGACCTGTCTATTTTTGTGGTTCGTCATGATTATACACCAAAAATTTACTTAAATATGTTGGGGCAATTATTTGAACAACAAAAGTTTAAAAATCCCTCTATTGTATTTAATGGTGTAAAGCCAAGAGGAGTTAATTATGGTTATGGTTATGGTTATGGTTACGGTTACGGTTATGGTTATGGTTATGGTTATGGTTATGGTGGGGGAACCAGTGGATATGGGTACTATACAAAAGAAGAAAGCAACAAGAAAAGAGACAGTAATTTATTTTCAAACTTATTTAATAATTAATAAGTGATTTGTTTATTTTGAAATATTTATTTTTCTAAAAATAATTTCACTAATTAGTAATTCATGATAGAGATTAAGT
>JANYEX010000290.1 GCA_025359725.1 Chitinophagaceae bacterium | reverse complement strand
GTTTTTTCTTGCGTAATTTGTTATCTACTAGCACCTCATATAGTAGTATATAGTTGGGACTTAATTGTGTATCTATTCATTGCCGGTATGCTGATTACGGGAAGCGCAAATGCCATCAATCAGGCTGTTGAGAAAGATACGGATGCCTTAATGCTAAGAACCAGTAAACGACCTGTTGCAAGCGGTAGGATGAGTCAAAATGAAGCTTATGTTTTTGCGGCTATTGCTGGATTAGTGGGTTGTGCTATGATGGCGCACTTCTTTAATAACTCATCTGCCCTTCTTTCCGCATTTAGTCTTTTCCTATACGCTTTTGTATATACACCACTAAAAAAAGTAAACTCAATAGCAGTACTTGTTGGTGCTTTCCCGGGGGCTTTTCCTTGTTTGATAGGCTGGGTTGCAGGAAACGATGATTTCGGTGCTGGGGGATGGATATTATTTGGCATACAGTTCTTGTGGCAGTTCCCCCATTTTTGGGCAATAGCTTGGGTAGCACATAAGGATTATAGTAGAGTCGGATTTAAGTTATTACCTGCTGATAAAGGGCCTACAAAGTTTACGGCAATACAAGGAATCATGTATAGTATTCTGATGATTCCTGTTGGCGTCTTACCACATTATTATAACTTGACTGGTTCAATAAGTATGTATATTCTAATTGTTTGCAATCTTTTTATGGTTGTTCAAGGTGTGCGATTATACAAGGAAATGGATGTTAAGGCGGCAAGGAGGGTTATGTTTAGCAGTTATATTTATCTGCCAATTGTTTTATTAAGCTTACTTGCTGATAAGACACACTAGATACTGAAAATGAATAAGGTCTGTTTTAATAAGTTGAAACAGTTAAAATATAGATTATGATACAAGCGAAAGAAAACGAGGGACAAGGCAGGATACATCCACAAAAATTTGTGTTGTGGGTGGCGATGGGTAGTATTGTAATGATGTTTGCAGGATTGACGAGTGCCTATATTGTAAAGAAGAGTCAGGCTAATTGGCTCGAATTTGCTTTGCCAACTGTATTCTGGTACAGTACCTTAACCATCATTGCTAGTAGCATTACTATTCAGCTAGCGTTAAAGGCATTCAAGGCAAGGGAAAGGAAACAATATAGAACACTTATTACCCTGACAGCAGCTTTGGGTATTCTTTTCATTACTTTTCAAATATTGGGGTTTGCAAACTTGGAAGTAAGAAATATTCCTTTATTCGGTCCAAAAAGTAATTCTGCCACTTCTTTTTTAGGGGTGATAACAATATTGCACATGGCACACGTAGTGGGAGGTGTAATTGCAATACTAATAATATTTATCAGAGCTTATACAAGTAAATTGAAGAATTACAGTAGTTTACCTATTGAATTAATTAGTACTTACTGGCATTTTGTAGATTTTTTGTGGATTTATCTATTTATTTTTTTCAATTGGTTAAGATAGTCAATAAAAAAATACAATTTATTTGCATTTATTGAACAGTACCCAATATTTTTGCGGTACATTATTAGAATTAACTTATGAGTACAATAACAACTACGGCAGTCCCAACTAAATTATGGGGTGGGGGTAAGAGTCCTTTCGATGTAGAGTATGGTAAATTGATGATGTGGTATTTCTTGATGAGCGATGCCTTCACTTTCGGTGCTTTCCTTATCTCTTATGGTACAATCCGTTTCTCATCTAATGGATGGCCTAATCCAAATGAGGTGTTCAAGAGCTTTCCATTTGCGCCAGAAGGAGTACATGCCCCATTGGTTTTTGTAAGTATAATGACATTCATTCTTATTATCAGTTCTGTAACAATGGTTTTGGCTGTTCATGCAGGAAAGAAGATGGATAAGCAGGCGGTTGTAAAGAATCTTATCCTGACCATTATTGGTGGTATTGCTTTCTTAAGCTGTCAGGCTTGGGAGTGGAATCACTTACATTCTGAAGGTGCGTGGTGGGGTGCCAATCCTTTCCTGAATTCTGATGGTACACAATCTTCTACCAACTTTACCAACTACTTCTTTACCATAACTGGCTTTCACGGCTTCCACGTATTCAGTGGTGTTATCATCAATATAGTGATGTTGATTATGACCTTGATGGACAAGTTTGAGAAACGCGGTCATTACCTAATGATTGAAAAAGCAGGACTTTACTGGCACTTTGTTGATTTGGTTTGGGTATTTGTATTTACCTGTTTCTATCTTATCTAACTCTTTTATAAACTTTTAATAAAT
>JANYEX010000017.1 GCA_025359725.1 Chitinophagaceae bacterium | reverse complement strand
CCCAAAAGAAGCCCTTGAAGTAAATTCTTCAAGGGCTTCTTTAATGGTTTACGTAGATAACTAAAGATTGTACTGATAAATTATACATAATAACCGCATAACGAAAGGAAGGATAGGGTTGATTATGGAATAATAAACTATTTTCGCCGGCATGAGTAAAGAACAATTAACGAGTTATCCAAAAGATAAAATCAATATCTTGTTTTTGGAGAACATCAGCGACAAGGCAGTGCAGTACTTTAAAGATCAGGGTTATGTAAACGTATCGAAGTTGAATGGCGCACTAAGTGAAGATGAACTGATCAAGGCAGTAAAGGATGTACATCTGCTGGGCATCCGATCAAAGACACAAATAACAAAGAAGGTTTTAGAATCGGCAAAGAAGTTACAAGCAATAGGATGTTTTTGTATAGGCGTAAATCAGGTAGATTTAAAAGCTGCCACCACATTGGGCATTACTGTATTCAATGCCCCATATAGCAATACCAGAAGTGTTGCAGAATTGGTGATAGGATTATCCATCATGTTGATAAGAAGGATACCAGATAAAAATAAAGCTGCACATGAGGGCATCTGGAATAAGGTGGCTACGGGAAGCTACGAAATGCGTGGCAAAACAATGGGATTGGTAGGATATGGCAACATAGGCTCTCAAGTAAGCGTAATTGCCGAAAGCCTTGGTATGAAAGTATTGTTTTACGATACTGAAACTAAACTGCCATTGGGTAATGCGGTTGCTGCAAAGTCGTTAAAGGATTTAGTAAGCAAATCTGATATAATTTCCCTTCATGTACCCGAAACATCACAGACAAAGAACCTGATTAATAAAAGTGTTTTAAAGAACTTCAAGAAAGGTTCAATATTAATAAACTACGCTAGGGGAGAAGTGGTTGATTTGGATGCATTGGCAGATTCTTTGAAGGATGGACAACTTGGTGGTGCGGCAATAGACGTTTTCCCTTGGGAACCTGAAAAGAATGGAGATAAGTTTAGCTCGCCATTGCAAGGGTTGAGCAACGTGATACTTACCCCGCACATAGGTGGTAGTACCGAAGAAGCACAAGCTAATATTGGTGAGGATGTAAGCATTAAGTTGTATCAGTTTTTGGAAAAAGGCATTACCAATGGTTCACACACTGTTCCAGCTATTGGCTTACCTCCTGTTGATGGTGCACACAGGATATTGCATATTCACAACAATGTACCAGGTGTGTTGAGTGCGATTAATACAGAATTGGCTAGTCACCATATAAACATCTTAGGACAATATCTAAAAACAAACGAAGAGATAGGCTATGTGGTATTGGATGTAGATAAAAAACTATCTGCACAAGCAGCCGAGCTTTTGAGGAATGTGAAGGAAACGATTAAGGTGAGGATGTTGTACTAATAACAAGTCGTAAGTGGTAAGTAATAAGTCGTAAATTACAGATTAGATTTGTTTTGTACTTCTTTACCAACGACTGTCGGCTTTTCACTTACGACTAAAAAGATTATTATGAACGAAGGAATAGAACAATTAAAGGAAGCATTGTCTTTTTCGCCAGAGAATATACCATTGCGTTTGCATTTGGCAGAGTTGATGGTCAAGGGTTTTATGCTAGATGATGCCGCTGCACAATACCAAGAGATATTGAATATAAATTATGGCAATGATAAGGCTCGCAAAGGGTTGGCAAATGTGTTCTATAAGCAAAAGAAATTCTCAGCCGCAATACTTGTTTACGAAGCATTAATGGCAGACAATAAAATAGTGGGAGAGGAGTTAGTTCCTTTTGTAAAGTGTTTGATAAAAGAGAACTCGCACAATGAAGCGATAGAGATTTATAAGAAGGTATTGCAACAAGTACCCGGTTTTAAGGATGAGGAAATAGATTCTACACTTCGGATGCCTACAATGGGTAATAAAAGAAGGATGGATGAAGATGGCGATGATGACTTTGAGGATGACATAGATGATATGTTCGGTGGAAATGAATTTGAAGATGGCGGTTCTGACTTTTTAATGGAAAAGCCCGACCTTAAATTCGAGGATGTAGGTGGCATGAAGAAAGTAAAGAATGAGATTTCATTAAAGATTATTCAACCATTAAAGAACCCTGATCTATATAAAGCATTTGGTAAGAAGACGGGTGGTGGTATATTACTATATGGCCCTCCTGGTTGCGGAAAGACTTACTTAGCAAAGGCTACAGCAGGAGAGATAGACGCTAAGTTTATCAATATCGGTCTGCACGACATACTAGATATGTGGATGGGCAACAGCGAAAAGAACCTACATGAAGTATTTGCACAAGCAAGGAATAATGCACCCTGTGTATTGTTTTTTGATGAAGTAGATGCCATCGGTGCAAGCCGCAGCGACTTGAAGGGAAGTAGCATGAGGCATGTCATCAACCAATTCTTAGCAGAAATGGATGGTGTAGAACATAGCAATGATGGAGTATTGATATTAGCAGCTACTAATGCTCCTTGGAGTGTAGATAGTGCTTTCAGAAGACCCGGCAGGTTTGACCGTGTGGTTTTTGTTGCGCCCCCAGACACTGAAGGAAGGGTGGAAGTACTGAAACGACATTTAAAAGGTAAGCCTACCGAAGAGATAGATTTAGCTGCTGTGGCTAAGGTTACAGAGGAATACTCTGGGGCTGATTTGAAAGCGGTTATTGATATTGCCACAGAATACAAGTTAGAAGATTCATTGGCGAAGGGTTCGATAGAAAAGATTACTACCAAAGACCTGATTAAAGCGGCTAAACAACATAAGAACACTACTGCCGAATGGTTTAGCACCGCCCGCAATTATGCCTTGTATGCCAACGAAACTGGCTTATACAATGACATATTGGATTACATGAAGATCAAAAAATAAGGTTTGAATTGATAATTGGTAATTGACAATAGATATAGTGTCCATTATCCATTATCAATTATCAATTAAAACGATGATAGATAGGGATAGTTTACTACGCAGGGCTGAGTTTCTTAGAAGGCAGAAGCGTTTTAAGGAAGCAGAGAGAGAGGTGGGCGTTGTGCTACAATCCGATCCTGAAGACGTAGAAGCTCTGATTATCCTAGGCCATTGCAAAATAGATACTCGCCAGCTCGACGAAGCCGTTACCATACTAAAGCAGTGTTTACAGTTTGATAGTAGTAAAGACTATGTATTTTACCTGCTCGCCTTTACCCATTACCAAAAGAACGACTCAAAGAGTGCGCTGCAATACCTAAAAGAGGCATTATCTATCTTCCCATACAACTCTGGTTATTTTGCGTTAGCTGCACATATTTATCTTGAGAGTAAAGATTATCAAGCTGCTTTAGATGCGGCAGATGCGGGTTTAGCTATGGAAGCTGATAATGTATCTTGCCTTAATGCACGTTCCTCGGCTTTATTCCGATTGAACAAAAAAGAGGAAGCCCGCGAAACTATTCATGAGGCTTTAGCTGTTGATCCAGAAAATTATATAACCCATACTAACTATGGCTGGCATCATTTGGAAAAGGGGAGACACAAAGAAGCGGCAACTCATTTTAAGGAAGCCTTAAGGATTAACCCTAATTATGCTTATGCTAAGCAAGGGTATAAATCGGCACTAAAGTCTCGGCTAATATTTTACAGATGGATGCTTCAAAGCAATCTATGGCTTGCCCAACAAAATAAAAGACTACGCTTGGGGATGATATTTGGTATCTGGTTGTTAGTGGCAGGCATCAACACTGCGGGGGAACATTCGCACCTGCAATATGTTTGTTACACCGTAATGCTACTTTATTTTGTGGTGGTGGTTTTCTCATGGATAGGTAGTTCTGTAGCAAATCTTTATCTAATGACCACCCCTCATGGCAGATATATCCTAACTCATCAGGAAAAATGGAGTGCAAGGATGGTTGGCGCACTGTTGCTCTGCTCAATCATTGCCTTTGTAGCCGTACTCTTTATCAACCAAGATTATCTTTTCATACCCGGTGTATTGGCTGGTATGTCTATCATCTTTAATGAAATAGATTTCCCAATACGCCCGTTTCAGGTGAAGGGAAGGATGCTTTTCAGTCAGATAATTCTTGCTACGGGCATACTTTGTTGCCTTGCTGCCTGTATTAATTTTCAGGTTGCTTCAGCTATTGCCATGGTTTATGCCATTATGTTTGTAGTCTTTATATGGTCTGGATCAATAAGAAAAAGTATGTAGCCCTACCCAAACAATTGGTTTATTATCCCTGCCAATCGTACGCCGGCTTTTAATAGTCTGCTGTTTACGGTCTCAATATGGTCGAAGTTATAGCGGTAACTCAGCTTTTTCTCTGGCTCAGATACTTCGTCATAAATCTTTCCTACAATAGTGTACGACTCTAATAACCAATCTGCTATTGGCTGGTGTTGCCATTTGGCTACTTTCGCTGGTGTAGTATGGTTTATCGCCTTCGTGTATTCGGTATAGCTCAATTGCTGATTATCAATTATTTTCTCATCCCAAACGGCATGTAGGTTTGTCAGTTGATTAAACCACGAAAGTTTAATTTTATTTCCGCCAAGGTCTTCTGGTCTGCCCGTGTGTAAAGGTTGGTGTATGTCGCCAACAATATGTATGAGTAATCTTACATATAATTTCTTTTTAACTGCATATAATTGTTTGTTTTTCAATTGTTTGATAAGAAAATTTAGCTTCGTATAGGCATCGGTGGCAGAGTCGGTAGCTAGATAAACCTTAAACTCAGATTCAGAAAGTCCTTCCTTAAAATCTATATAATGCCAACTATTGAGGTATTTGTAGGTCGAGTCCGACCGTATAAAATCAGCCCATGTACTCGCCATTGCTATAGATTCCGTACCCAATATTTTCTGTACCGCCAACCTAGCTTTGGGGGTAAGGTAGCTCTCGGCAATTTCGCCTACAACCCTATGACCAATTGTTCCCCACGCAAAAGTGCCAGAAGGGATGAAGTATAAAAGGGAGATGAGTAGTGTTTGTAATAATTTATTTTTCATGATTTTATTTGCAATGATACTGCTGATACGTTACTGTTTATTGATAAAGTAGGTGAATGTGAGCTATTGGATAGAAGTTTTAAATTTAGTTTACTTGCCATTAACTAGGTTATCCAACCTTTTCACACTCAAGGTGTCGTCATATTGAGGCACTAAATATCTACCGAATAATTTCAACTTTATTAAACGTATAAAAGCTGAATTGAAAATAGTACAATTCACCTATTCCTTTGTTCTTGTCTTCCCAAAACAATAAAAAAGGTTCAAGAGACACGAACCTTTGCGGAATCTTATGAATGTCAGGGGCTAAGTTCCAATCTACCTAACCTTTAAAATCATTTAAATCCTAGTACTAACTGCTTTCTAGTGTTGGGCTTGTGGGTGGTAATATTTAGCAACAGTTTCGTCCATAACACTTTGCAATTGTGCAATCCTGTTTTCATCACTTGGATGGGTGCTTACAAACTCTGGTGGCTTCTGACTGCCAGCAAACTTTTCCATCCTTTGCCAGAAGTTAATGGCTTCGTGCGGGTCATAACCTGCCAAGGCAGTAAAGACAAGCCCATATCTGTCTGCCTCATACTCATCCTTACGACTGAAAGGTAACATGATACCATACTGTGTGCCCAACCCAAAAGCAGTGCCAAATAACTGCTGTGTTTCGGTGGGTTTATTCGCCAAAGCAGCAGTAAGAACCTGACCGCCGAATTGTTGTATCAATCCTTGGCTCATACGTTCCTTTCCGTGTTTTGCCAAAGCATGGGTTACCTCGTGCCCAATAACCACTGCCAACGAAGCCTCGTTCTGTGTGATGGGTAACAGACCTGTATAAACAACTATCTTTCCGCCGGGCATACACCATGCATTTGCCTCGTTGCTAACTACAGTATTTACTTCCCAAGCATATCCATCTAACTCGCTCGATCTTCCTAAATCAGCATAATATTGTTTAACGGCGGCAATAATCTTATTACTAACCTTGCCAACCATAGCAGCATCTTTACTGCCACTATTATTGCTAACAACTTTGTTTGTACTAAGAAATTGTTTGTATTGGCTAGCAGCAGTAGTCATCATTTCTTCGTCGGAAACAAGACTCAATTCACTTCTATGGGTTAAGGTGTTAGTAGCGCAACCGATAAGAAGCGTAATGGATGCTAGTGTAATAAAGAAACTCTTTGACTGTTTTTTCATGTTGTTTACCGATTATTATCGGTGGCAAATATATGTAACCAGAGGGCTATACAATACTTATAGTAAGTTCAGAGCCACTTTCTTTATAAGTTTTACCATTAATCATACTTCAAACAAAAGCATTCCTTACTTTTACTCTATGATAAAACTACTCACCATATTGTGGAACAGCTTTAAGCTTGCCCTTAGCGAACTTAAAGCCAACACGCTACGTACATTTTTGTCGTTGCTGGGGGTAACGTTTGGCATATTCTGTATAATAGGTGTATTGGCTACAGTGGATAGCCTGAAAAGAAAGGTTCAGGGGGATATAAAACAGGTGGGTAGCAATAGTATCTACTTGGATAAATGGGAATATGGCGGTGGCGAAAACTATCCTTGGTGGAAGTACATAAGCAGGCCAGAACCTAAGATTACGGAATTACATCTTATAAAAGAAAAATCACAACTAACGGGTAATATAGCCTTTTTCTGTAGCCAGAACGGTAATGCTAGCTATGGCGATAATATTCTATCAAACATAAATTTCTTTGGTACCACAGACGATTTTAGTAAGATACAATCGCTAGAAACACAAACAGGTCGCTATCTTTCTGATGGTGAGTTTACCAGAGGCACACCATCCATTGTTATTGGTGATGCCATAGCCACAAAGCTTTATGGCGGTGCAAAATATGCAGTAGGGAAGGAGCTTACCTTCAAAGGAAGGAAGCTTGTTATTACAGGTGTTATCAAAAAGCAGGGACAATCGTTTGCCAACGTATTCGACTTTGACAATGCCCTTATTTCCCCGTTTAATTATTTTGCAAGCTTATATAACCCAGATAAATCTAACCCTGCTATATTGATTCAAGGTAAAGATGGAGTGGCCACCAAGGCATTGCAAGATGAACTAAAGGGTGTTGTACGACAAATAAGAAGGTTGAGCCCTAGGCAAGATGATAACTTTAGCCTGAACGATATTAGTTCTTTTGCCGACAAGCTGAATACTTTATTTACTCAAATTAATCTAGGTGGATGGGCTATTGCAGGGCTTAGTTTGATAGTAGGTGCTTTTGGTGTAGCCAATATCATGTTTGTAACGGTTAAAGAAAGAACAAGTCAGATTGGATTAAAGAAAGCCATTGGCGCTAGGAGTAGCACTATACTAACAGAGTTTTTAATAGAGAGTGCTTTTTTATGTATCATAGGTGGGCTAGTAGGTTTATTCTTTGTGTGGATACTGGCATTAGTACTCAGTGGCATACTGCCTTTCCCTATCTTTATAGCACCAAGTATTGTTACGCTCGCACTGAGTATATGTGTAATATTGGGAATATTATCTGGCATTATACCTGCCTCTATTGCTGCCAAGATGGATCCTGTGGTTGCCATCAGAACAAAATAATTATTACTTGAATATCTATTTATCGACCCTATTAGGTATTATTATCATCAGTCAATTTTACTATGCTTTGGTTGGGATAATATTATTTCAATTTATTTGTGTGTATTGACCAATACCCTGAAAGTGACTTATTGGTTATCATCAGAAAAAATATTTTCAAAATAGATTCTACGAATAAAAAAATAACCCTGAAAATGGCTAGATAATTGAGCTTTTGCTTGAAATAGTTGGACGTTGAAATTTTTAGCGGCATAAATTTTAAAATCTTATAGCCCGCATTATTGCCTTGAGGGATGTAATATTTAGTCGCATACTACTGTATGTATAAGGTTGTTTGTTTTTGGGGAAGAAAGTAACTATTTTTTTCTGCACCTGAATCCTATTTTTTGCACCCACCCACAAAAGATGGGCAATAAATTATTAGCAACGTTGCTAGTTTATTTTTCGGGATGTTCATTTAAATCCAGTCTGCAAAACGGATTGCCCCCCTTTGGGATAAATTGCCTCACTTGTCAAAATTTTCGCAATAATCCAAATATTATTACCCAAAGGTTCAAAAAGGTGGGGTCAAATGAAAAAGACCGACCATAAGCTGAATTGTTTTGCCAAAAGGTTCAAATGCCTAAACCCAAATGACGGGTATGTGGCAAAAGGTTCAATTAATTTTCAAAAGGTTCAAATGTGTGAGTCCAAATGAAAAGTATGAAGCGAGATTTTCAAATGTGTCCAATAAATTTCAAAGTGATGAGTCCAAATGAAAAATGGATCAAATGGATGGAAATTTTTGCCCCTATCCCCTAAAGGGCGACAATAAGAAGATAATGTGGGATTGATTTGTGGCTAATATCAGCCCTACCCATCCTCCATGTCTCTCTTTAGCTACCGTGTACACACATTTTTCTTCTTACCTTTAAAAAATGTACGCAATAGATTTTAATGGCAAGATTGACAAGCGTTTGGAGGTTCGGAGTAAGTCGTTGTAGTTTTGAGTGATGAGTTATCAGTGATGAGTATTGTGTGAACTCGTAACTCATATTTCTAAAAGTGCTGCATCGGATTGAATGAGACATTTAAAACAGAAATCACAAATATTAATTGACCTACACTTGCGATTTCCATTACTAATGATTCCAGAATAAAAAGAAATTACTTTAGAAAAATACCGTTACCATTGCCTTTGCAAAGAAGGGTGCACCGGGGGTATAACTCACTTCATCAACAGGGGCTTTTTCGTTTTTAAGTTGAGAAGTATATTCAAATTGGGACTCGTTCCAAACGGTACTAAAAAGGTTCTGAATACTCAACCCAATCTGGTAATTCTTCTTTGTATAGTTCACTGAAGCATCGGTCACAAAATACCCCAAAGCAGTTAAACTGTAATCGGTATTTGCAGCCCTATCGTGTAGATAGCGATAACTAAGTCCTCCGTTCCATCCACTTTTAAAATTAAAGAATAGCCCCGCAGTACTTGTAAATGTTGGTGCCAGAGCGAGGTAATTATGCCCTTTGGCACTATCAATACATTTAGGATCTGCCAAATCAGCGTTCAAATCCCCAAACAACCAATCATTAATTTGGTAGCGTACCGATAGGTCAATCCCTTTTCTTACTGTTCTACCACCAGGCTGAACGGCTTGCCCCTGCGCACCTTGTGCAGATAAATCCTGGCCAAAAGTAAATTCTTGCTTCAAATACAGATACCAAAGAGCAGTATTGATAAACAAACGTGGGGCTGGTTTCCAGTTAATACCCAAGTCTAACCCATAAGCAGGGGGTAAAATTTGAAAACCCTCATTGGCAATAACCACCCGAGCATCATTAGAGTGGAAACCTTTGCCAGCTTTCACATACAATTGCAACTGGGGGTTGAATGTGTATTGCACATTTAACTTAGGGCAAATAATTTCCTTATTTTGTGTTGTCTTTTGTCCTGAAAAAATATTGGCATCACTATCCGAAGCGGGTGCTAGGTCCTGATAATTAAAATTGAAATAATCCAGTCTAGCACCTGCATTAAAGAGCCATTTACCCCTTTCTAGTGTTTCCTCAAAATACATATTTGCATTGGCTTCTCTCACTTTACCTAATTGTAAAAGGTTAATGATACTACCATTGTACGTATGTGCTAGCCAGCTGGGATGGGTATGGTCGTACTTTCCGCCAACGCTAAATGAGGATGTAAGGATGGTGTTACCCCATTCTTTTTTGTGAGTGATTGTGCTTTTATATCCCGCCATATCCCTATTCTCGTGTTGCCCAAATTCATCGCCAGCAGTGGGATAGTAATAGTGAAAAGTAAAATTGGTAATCAGGTTAAAATAATAGTGAGAATAAAAGGCTTGGTTCTCCCATATCGTATTTTTATTGAGGGTGGATACCAGTTTTATATTCGCATTTGTCCTTGTTGTGTAACCACCTTGTGCACTATCCAATACCCCAAAACGGCTGCTAATATAACCTTCTTTTAAAGCCCTATTGGGTAATTCGCCAGCTGACTGCCACTTGGAATAAAGGGTAGAAAGGGTGATGGTCAACCTATTGTTTGCCCCTAGGTTCGTATTGAATTTGCCAAAAAGATTATCCCTTTTAAAATGTTCGGGTAATTGAAAAGGACCACCATCAGAGTACAAAGTCTCTCCAGCTATGTAGGCACTTTGCCCCCTTTCTTTTGCTTTATCATTTAATAAATTAAACATCCCCATCAAACGTCCAGTATTAAATTGCCCGCCCTCTAGCTTTACCATGCTCTTATCCAACTGGTTGATAGTATTGTAGGCAACATATCCAGCAGTGCATAAATCACCTTTGCTTGCATAATAGGCACCCTTGCCAAAGTCGTATCCTGCAACAGTTTCGGGGATAAGAAAGTGTAAATCAGCATAGCCTTGTCCATGTGCATGAGAAACCATATTAACTGGTAACCCATCAACGGAAACACTCACATCGCTACCATGGTCAGCATCAAAGCCACGTAAGAATATTTGCTCAGCCTTGCCACCGCCTTGGTGTTGGGCAATGAACAACCCAGGAACAAGCCTTAATAGATCTTGTGCAGATTTCACGGGTCTTTTGTCCAAGTCTATCAGGGAAAGTGTTTTGGTAGTTGTAAGATTATTGGAATGTGAAGTAATCACTACTTCCTTCAAATTAACCCCACCTCTTTCTATCGAAATTGACATAGGTTTTGCAGTGTCATTGGAAACTACATACTTAGGCTTATAGCCAATAAAAGAAATTTTTATAGTATCGCTTGGCATGGTATTACTCAAACTGAACTCCCCATTTTTATTTGTAAGGGTATTCTTATTTGTTTTTAAATCCTTAACTATAGCTGCTTCGATGGATTCGTTGGTGTTTTTGTCTGTAATTTTCCCCGTGATTGTTGTTTGGGAAAACACGTGTAATGACAATAGAAAAAAAGATATTAAGAATGTAATCTTGTACATGATGGTAAGTTTGTGTAATAAATAATTGTTGTATTGGGCATTGAAAAATACAATGCCTACTTTTGTGTAAGCGCAAACTTACATAAGCGGATTCCATACAGCTATGGAAGAAATACTATTTATTACTAAAACTTGGGAGGTGGCGCTAGGTTTGAAAGTATGGATATTGGAAGTTGAAATATATAAAAACCTAAATACTTTTTACAAGTATTGATAGTAATAGGTACACATTTAAAAGAAGAATAAGCTGGAATATGAAAAGAGACATCTGCTTTGGTTTTTATCCCTGTTTGGCTTTTGCTTTTATTGGTATAGTCAGCCAATTCTTTTTGTAAGTGGTTATTTCCATAAACCGCATGAACGCAAGCTAGGTGTTCTATATTATTGAACTCGTGCTGCCACCAATCGTTTGCTATGGGCAAAAGTGGCCGTAGTAATACTGTTACGTAAAGCAACAAAATATAATATGCAGTTGTAGATTTCAAGTTGGTATAAATACTTTTTCGGTGAATTAGTAATTAACGTACGTTCAACTTAGGCAGTTGGATTTACATTAACCAGTAAAAAATACCCTTTGCACTGTCCAAAACAAAGCCACTAGTCCAATGACAATAGAAATAGGGAACACTACCCTTTTTCTGTAATATGGTTGCTTACCTAAGGGGATTACTACCAAAAGGAATACTGTGGATATGACTGTTACCTGTCCTAGTTCGACACCTAGGTTGAATGATAGAATAGAAAGTCCGAACTTGTTTCTTGGTAATCCTATTTCATTCAGCGCACTTGCAAAACCCATCCCGTGTATCAATCCAAAGAGAAATACAATTAGAATCCGCCACGGTTTAAGCTCTGTTAACATCAAGTTTTCTATTGCTACGAATAAAATAGACAGCGCAATGATGGGTTCTACAACTGCACTTGGTGCAACGATGATACTTTTCATACTCAATGCCAAAGTAATAGAGTGAGCGACCGTAAAAGCTGTTGCCTGCCATAGGATTACCTTTATTTTTGTACTCAGCATACACAACCCAACAACAAACAATATATGATCGAAACCCAGAGGAAGAATGTGTGTGAACCCCAATTTTAGGTAGAACCATACCACATTACCTGGGGGTGCTTTTTCTAATGTATAGTTGATGGTATGGGCGTAGATACTGCTCGCCTGGAATAAAAACAGTAGTACAAGCCCGAGCAATATTTTACACTCCAACCCCGTCCTGCCTAAAGAAGTTCCAGACCTCTTGCTGATAAATGATCGCATAATAATTAGTTTGTTATTTTTGATTGATCACTAAACGTTAACCACTAATCATTAAATCATCTTCAGTGCTGCATCAGTTTCTATTTTCAAAGCATAACCTATGTAGGCATTGCTGCTGTTGGCTTGCTGAATCAGTGTTTTGGCGGTTGCTTTATCGCCCGATTTATAGTAAATCAATCCTGCACGGCTAAGCAATGTTGGGTTCTTAGAATGTGTTTTCATTGCTGCTTTTATGTAGGGCAATGCACTTGCATAATCGCCTTTATTGTAATAAACCCAAGCCACTGCTTCATTTACATCAATGTTATCTGGACGGCGATTGTATTCTAAAATGGCATGTTCTAATGCCTTATCGGTATTGCCAACTTTCAAGTAAGCATAAGCTAATTCCTTATCAGCATAGTGACCAATGTTCTCATCATTAATGCCCGCCTGTGCATCTTTACTCAAGTCTGTAATTACTTCATTCGCCTCTTCATCCGCCTTTTTTGTATCACCCATCTTGCGATATAACTCTACCAATTCTTCCTTCATAGAGTTGTCACTTATTAAAGAATCTGCTTTTTCATACAAGGCAATTGCCTTTTTGTAATCACCACTGGCCGCTGCTACCCTAGCTTCTCCTGCCAATGCCGAAGGATAATCTGGACGTAAAGCAAGCGAGAAGTTATAAAGGGTATCAGCCTCTTTATAGTTGCCTATCTTTTCGTACAAAGCACCCAATTGCACCCTTGTCCATTCGGTGTGTTCGTCACCGGCACCACCAGTTTCCACTGCCATTTTCATAGCCTTGATAGAACCTGTATAATCTCCAAATATCTCCCTCAAATAAGAAACCCTAGAGTAAGAAGTAAGGTCTGGACGAACACTAACCATCTTGTCCGCATACACAACTGCGGTATCATATTGCCCCATTTCTACATTGCCATCAACCAATAACCCATACGTGTAAGCATTGTAAGGATTTACTTCTTGGGCTTTGTGTGCCGTAACCAATCCATCGGCAAAATGGTGCTGAGACATTTGCACCAGCGATTTAAATATCAATCCATTAAAGTTGGTAGGTTCTTGTTTCAATACACCGTTCAATTGACGCATCGCAGCCATATCATAATAGACATAGTTGCCAGTTTCGCGTGCTTCTTGAATAAATAATGCGGCTAGTTTCAATGAAGATTTTGTATCGGTTGGGTCTGCTTTTACAGCTTTAACCAAGTCGTCATATTTCTTTTTTACGTCCAGCCATTCTTTGCTATTGGCGGCAGCACCTTTTCTGTCCAGCAAGGCATAAATGGTGTTTTCCTTTTCCTTTTGTTTACGTTGATAGTTGTAAACGATGCCTGTAATGGCAACAATAAAAAGCGTAATGCTCAACAAGTAAAGTTGATTCTTTTTCATCTGTAGTAAAATTTTTAGGTTAAATTAATGGGTAGTTTTTGGCAGCCCGCTTTATATACGAAGTATTCTTTTCTTTGGTTTTACAGTGGAAATAAATTATTAGAGAAGATTTAAACCAAAAGTGCAGCAATCACACACAGGCGGTTGCTGCACTTTTAGTGTGTTTGGGTATACACCTTTTTATCTATACTTCAAGATGCGTTGAACTATTATCTTTAAATCCGAAAATTAATTTTATCTAACTTCTATTTCTCAGCCTCGGTTCGTGAGACACGAACCGATTTTAAGCAACCTACACTTGCATTGAGGAACGTAGCGAAA
>JANYEX010000324.1 GCA_025359725.1 Chitinophagaceae bacterium | reverse complement strand
GGGAATTAGATAAAGAAAATAAACCCTTGACTGATGCATTGGAAATGCTCGTTCAATTTGCAGAGGATGCCAAGCAAGCAAAAACTAGCAGCGATGTTAAAGCAAAGGGTTGGGGCAGGAAATTAAAAAATGCGTTGGAAGTAGTAAGTGCTGGTGCGAAACAATTAAAAGAGTTGAAAGACGGTGGTGAAGCATTAAAAGCAATGATTCATGGAGTAAAGGAGTTAGCAAGCCATGTACAATTGCACAACATACCAGACTTTATAAAAACCCTTCATTTATTTAGTTAATCATTCAGCTTATTTTTAGCCCGTGAAAACAGTAATAGAAATAATAGAGGAGATTAGTTTGGGTGAAGATTCGTCACGCCAGTTTAAGGAGCGTTTTGATAAAGCCCCAAAGCTTGCTGATGAAATGTGTGCTTTTAGCAATAGCAATGGAGGGATTATTTATGTGGGAGTTAATGATGACAATAAAATTGTAGGTTTAGATACAGAAGACTTAAAACGATTAAACCAATGGGTGGGTTCGGCAGCAAATGAATTAGTACGTCCATCTATTTATCCAATAACACAATCAATTAAGGTAGAAGAGAAAACGGTACTTTTAATTCATGTACCAGCCGGCCCATCAAAACCATATTGTACTAGCGAAGGGTTTTATTATGTAAAAAGCGGTAGTGATAAACGAAAAGCATCCCCACAAGAATTATTGCGCTTGTTTCAGGAAAGTGGTCAGATAAATTTAGATGAGACCTTAACATCTGCTTCTCCTAAAGACATTGATTTGCCTAAGTTCTATACATTTTTTGAAAAGTTTTTTGAACGAGAAATTTCTACTACTGGTCTATCGTTAGAACAAATTTTGACCAATATGAACCTTTCTAGCGAAGGCAAACTTACGTTGGGCGGATTATTACTTTTTGGGAATAATGTAGAAGTTGTAAAGCCATATTGCATGATACGTGCTGTTGCTTATGCAGGGAATGATATTGGAGATGATGTTTATATTGACAAACGTGATTGTACGGGTAATATTTCTGAACAGTTCACGGCTGCAATGAGCTTTTTAAAAAATAATTTACATCGCATACAAAGTGGTACTTCTTTTAATAGCCCCCCTTTATTAGAAATAGATGAAAAAGCTTTAGAGGAAGTTGTTGTGAATGCTTTGTTACACCGTGACTACAGCAAGAATGCTGTCATCAGGGTACTTATTTTTAAAGATATAATAGAAGTTATTAGCCCTGGCAGTTTGCCAAATCATTTGAATGTAGAAAACATCATTAATGGCAATTCGGTAGTGAGGAATCCAGTTATTGTATCTTATGCAACTAAAATGTTACCCTATACTGGGATTGGTTCTGGCATAAGAAGAATTTTAAATACCGAACCAGAAACTATTTTTAGGGATGACAAGAGCGGTGAACAGTTTACAACTATCTTAAAAAGAAAAAGGATTAAATAGATTGATAACATTTTAATAACCGCTCTCAATAGTTCCAAAAATGCTCGATAAATTAAAAATTGCTAATTTATTAGAATTCATCCCCTACTTTTCTTTGCTAATTCTGATAAATTTAGTTAACAAATAAGGTATTATCCCCAATTTGCAAAATTTACTTTTCATAATTAAAAAGCATCCCTTACCTTCGCCGACCTATTCATTTTAGGGTAGGTGGGTTAAATACAAATTTAACCATTGATACAACTCAGCAAAAATTGCAAATTTAGATATGGCTATCAAAAGAGACAATCGTCCCAAATCAAATTTCTCACAAATCACCATTAGTCTGGCTTCACCCGACAGCATCTTAGAAAGAAGCTTTGGCGAGGTATTGAAACCAGAAACAATCAACTACAGAACATACAAACCTGAACGTGATGGTTTGTTCTGTGAAAGGATTTTTGGTCCAGTAAAAGACTATGAGTGTGCATGCGGAAAATATAAACGCATCCGTTATAAGGGTATCGTCTGCGATCGTTGTGGTGTAGAAGTAACTGAAAAGAAAGTGCGCCGTGAACGTTTGGGACACATCAAATTGGTGGTTCCTGTAGTACATATCTGGTACTTTAAGAGTCTTCCCAATAAGATAGGCTACCTTTTGGGAATGAGTTCTAAGAAATTAGAAAGCATTGTTTATTACGAGAGATATGTAGTTATCCAAGGTGGTATCAAAGAAAACCTTGCTCCCGGCGATTTGTTGGCAGAAGAGGAATACCTAGACTTATTAGATACTTTACCAAAAGACAATCAGTTTTTATCTGATGATGATCCTCAAAAGTTCATTGCTAAGATGGGGGCAGAAGCTGTACAAGGTTTGTTGGAAAGATTAGATTTGGATGAACTTAGCTTCTCATTGCGTAATGCTGCTGCTAACGAAACCTCACAACAACGTAAGGCAGATGCCTTAAAACGTTTGAGCGTGGTAGAAGGTTTCCGCGAAAGCACAGACCGTATTACTAACCGCCCAGAATGGATGGTAATGCAATATGTACCAGTTATTCCGCCAGAATTGCGTCCGTTAGTTCCTTTGGATGGTGGTCGTTTTGCTTCTTCTGATTTGAATGATTTATATCGTCGTGTTATTATTCGTAATAACCGTTTGAAACGTTTGTTGGAAATTAAAGCTCCAGAAGTAATCCTACGTAATGAAAAACGTATGCTTCAGGAAGCAATTGATAGTTTGTTTGATAACTCACGCAAGTCTAACGCTGTTAAGGCAGAAGGTGGTCGTGCGTTGAAATCTTTGAGTGACGTATTGAAATGTAAGCAAGGTCGTTTCCGCCAGAACTTGTTAGGTAAACGTGTCGATTATTCTGGTCGTTCGGTTATCGTGGTAGGTCCTGATTTAAAAATGCACGAGTGTGGTATCCCTAAAGATATGGCTGCTGAATTATTCAAGCCATTTGTTATCAGGAAATTAATAGAAAGAGGTATCGTAAAAACGGTGAAGTCTGCCAAGAAATTGGTTGATAAAAAAGAAGCTGTTATTTGGGATATCTTAGAAAATATATTAAAGGGTCACCCTGTAATGCTTAACCGTGCTCCTACGTTACACAGGTTGTCTATTCAGTCTTTCCAACCTAAGTTGGTTGAAGGAAAAGCAATACAGTTGCACCCATTGGTTACTGCATCTTTCAATGCGGATTTCGATGGTGATCAGATGGCGGTACACGTTCCTTTGAGCAATGCCTCTATTTTGGAAGCTCAATTATTGATGTTGTCTTCCCACAACATATTAAACCCTCAAAATGGTACACCTATTACTCTTCCTTCTCAGGACATGGTATTGGGCTTGTATTATATTACCAAAGGACAGGTTACTACACCTGAACATACCATTAAGGGACAAGGTAAAACCTTCTATAGCATTGAGGAAGTATTGATTGCCTACAATGAAGGTGCAATTGACTTACATGCAAACATTAAGGTAAGAACCAAGATTCGTGAAAAAGGCGAATTGGTTAAGAAAATAGTAGATACTACCGTTGGTCGCGTATTGTTCAATCAGTTCGTTCCTGCGGAAGTTGGTTACATCAACCAATTATTAACTAAGAAAAGCTTGAGGGAAATCATTGGTAACATCATCAAGATTACCAACGTTCCTACAACGGCTAAATTCTTGGATGAAATTAAAACCCTTGGATTCCGTATGGCGTTCCGTGGTGGTTTGAGTTTCAGTGTTAATGATTTGATTGTTCCTGAAATCAAACAAGAACTACTTGAAAATGCGAAAGTTGAAGTAGAAGAGGTTTGGGAAAGCTACAATATGGGTCTTATCACCAATAATGAACGTTACAATCAGGTAATTGACATTTGGGGTCGTGTGGATATGCGTATTACTGAAACCCTTATCCGTGAAATGGCTGCTGATAAACAAGGGTTTAACTCTGTGTTCATGATGTTGGATAGTGGTGCTCGTGGCAGTAAAACTCAGGTTAAGCAGTTGGTGGGTATTCGTGGATTGATGGCTAAACCTCGTAAAAGTGGTAGTAGTGGTAGTGAGGTAATTGAAAACCCAATCCTTTCCAACTTTAAGAGTGGATTGAACGTATTGGATTACTTTATTTCTACGCACGGTGCTAGAAAAGGTTTGGCGGATACGGCATTAAAAACAGCGGATGCGGGTTATCTAACTCGTCGTTTGGTTGACGTTGCGCAAGATGTGGTTATTGCAGAAGATGATTGTGGTACACTTCGTGGTATTGCAATCACTGCTTTGAAAGATAATGAAGATGTAATTGAAAATATTTCTGACAGAATCGAAGGTCGTACTTCATTACACGACGTACTTGATCCTTTGAGTGGAGAAATCATTTGCTATGCTGGTGTAGAAATTTCTCACGATACAGCCGTTGCAATTGAAGAAGCAGGTATAGAATCAGTGGAAATACGTTCTGTATTAACTTGTGAAGCGAAGAGAGGGGTGTGCGTTAGATGTTATGGTAAAAACTTGGCAACAGGTTATTTAGCACAACGTGGTGATGCAGTTGGTATCATCGCTGCACAATCTATCGGTGAGCCTGGTACACAGTTAACACTTCGTACCTTCCACGTAGGTGGTGTTGCGGGTAGTGCATCTATCGAAAGTTCATTGAATGCTAAGTTCGATGGTACAGTTCAGTTTGATGGTTTACGTACTGTTACTGCTATCAACAATGAAGGAAATAAAGTTCAGGTTGTAATCGGTCGTACAGGTGAGGTAAGGATTATGGATGTTAAGAACGATCGTTTATTAATTACCAACAACGTTCCTTACGGTTCTACTCTGCAAATAAAAGATGGTACTAAGATAACCAAGGGTGAAGTGATTTGTACTTGGGATCCGTTCAACAACGTAATTGTTGCTGAACAAGCGGGTACTATCCGATTCGATGCTGTACTAGATGGTATTACTTTCCGTGAGGAAAGTGACGAACAAACTGGTCACCGTGAGAAAGTAGTTATAGAAACAAAAGATAAAACTAAGATCCCTACCATCATCGTTGATGGTAAAGATTCTAAGCATTACAACTTACCAGTAGGTAGCCACATCGCTATCGAAGAAGGTGAGGAAGTAAAAGCTGGTCAGATATTGGTTAAAATACCACGTGTTCTTGGTAAGCTTCGTGATATCACGGGTGGTCTTCCACGTGTAACTGAATTGTTTGAAGCAAGAAATCCAGGTAATCCTGCCATTGTTTGCGAAATTGATGGGGTGGTTACTTTTGGTAATATTAAGCGTGGTAACCGTGAGATTTCTGTAGAAAGCAAGGATGGTGTTATTAAGAAATACTTGGTGCCATTGTCTCGTCAAATCTTGGTACAAGACGCTGACTTCGTTAAAGCTGGCGCACCGTTGTCTGATGGACAAATTGCTCCAACCGACATTTTGAACATTAGAGGACCATTTGCAGTACAAGAGTATGTGGTAAATGAAATACAGGAAGTTTATCGTTTACAAGGTGTAAGAATCAATGATAAGCACATCGAAGTAATCGTTCGTCAGATGATGAAGAAGGTTGAAATCGTTGATGCTGGTGATACTAAGTTCTTAGAAGAAGATTTGGAAGACAAATTCGACTTTATCGATGAAAACGACCGCATCTTCGACAAGAAAGTGGTAACTATTCCTGGAGAAAGCACTAAGTTTAGGTCTGGTCAAATAGTGACTGTTCGTGAGTTAAGAGAAGAAAATTCTATCTTGAGAAGGTCTGACAAAAAATTGGTGGAAGTATGCGACGCTCGTCCAGCTACTGCACAACCAGTATTGTTAGGTATTACTAAGGCTTCTTTGGGTGTTCAAAGCTGGATTTCGGCCGCTTCATTCCAAGAAACAACTAAGGTATTAAGCACTGCCGCTATACAAGGTAAGGCCGATTATATGCTTGGATTGAAAGAAAACGTAATTACTGGTCACCTTATCCCAGCGGGTACTGGTATGCGTGAGTTTGATAATATCATAGTAGGTAGCAAAGAAGAATACGATTTGCTAGCTGCTACAAGAGAAATCATGTCTTTCGATGAAAATGAATAACTAACAAATAGGTTATAAAATTAAAAACGGCTGTTTCATTAATTTGAGACAGCCGTTTTTATTATGTACTTACGTTGAAGTTTGATTAAGGTGCTACTAACCTAAATCCATTGCCATGAATGTTTACTATTTCGATATTATCATCCTCACGTAAGTATTTACGTAGTTTAGCTATGTACACATCCATACTACGACCATTAAAATATGTATCGCTACCCCAAATGCGCTTCAAAGCTTTTTCGCGAGATAATAAGTCGTTCTTGTGTTCTGCAAGCATCTTAAGCAAATCATTTTCTTTTGGAGATAGGATTTGTGTTCTACCATTAATAATTAATTCCCTTAATCTAGGATTGAAATGGTAGGCCCCCATATCAAATACTGCACTCTCGCTGATACGAATTTCTTCTTCATTACGCTTAAGGATAGCCTTAATTTTTAATAGTAATACATCACTATCAAACGGCTTAGTGATATAATCATCAGCACCAAGTTTGTAGCCGTTGATGATGTCATCCTTCATAGTCTTTGCGCTCAAAAAGAATAAAGGCACATCCGGGTCAATATCCCTAATACCTTCTGCTAAAGCAAAACCATCTACATGAGGCATCATTACATCTAATAAGCAAATGTCAAACTTCTCCCTTTGGAAGGCAGCAAAGCCTAGTCTTCCATCACGTTCTAAAACAACTTCGTAGTCGTTCAACTCTAAATAATTCTTTAATACCATCCCTAAATTGGTATCATCCTCACATAAAAGCACACGATATTTTCTTCCTTCCATAATATTTATTTTATTAATTGAAAATAAAGATAATCAGATAAAGGGAATTGCGCAGAACCGCTCCACAAGGTTTTGTTAAAAGGTGGCAAGTAGGCTTTTTAAACGGATTAATAATCAGTTTGGGGGCTAATAGGCCTGTTGTTTTTATCTACATCACCAAAGCGAAGGGCGCGCATACGCTGACGGTCTTGCAATTCTTTCTTTATAAAAATAGCAAAATCTCTGTCTGCGAGAAAGACTTTCTTAGCTCTATCTTCGGAGGAGAGTATCTTCTTAAATTCACTATTATATTTCTTTTTTACTACAAGGGATTTCTCTTCCCCAGCTAAGACATCATCCTTAATATCTTTTTTTACTTTCTTAAGCTCTTCAATATACGCATCGTAAACAGGCCAAAACTTTTGAGCTTCTTCCGTAGTTAAATAAAGATCTTTAGTTATGAATGCTACTTTTAAGGTTTGAATTGAGGTTTGCTTTGAAGTAGGATTGTTCTGCGCTTCAAGCAAATTGATTGCGAATGAAAAGATTAATATAATAAGTCTACTTATTCTCATGTTTCTTAAGTTGCTAAGGACTAGATTCCTTTCTTTAAATTCTTGGAAACACTTGCTTGTCGCAAATATTGCTTTAAATCATCATCGGAAACAGTTTGTATCTTTTGTTCAACTACATTAGGAAGCTCTCCGTCATCTAAAATTATCAAATCTGGGTTTGCGGTAACATTGTCGTTATTTAAATACTTTACCAATTCAGCATCAGAAACTTTATCCAAATCCCCTTTTATATCAACACTTTTATAAGAAAGATAGGTTGTAGGACTTTTTGTTTCCTTATTTGAAAAAATAGTCGTACACAATATCATAACACCAACTAAGGAAGCAGCTACTCCAATTTGTGCCCAATATCTAAAGCTTGAAATGGATGTTACTTTAGTGGGAACCTTACTGTTTAAATCAGGTATAACCACTTGTAACTTTTCAAAGTATCCTTCAGGGGCTTGGTAAGGAACTTCCTTAGAAATCGCATTAAAAATAAGTGCGGTAGTATTTAACTCCTCGCCAATCACTTTATTTGCAGCAGAAGCAAGTATAACATTTGATAACCCTTCAAAGTAACCATCAGGGACTGAATAATCAGCAAACCCAATGTTTCCAATCGAATTGGTTTTACCATTAGAAATATTCTTTACTAAAATTGGTGGCAAGTTATCGAAATAATCAGTCGTAACTTCATAGGGCAACTTGATGTCCTTAGACAACAACGTTGCTTCTGTAAGCTCTTGTAATATTTCTTTATTGTGTTTCATTTCCATTATAATGACTTTGCAGAAGCCCAATTGTTTAACCATTCAAAATATATTGCTCAATCTTTTTTGCTGCGTGGTGGTAACTTGCTTTCAAAGCACCCTCACTAGTTTCTAAAATTTTGCTCATTTTTCCATACGGCATCGCATCGTAATATCTCAAATTAAATACCAACCTCTGTCTCTCTGGTAATGTTTGAATAGCTAACTGTAACTTCCATTCAAGTTTGTTTGCATCGAAATTCTTATCAGCCTTTATCGTATTGCTCAACCCATTCTCATCATTCTCAAAACTTACCGTTACTTTTCTTTTCTTCTGTTCGAGAAAGGTTAGGCATTCATTAGTCGCTATTCTGTATAACCAAGTGTACAATTGGCTATCCTCCCTAAAATTATCCAATCCCTTCCAAACCTTTATAAAGACATTCTGGAGCATATCATTGGTATCGTCATGGCTTATCACCATTTTACGAATATGCCAATACAATCTTTCCTGAAACTTATTGATGATAGCCGTAAAAGCCGACTCTTTTGTAGATGAATTCCTAAAAAGATCAAGTAGTTCCTTATCGTCTAAATGCATGCAACCTTTTTTGGGAATACCGCTAAGATAGACTTTTAAGTGATATAAAAGTTTAATACCCCCAGAAAGAAGTTATTAATCACCGTCTTTATCCGTTGGATTTAGCTTTACAAACCCTCCTGCTACATACGCCTTTGTACGATGTGCACCTATATGGTCTGGTCCATTTTGAGCATCGTCTTCCACAACAAATACTACACTTTCTTTCTAAATTGGGCTTTTACTAAGGTAGTCTACTAACATCCCCACTGCTAAATCATTATCTGCAACATGCGCAAAAGGTGTGGGATGCCCTAGGCTTAAACCTTCTGTATGATCGTTGCCTAAGCGAATGGTATTTAGTTGTGGCAAAGCATTATTGGCATATAACTCATCAAAATCTTTTTTCCATCGCCCAACCCTTGCAGTATCTAAAACCCTTAAATCAAACCCAGCATAATTGGGACAAAAATGATTTTTCAACACTGGCAACTTAGCACTACTACCACTTGCAAACTCGCAATAGGTTCTGTAGCTAACACCTGCTCTTTTTGCATAATCCCAAATTAATCCCTTTTTATTATTGGCAATTGCACGGTTTCCCTCTGCATCATAGCTACCTTTCCTACCGCCATAACTTGTTATCCATGTCTTTTCAAGATAATCAGTTGCATACGCCCCCATGCTCCAATTATGCACATCGGCACTTACCTCGCCTTCACAATAAAAATTATCTAGTAATACAAATTCCTTTGCTAGCGCAGATACTCAATCTTTATTCGCCTGGCGAGTTGAATTATATAGATACTATGGGTGAGGCGTATTTTACTTCGGGCGATAGTACAACTGCAAGCTATTACGACTCAATATTAATGAAGAGAGATGCCAAATTTGGTGGAGGAATAAAAAGTTGGGAGCAGAATAAGAAAAAAATAATTACTAATTCTATATAGTCCAAAAACCTATACTCTATATAGGTTTCATTCAATTTACCCCATTAAATATTTACTCTAAAACAACCAATTTACCTTCTTTTAGGGTATTTGTTTAGGCTTACGAATGTTCCGTTCGCCTGAACGGTTAGTTCGTAAGCCCTTACGGAAGGTTGGTAAAGCCTTACGAGTGTTTCGTTCACGCTTACGGAAGCATTGTAAGCTCTTACGAAAGAAATGTATAGATTAACGAAGGTTCCGTAAAGCCTTACGGAACCTTCGTTAACCCATACAAAAGTGCAAAAGAAGAATTTGGAGGAGATGTAACAGCTTTTTTGTTGATAAAAGGCAACCTAATTATTAACTACACCCGTTTCATAAGCTTGAGCAAACATGCTAAAGACACCTATACCGAAGTCATTACCTTCTACAATTTTACGGTGGTAATAATAGTCCCTGTCGCCAATACACGTACCAATGCAAATTCTAGTAGGCACCAAATATTTACTACCTTCTTTTCTGATACTATACTTTCTTAACCCTAAATAAGCTTTGTTTACAACAGGTGTAAATATTTTCGGACTAAGGATATGTAGTTTCAATCCCTGCAATATTGCATAGCCAAACATGGCGGTACAACTACTTTCCTGATAGTTTAGTGAATCGTTTGGATGGATAGGTAACTGATACCAATGTCCCGTTTCCTTGTTTTGGAGGGCGGGCAGGTTTGAGGTCATTTTAATTAAATCTAATTTCAATTCATGCCAATAAGGTGATGTCTTTGGGATGGTAGTTAGTGCATCTGCAATAGTCATCATTATCCAACCATTGCCCCTTCCCCAAAACTCGTGGTTCTTACGCTCTGGGTTTTTATCCCAACCAACCATACAGCAAGAGTCGTCATATTCTCTGTCTTCTGCATTCCAACCGTGCACCCAAAAACCAGTTTTCTTGTCAGCCAATTTCTCTTTGTGGATATTGTATTGCTGCATGAAATCATCCAAATATTTGGTATCACCCGTTAGTTTATACATCTCAAAAAAGTACATCGCCAACATATAAATCGTATCATCCCATAGCTGTGCAATATTTGCCCTGTGCGATACACCACCATTTTTTGTCTTGATAATGTGTAAATAATCAGCATAAATGGACAAAGCTTTTTGTTTGTATTTCTCTTCTTTTGTTTGCTGCGCCAAAAAAGCTATACCCAAACCAGAAACAATGTCGTTGGGGGTACGCCCATTTGCTTTGTCATAGTTTACATCCATTGCAGTCTTGATGTAGTTGAAGTATTTTGTTTTATCTGATTCGGATGCACCTAAATATTTTTCATGAACAGCTTTCAGGAATATTGCTTGCGACCAACCCCAGTAGTATTTGGCAGCGGGAATTTTTACTTCCATCCCATAATTTAAAAGTGAATCGGAGAAGGATTGGGCATTCGAATGGTAAAATGATAAAAGCAAAACTATTGCAACTACTAATCTTTTAGTTAATTTAAAATTCATTGATTCTTCTATTTTCACTTAATACACATTACTTGTTACTTATTACTTACGCCTCGAGATTTACTTCTTCTTCGGTAACCATGAAGGTATATCAGAAACCCTTAGCGTTGGTTCGCCATGCAAATATCCAAGTTTTGTTAAATATTTATCCCCTTCGGCAATGGCATTTACTACCTGTTCTTCCGTAGCGGTATAGTTTGGAACTACAAAAGCATGGCGAGTATTGGGAAGCAATATAACTTCACAATCATTGCCAGCCTTTTTCATGGCATCCGTAAAACGAACTGATTGCTCGCAAGGGATTACCCTATCATTTAACCCGTGCATTATCAAGCAATGAGGCTGACCAGATTTCACATAATTGATAGGTGAAAAGGTACGAGCTAAATCCCATTGTTCAGGTTTTATCGAAGCAGAGTCAAGGGTTTTAATATTTTGAACTTGATTGGCAATTGCATTTTTCATCAAAGGATAAACCGTCATATCCACGCAAGGATTGTACAAAACCATTGCATTGGGTCTGGCACTGATACTTAAATCATCAGCGGGGTCGTTGAAACCATCGATTGTTCCTAAAGCCCCAGCCAAATGCCCACCAGCAGAATCTCCCAACACAATAATTTGGTCCGGGTCTATATTTAATTCTTTTGCATGAGCACGAATAAAGCGGATGGCAGATTTGCAATCTTCCAAGCATTCTGACATTCCATTACCTCCAAACTTTATCAGGCGATATTCTATGCTGAAACCCACTGCATTACGAAGTGAAAAATATTTTGCATGAGGAAAGAATGTACTCGCAGTACCGCTTGTCCAGCCGCCACCATGTATCCAGATAATGGCGGGGTATTTTTTGCCAGGTTTTGCACCCGCTGGTTTGCTATAATAGATTTTGAGGGTAGTGTCTTTGGTAGTTTTAAAAACCATTTCTTGCATAGGTGGCGTGGTTAGCATAAGGGTTCGCAGAGTAACTGTATCATTATTTAGCTTGCAATTGCTTACAAAACCATCATTTGCCAGACCAACATAAACAGTCATGGTAGTAACCAAAGCCAAAAGAATTCTCTTCATAATTAACGTTATTATTGTTTCAAAGTTATTATTCAGTTCGACTACTCATTCAAAAAAAGATTAATTTTCGAGTTAAAAGAAGTTTTATAGTTCATTTAGAGGCTCTTTGAATGACTAAAGTGCATTCTTCCCTTCAAAAATATCCATAAACCCAACAAATCCAAATCAAAATATTATCTTGCAGCCCTAATCGGAATAAATGAAATTTCTTCGTCAAAATTTAGACTTTCTCGACCATCCCTTGGGGTAGTATAACCTCTGGCTATTTTATTTCTATTCGGCTTGGGATATTATTCCAAGCTTATGGAAATAGTACCAATAGCTTTTATCCGATTCATCGTTTTTCATAATAACATTAATACTTAAAAAAATGACAACAGATATATTATCTGCCAGGGGCAACTATTATCTTGAATTAGAAGAAAAATTTGGTGCACACAACTACCACCCACTTCCTGTAGTGCTTAGCGAAGGAAAAGGGGTTTACTTAACCGACATTGATGGAAAGAAATACTACGATTTCCTTAGTGGCTATTCGGCTGTAAACCAAGGGCATTGCCATCCAGTAATCATTGAAGCATTGATTAATCAATCAAAGAAACTAACCCTTACATCTCGTGCCTTCCACAATAATGTTTTAGGAGAATATGAAGAGTTGATAACTTCTTATTTTGGCTACGACAAGGTTTTACCTATGAATACGGGTGTTGAAGGAGGCGAAACTGCTATTAAATTAGCAAGACGTTGGGCTTATACACACAAAGGAGTTCCTGAGAATAAAGCAAAGGTGATTTTTGCTGATGGCAACTTTTGGGGTAGAACGTTGGCGGCTATCTCTTCCTCTACCGACCCTAGTAGTTATAAAGATTTCGGGCCATTCATGCCAGGATTTTCTACCATTCCTTACAACGATACTGTTGCTTTGGAAGCAGCTTTGCAAGATCCAAATGTGGCTGCTTTTATGGTAGAACCTATCCAAGGGGAAGCTGGCGTGGTAATACCAGACGAAGGTTATTTGCAAAAAGTAAGGGCTTTGTGTACGGAATATAATGTTCTCTTTATTGCCGATGAAATACAGACTGGACTTTGCCGTACCGGTAAAATGCTTGCTTGCGACCATGAAAATGTTCGTCCAGATATATTGATTTTGGGCAAGGCTTTAAGTGGTGGTACTATGCCTGTGGCAGCAATATTGGCTGATGATGAAATCATGCTAACTATCAAACCGGGCGAGCACGGCAGTACTTATGGAGGTAATCCATTGGCTTGTGCAGTGGCAATTGCTTCGCTAAAAGTATTGAGAGATGAAAAGATGGCTGAAAATGCAGAAGCAATGGGCATTATTCTAAGGGAAGAATTGGCAAAGCTGAATTCCCCTTTGATAATAACTATCCGCGGTAAAGGCTTGTTGAACGCAGTAGTTATTGGTCATGAAAACCCAGAAGCTTCTTGGGATATTTGTTTGAAACTTAGGGATAATGGCTTATTAGCTAAACCAACCCATGGTGATAAGATTAGGTTTGCACCTCCACTTGTAATAACTAAGGAACAAATGATAGAGTGCGTCGGGATAATAGGAAAATCACTTGGTAGTTTTTAGTGGTCAGATATTAGTTAGGAGATATGAATTATGAGTGGTTAATATGAGAATTAATCGCTAGATATAAAAAAAGGGTTCGATTAATTTCGAACCTTTTCTTTCTGAAAAGTAGTAATTAGTTATTAGACGACTGTTCTATCTGAATGTTTAGTAAAGCCTGTGCCGCCGTTGAACTTGCATTAGTCATTAATACAAAAGTATAAATCTTTCCTGAAGAGAGTATTGCAGATTGTGTAGCCAAATTGGCTGTTGTGGTAAACAGTGTCATGGTATAAGTGCCTGACGTCATTGAGTTGAAACTTTGGTAGCTACTATAACTTTCATGATCGAGAAAGTTTCTGTTATTAAAAATCAATGGGGAATTTCCTGGGCTAAAAAAGTTTACTCCAATGTAACTGAACCATGCCTGTGTTCTAAAATCAAGCACCCTTACTTCTGAGTTGCCCGTTGTTGGCGCTGTCAAATCATCCTTTACAATAGATATCTTCCAGTTATACCCTACTCTATAAACAAAACATGAATAATTCTTTCCTGCCAACAAATCAACATTCTGGTTTATGACAGTATCAGAGCTAAACACCACCATTATTTGATTAGTACCCACTATGCCAGCATTATAACCAGTAGGGTAATATTTGGCAATACCCCCGCTAGCCACACTCACATTATTTAAATAAACACCCACATTACCATAATCCATCACGTTGTAAAACATAATGTTCGGTGGGGTGGTATTTTTCGTTGTAGTATCAGTTGGTGTTGTTGTAGTACCCGTATCTACCTGCTTAGAGCAAGATGCAAAAAGGGTCATTATCAATAAAGCGTAAAGAATTTGTTTCATAAAAAATATTTATAGCATCCTTTATTTGAGTTTATTGAAGCGGTACAGTTATATTTTGAACAATTTGACTTGGGCAATTTGCATTTGAAGTAGATGTCAGAATTACCTGATAAGTGCCAGCCGTGTTATATGTTTTCTGAAAAAATGAAAAAGGCGCAGAGGTATGGTCACCAAATTGCCATCTATTGCTACTAATGGAACCATTTGGTACGGTAGAAGTACTTTGGAAGTTCACTACATAACCAGATGTAGAACCCTTAACTGCTGTAAAACTTGCCTGAGGCGTAACATTTTGTCCGTAAGCCGTAACATTGTTTTGCGTAGAATATATCAAAGTACCAGTGCTAAGAGAAGTGACGGTTAATTTAACCACATAAATGCCAGCATTGGAATAGCTATGAGTAACTGAACTACCCGTTAATTTACTTCCATCGCCAAAATCCCAATTATACACCACATTTGGAGGAAGATTTACCACATTACTGACAAAAGAAAATTGCTCAATAGAAGGCGAACATGGACTGGTAGAGGTATCACTAAAGGTTCCTGATATAACACTACTACCAGCAGGTATATTTACCGTGATTGATTTATAACTAGTACAACCAGAACTTCCTGTTGCGGTAAGGGTAGCTACATAGCTTTGGGCGGAAGGATAAACGGTGTAAGTATGGGTTACATAAGTATAGTTACTCGTATTTCCCTGTCCATCGCCAAAATCCCAGATATAACTTTTAATTGTTCCCGCACTAGTGGTTGAGGTACTATTGAAAGCATAAACATTGGCCGAACCAGTTGGGTTTTGGCATGTAGACGTAAAAGCTACTACTGGAGTACCCTTAGCACCGGCAAGGGTTATTGTTTTGGAAATTGAAGCGATGGAAACACCACCCGTATCCACCTTGGCAATTACGGTATAAGTACCAGTCCCATTTACATAAGGGTTTATAACGGTAGCTGGCCCGGAAAGTATTTGGTTGCCATCGCCAAAATACCATTCGCAAGTATAACTCTTGGGCATTTTTGTTCCTGTAAGTATAAATTGAACAGATATGTTTGTTGCCTGACAAGGTGTTAATACAGTATCGGTAAGCGTTAAAGTATCTTTACCTGAAGAACCACCCGAACCTGTACTAGTACTTCCACCACCTGTAGAATCGCCGGTATTACTAGGTGGGGTGTACGAAGCTTTGGAGGGGTCGCTTGTTCCGCTACCACCACTAGTTGTACCTCCACCAGAATTAGTACCCGTGGTATCAATCTGTTGGGTGCAAGCACCAAAAAATAATGCCGCCTGTATCAGTATAAATAAGCTAGGGCTAAACTTCATGAAAATAAATTACTAAATTAACTGCAAAAGAACCCATTTTATTGTGCAAACAAGAAATAAACAGCTTATTTAGCCTACTTTCTTATTAAAATTTAAAAATATCTTTAAAAACTGTTTGCAAAGGAAAAGGTTTTGTCAGATTTATATACCCACTTAAATAAGGTGGCTATGCTCAACCCCATGCGGCGTTAATAACCGTTTGCGGGTAACGATACCAGCTTTAATTCTTGAGGATGCAAGATATCTTTCGGAGTCCAATTCCCTATATAAGTCATTCGTCAGCTATAGCCTAAAGTCAGTAATTTGTACAACTGTTTCCATTGCTCTGTAAACTCAAATAATGGCACTCTAATCTTACAAAAACAATAACCAATGACTTAATCTATGTCCTTGACTAAACAACTTTGATTTTTAATTCCAACATATAAATAAAGTGCAGCTACTACCTACTGGCAGAGCTGCACTTTTTATTTTATTCATAAAAACACCGAACCTTATACCAAAATATGTGAATTATACAACAATTACTCATAATTGTATAACACTCATACTGCCATACCCAACCACCTTTACATCGTAACAAATCAGTTACAAAATAAAATTTATTACAATGACATTTACAAAAAATTCTGTTACAAAAGAGCCAAATGACGGTGTTTCTACAGACAACAACACACAGGAAATGAGGGGTGATGAATGTGTTGCTATTAAGCCATCTACATTTGCAAAAACTATTTTATTTGGAACTATCGCAGTTATTGCTATTGTTTTCTTTTCGTCTTGTGCCAGAAAAGCAATCTTTCAGGTATCGCCTGTAGTGCCGGCAGCAAGGGGTTATACAAAAGTAAAAAAAGATCACAATAAGAACTACAACATCTATGTGAGCCTTGAGGATTTAGCAGAACCAAATAGGCTAACACCAGCTAGGCAGAGTTACGTAGTTTGGATAGTGTCGGAAGATAACTCTACAAAGAATGTGGGACAGGTAAAAACTTCGACAAGCCTTTTATCGCATACTCTTAAAGGTTCTTTTGAAACTGTATCTGCCTCTAAACCCGTAAAAGTATTTATAACAGCTGAGGACGATGCTACGGTTCAATCCCCTGGGACCATGTTAGTAATGACAACAAATGGTTTTTAATAAATTAAACACATTCTGCTTTGCAGCATAAAAAAAAATAAACACACAGGAACATAGGGTGATAGGTAACATAGAAACAAAACATAAGCTATATGATTCTGTGTGTTGAAAGAAAAAAACATGTGTTGCAAACCTAGATTTAATAAGTACAATTAGATATTTCATCATAAAAAAAAGAAAAAGAAAATAATGGGCAACTTACTTTATACAATAGCAGTAATTCTAGTTATTTTATGGGCACTTGGCTTTTTTGTCTATAGCTTGGGTGCAATCATTCACATCCTTTTGGTAATAGCGGCAATAGCTGTTTTGTTACGGATTATTCAAGGGAATAAAGTCGTTTAATAATCGTACAATGTACAGCCGCAATGGTGGACTCAAAAGAATAATCATGAAAAAGACACTTCTACTGGTTTATTTAACAGGAATCGTTTTACTGCATTCCTGCATTAATTCTACGTAAATAACAAGTACTTGGCGCGAACCTAGCAAGCATATTAGCTTATCCAATCTTAACAAAGTATTGGTTGTGGCTATGTTTAAAAGCACAGTAAGTAGTCGCTTAGCTGAAGATTAATTGACTACATACCCCGGTGACAAAGGAATAGTGTTTTACAAATACCTCGATTCCAATTTCAACAAGCGAAATGTTGAAGCCATCAGTGATAAGATTAGGGATGATGGTTATGATGGTATAATTACGATGCGACTGATAAATGCCTAGAAAGAAAAGGTTTACAATCCGAGTAATTTCGAATTGTATCCACCATATTATCTCACTTTTAGTGGGTATTATTATAGGAACTTCCCTTACTATTCCAACGTGGGCTATTATAGCACTTCCAAAGTTTTTACCGTTGAAACAAGCGTTTTTTCAATCAAAGAGAACAAGATAGTCTGTATAGGTGTTATCAAAACCACCGACCCTAATGGGGTTGAAAGGATGATGAAAGATATAGCGCATGTTGTTTATAAAAAGATGCTTTGGGAGGATTTTGTCAGCAAAAAGTAGTGGTTAATTTTTGTCGATTTCTATTTACAAATTTTATGTGATGGATGGGAATTATATCCATTTTATTTCTCACTTCGTTTTTAATTAGTTAAAAAGATACAATGAAAAAAGTTCTGTTTATTTTATCGTTCATGATGGGAGTATTCATTATGTGTCCAAAAGGGTTTGGTCAGATTGGAGTAGATGTCTCAATCAGTGCCAATATCGCACCGCCAGCGTTGCCAGTTTATGTTCAGCCACAGTGTCCCCAAGATGGTTATCTATGGACACCCGGCTATTGGGCTTATGGTGATGATGGTTACTATTGGGTTCCTGGTGTTTGGGTAAGTCCACCACAACCTGGCTATTTATGGACACCTAGTTATTGGGGCTTCGTAGGTGGTGTCTATAGCTGGAATCGTGGCTATTGGGGTGAACATGTAGGATTTTATGGTGGCATAAACTATGGTTACGGATATGGTGGTTCTGGTTTTGGTGGTGGTAGATGGGATGGTGAGAATTTTAGGTATAATACCGCCGTTGTAAATGTTAATACAACCGTTATCCATAATACTTACATAGACAGATCGGTTGTAAATAATACAACCATAAACAACCATACTAGTTTTAATGGTGGTGATCGCGGAACACATGCTAGTCCATCTGAACGGGAACAATCTGCTATGAGGGAATCGCATATTGCACCAACAGGTAACCAAGCTTCTCACGAACAAACTGCTAGGCAAGATAAAAGTCAGTATGCTTCTGCAAACCACGGTCATCCTGCAACAACAGCGATGAATACTGTAGGAGGAAATAAATTTGGACAACATGGACATGCTGCAAATACTGCTTCGCCAAATCATACACAAGGCGCACCAAATAACCATATTCAAAATTCAAATAATGGTGTACATCAGCAAGGCCGTACTTCAACAGCAAGTCCTAACCAATATCAATCTACACCTACCAATCAACATAATAGGGGTGATATGAATGGGGGTAATCATCAACAAAATGCTAATCAGCAGCGTATGCAATCACAACATACACAATCTCAGCCACAACAGCATGTACAGCAGCAACGTGCACAACAGCAACCTCAGCAACGTATCCAGCAACAACCACAACAACATGCCCCTGCGCAACAACGTGCACCAGAAGGAGAGGAACATAAACGACAATAGGACATTAATTAGTGATAATCAGTAAGACAAAATTCAGTATAGGTAGAAAATTTTCTACCTATACTGAATTTTAATACCTATCTTTTCCAAAACTTACTATGAAAAGACAATTTAAAATAGCATGGTTAATTTTATTAGAGACTTATAACGACTTTGCCGACAACAAAGCCTTGCGCATGAGTGCTGCCTTGGCTTATTATACCATCTTTTCAATTGCACCAATACTTATAATCATCATAAGCCTATGCGATATATTTTATGGAAAAGCAGCAATAGAAGGCAGCATCTACGGACATATAAAAACTTTTGTAGGCAGTGCTGCTGCCTTACAGATTGAGCAAGTAATACGCAATGCCACAGCATCTAACAAAGTAACTTGGGCATCTGTAGTAGGGGTTATTTCCTTATTAATTGCTGCAACAGGGGTATTTGGGGAAATACAAGATTCCATCAATCAGATATGGCGACTGAAAGCAAAACCCAAAAAGGGATGGTTAAAACTACTTGTAAACAGGGTACTCAGCTTCTCAATGTTAGTCAGTATCGGATTCATCCTCTTAGTTTCTTTAATTGTCAATTCACTGTTGGACTTCTTGGGTGGACAATTGTCTGGATTCCTGCCTTATCAAGCAGTATATGCAGCCTACTTTATCAATTTGCTTATCACATTTGTTGCTATCAGTCTATTATTTGGGGTTATTTTCAAGGTATTACCCGATGCACGGATTAAGTGGCGTGATATAACCGTGGGGGCTGTAGCAACGGCTATTCTATTCATGGTAGGTAAATTTGCCATTGGATTTTATCTCGGTCATACTCATGCTGGAAATAGTTATGGGGCAGCTGGTTCGGTTATTTTAATATTGCTATGGGTGTATTATTCGGCTGCTATCCTCTATTTTGGTGCGGCCTTTACAAGGGTTTATACTCGTCATAAAGGTAGGGATATTTATCCCAACGACTATGCAGTTTGGATAAAAGAAGTAGAATTGGAAAATAAAGAATCTTTGCAATCCGATAAAAACGTAACTACTACAGAGAAAAGTAGTGTGTGAGTAAACGTTATAAATAAGCAAAATCCAGTATTTTAAGTGTACTATCAAAGTTGTAGTTTCTTGAAAGAACACGAGCAAAATATTTGTTTGATAGCAGTTTTTTGAAGAAACAAAGGGTTTTAAGGCGATTAAATGCTTTACCAAACAATACCGGGTTATAAACTCAATAAATTTATGGCAGTAAATTAAAATTATTTATGCACTGTTTTAAAACTTTAGAAAAAGAATAGGGTTTATTGCTGACTTTCGTGGCTTAAATAGTATGATTATGGAGTTCCGCAATTTCAAAATGGTTAGCTACGTAGTGTATGGAAGGGGTAGTTTTAACCAATTAGACAAAATATTGGCACCACAAAGAAAAGGTGATGCCCCAATGATTTTTTTGGTAGATCATTTCTTTGAGGGAAAAGCTTTACCAAATAGAATACCGCTTAGGGAAAATGATAAAATCATTTTTGCCGATGTTACCCACGAACCTAAAACCAAACAGGTAGATGCGTTGGCAAAGGAGTTGAAGGAAGAATTTGGCACAGTGAGTGGCATTATAGGCATTGGTGGTGGTAGCACGATGGATTTGGCAAAAGCCGTAAGCTTGATGATGACCAACTCAGGTAGTAGTGCAGACTATCAAGGGTGGGATTTGGTGCAAGAAGCAGGAGTTTATAAAGTAGGGATTCCTACGTTGAGTGGTACAGGTGCTGAGGTTTCTAGGACTACTGTATTAACTGGACCAATAAGAAAGCTTGGGATGAATAGTGATTTTACACCGTTCGACCAGATAGTGTTAGACCCAGAATTAACGAAGGATGCGCCAGCCAACCAACGTTTTTACACTGGTATGGATTGCTATATACATTGTATAGAAAGTTTGGAAGGAACTTATTTGAATGAGTTTAGCAAGAGTTATGGCGACAAGGCATTGCAACTTTGTAGGGAAATATTTTTGGGCAATAAGTCTTGGACTGATGAACATGACGATAAATTGATGATGGCATCTTATGCTGGCGGAATGAGCATAGCTTATAGTCAGGTTGGTGTGGCACATGCTGTTAGCTATGGACTAAGCTATTTGCTAGGGACTAAACATGGGGTAGGTAATTGTATTGTGATGAACCACATTGAAGAATATTATCCTGCTGGTGTTGCAGAGTTTAAGCAGATGGTTGTTGAAAATAATATTGATATTCCACAAGGTATCTGTAGCGGGCTTACAGATGAGGAATTTGAGAAGATGATAAACGTGAGTATGGGTATGAAGCCATTATGGGAGAATGCACTTGGCAAAAACTGGGAACAGATAATGACTAGGGAAAAACTTAGGGCTTTGTATGAAAAACTGTAAAAGTAGTTACGAGTGATGAGATATGAATAGTAAGTTGAAAACAAAAAAAGCCGCTTCAATAAGTGAAGCGGCTTTTTTATTGAAAAATAATCACTAAAATTATTTCTTAGTAGAATCTTTCTTAGTAGAATCCATAACCATTTTAGAAGAATCTTTTTTAGTAGAATCAACTACAACTTTAGCAGAATCAACTTTAGTTGAGTCAGCAGCAGGAGCTTCAGTTTTACCACCACCACAAGCAGCAAATACAACTGCTAAAGAAAGAACAGGGAATAATTTTTTCATGAACGTTTATTTTTTTGTTAGTTAATAGTTACAAAGTTGGGTGCAGACGAAACAACCAAATTTTAATAAAGAATGAACTTTTTTAAACTTTTTTTTATTTTAACGATTGTTGTAGTACACAGCCAAAGCATACTCCACCTATTTCTTGTTTGCTTTTCATACCTGATGATAATTCCTTTGATAGCATCTATCCAAGCATTTCTCTCCGATGTTGGTGTTCTTCACCACATCAATCAATAGCATGTTTAATTAAAGAGTTCTTTTACAAATATATATGTTCTGCTTATAGATGTAGTGAAGAATACCAACATCGGCGAGAGAAAAAGTACCCACCATAAGAAACTACCTACAGCATATTTTAAATGAAAGAAATGATTGATTTGCATTTCCAGTCCAAAGGATTTCAGACTAATTTCAAGCAATCAATTTCACGTCACTACACGACTTTCACGCATTTTGCACCAAGAAGCATTAATGCAACATCAAAAGTCAATAATGCTTGGCGAAGAAGCAATAATGCAATATGAAAAGTCAATAATGCTTGCTTAAGAATCTATAATGTGACTTGAAAAGTAAATAATGCTTGCCGAAGAATCAATAATGCGAGACAAAAAGTCAATAATGCTTGCCGAAGAATCAATAATAGACAAGTGAAAGTCAATAATAGAACATCTATATCGAATAATAGACGAAGAACGTCGATTTTAGGATAAAACGATACTAGCTAAAGGATTATCAACACCAAAAATGGATGAATAAGAAAAGCCCTTGAAGCATTTACTCCAAGGGCTTTAGTTTATAATGCGAATCAAGGGTTGAAAAACATATCAATACGTGCCTTTAGGCACAAAATATTGGTAGTAATCAAAAAACAAAATGCACCAAAGTTCCGTTAGGAACGATATATCGGTTAATTCAGCTATTTTTAAGCGATATTGTTTGGAAATACTAGACATCATTTCGTACCTACGGCACTTTAACCACGCCTATTGATAGCTTTACTACCAATATTTTGTACCTAACGGTACTTTCAACCCTTGATTCGCATTTATAACTGATATCTACTATCTCCTATTTAAAGTTTCATTTCCACTTTCAAGAACCTTGCAGTATGGCTAACCTTATTCTTAATCATTTGTTCGGGCGTACCTTCAAACAGTATCTTACCACCACCATCGCCACCTTCCGGGCCAAGGTCTATAATGTGGTCCGCCATCTTTATTACGTCCAGATTATGTTCTATTATCAAAACTGAATTGCCCCTGTCCACCAGTTTATTTATTACCAGCATCAGGTGTTCTATGTCCTGAAAGTGAAGCCCGGTAGTAGGTTCATCGAGGATATAAAAGGTTTTACCCGTATCTTTTTTGCCTAGTTCAGTACTCAGTTTCACGCGTTGCGCCTCGCCACCACTTAATGTTACGGCACTTTGTCCGAGGGTGATATAACCAAGACCCACATCTTGCAAAACCTTTATCTTACGGTATAGCCAAGGCACTGGCTGGAAGAAATCGGTGGCTTCGTCAACCGTCATATTCAGTACATCGCTGATAGATTTTCCTTTATAGCGTATCTCCAATGTTTCCCGATTGTATCGTTTGCCATTGCATTTCTCGCAAGGTACATACACATCGGGCAGAAAATTCATCTCTATCACACGCATCCCGCCACCTTCACAAACATCGCATCTTCCACCTTTCACATTAAAAGAAAAACGACCTGCCGCATACCCACGGATCTTTGCTTCGGGAATGGTGGCAAACAAGGTTCTTATATCTGTAAAGAAACCACAATAAGTAGCGGGGTTACTTCTAGGTGTACGACCAATGGGCGATTGATCTATCTCAATTACCTTATCTATCGCCTCCAATCCTGAAATACTCTTAAACTCCATTGGGTTAGTGCGGCTATTATAACAATGCTTGGAAAGGATAGGGTAGAGGGTTTCATTGATTAATGTAGATTTACCACTACCACTCACCCCACTTACCACAATCAGTTTACCCAATGGAAAGGATACATCAACGCCTTTTAGGTTATTACCGACCACACCCTTTAGTTCCAATGTTTTTCCATTACCAGCCCTTCTCTCCTTAGGAATCTCCAAACCCTTTGTGCCATTTAGGTAAGCTGCCGTGTCGCTACCACTTTCCAATACTTGTTGGGGCGTGCCTTGCGCAACAATATTACCACCGTGCCTGCCAGCTTTGGGACCAATATCCACCAGATAATCTGCCGCCAACATAATGTCCTTATCGTGTTCCACCACCAATACACTGTTGCCAATATCCCGAAGGTTTTGCAAAGCCATAATCAGCCGATGGTTATCCCGTTGGTGCAAACCAATGCTAGGTTCATCCAATATATAAGTGATGCCCTGCAACTGGCTGCCAATCTGTGTAGCCAATCGTATCCGCTGACTCTCGCCTCCACTCAATGTTTTAGAAGGACGATTGATGGATAGATAAGTCAATCCCACATCCAATAAAAACTGTAGTCTTTCCCTTATCTCCTTTAAAATATCCTTTGCGATGGTGTTTTGTTTGTTGGATAATCGCTCTTCCAAGTCCGTAAACCACACTTGTAGTTTATCCAAATTAAGGTTACTGATTTCTGCAATATTCTTTTCATCAATCTTAAACCAAAGACTTTCCTTCCGCAATCTTTGTCCATCACAGGTAGGGCAATTCTTCAATTCCATAAACTTCTCCACCCATTCGCGCATGGTTTCGGTACTGTTTACACCTGCAAACCAACGTTTCAACATCGGAATTATCCCTTCAAAGGAAGTGGTATATGGGTCTGATTCCGGTATGTTTTCAAAGTCTAGTACATCCTCACTTATTCCTTCCGGATTACCATACAACACTAGGTTTAAGGCAGCAGGAGATAATTCACTGAGGGGTTTATCGGTACTGAATTTATTCTTTTTGGCTAATGTTTCAACGCTTTTAAACAACTGAGCCTCCCTCTTTTCACCCAACGGCGCAATACCCCCTTCCTTTATTGACTTACTATAATCTGGAATAATGGCTGCCATACTCACCGTATAAACATTGCCCAAACCTTTGCAAGTAGGGCAAGCACCATAAGGCGAATTGAACGAAAACGCATTGGGCGACGGCTCCTCATAGCTAATTCCTGTATCCTGACACATCAAATGTTTGGAATACATGGTTGCAACGCCCCCCCCCGCCCCTAAAGGGGAGCTAGAGAGGGGCAGCACAAACATCAGTTCCTTACCCATCTTTAACGCTTGTTGCACGCTTTGACTAAGACGTACTTTCATATCGTCGGTAACAGCAAGGCGGTCTATCACCACTTCTATATCATGAATCTTATACCTATCCAATTGCATCTTGGCAGTGATGTCCATTAGTTCGCCATCCACACGTACCTT
>JANYEX010000310.1 GCA_025359725.1 Chitinophagaceae bacterium | reverse complement strand
TCCAAGATTATTGCTGCTGGCAGGTATATCAACGACAGCATGGGTGGGTATGTGGCGAAGAAGGTCATTCAGCATATTATCAAACATAGTTCAGATGTAAAGGCAGCTAAAGTGTTGGTAATGGGCGCCACTTTCAAGGAGAATGTTACCGATATTCGCAACAGTAAGGTGGCCGATGTTGTAAAAGCACTAAAGGATTACCACCTGAATGTAGAAGTTACTGATGTATTTGCGGATAGCGATGCACTTAAAGTAGAATATGGCTTCCCTTTGGTTGATAATATCGCGGCAGACTATGATGCGGTTATTATCATAGTCCCCCATAATCCTTACAAGGAATTAGACGACATCTACTTTGCTTCAATAACAAAAAAAGATGCCTTGATAGCAGATATAAAAGGAATTTATAGAGATAAAATAAGTAGCAGGCAATATTGGAGCTTGTAACAATCAACATTAAATAAAAGATATATGTACAAACCGTTAGTAGTTATTACAGGAAAAAATGGACAGTTAGGATGGGAACTGGCCCAGCTAAAAGTTTTAAACAACTTCCAGTTCGACTTTCTTTTTATAGATAAAGAAGAGTTAGATTTGTCAAACCCAGACTCTATCCCTGCTTTTTTTAAGAAACACAAACCGCAGTATTTTATCAATTGTGGGGCCTATACCCTTGTGGATAAAGCAGAAACAGAAAGAGAACTTACCCGTGCCATTAATGCAATAAGTGTTGGAGTAATTGCAGCCGAATGCACCGCCATAGATTGTACCTTTATTACTATCTCTACGGATTATGTTTTTGATGGTAATGGCACTTCGCCTTATTTGCCAAATCAGGCTACCGACCCGTTAAATTATTATGGATTAACGAAGTGCGAAGGTGAACAACTAGCCTTGCAAAACAACCCTAAAACAGTAATCATCCGTACCTCTTGGGTTTACAGTGTACATGCGAACAATTTTGTAAAGACTATGCTCCGACTAATGAAAGAGCGCGAAGAATTGAAGATTGTTGCCGATCAGGTTGGATCACCTACCTATGCTGCCGATTTTGCCGATGCTATTATCAAGATTATAGAGCAGTTAGAGGGTGGTAACATCCATTACGGCATTTATCATTACAGTAATAGTGGCGTTATCTCTTGGTACGATTTTGCGGTTGCAATAAAGAATATTGCTGGCTTGTCTTGCAATGTTTTGCCTATCCCAACAACTGATTTTCCTACTCCAGCAAAACGTCCTGCTTATTCAGTTCTGGATAAGGAATCAATTGTAAAAGATTATGAAATCAAGCTTATTGATTGGAAAGTTAGTTTGAAAAAATGTATTGCAGCTTTGAAATAGGTGAAATTGAAGTTATGTAGGTATTATTTTTGATTTGGTGTAAATTATTTTTTACAAACTGAAAGTCTTAACAAAAAAAATCCCAGTTGCTTTCGCAACTGGGATTCATGAAATTTATTAACAAGAATAGTAAACACTTATCTAGAAAGTGGTGTTTCTGAATTCTTATCCATTTTAACACCAGAATAACCATCAATTCCCATTTCAGGTAAATCCAGCCCCATTAATTCAACTTCGGCAGATACCCTGTTACCAGCAATCTTATCTAACAAAGTAAATAATACCCAACCGCATAAACCAATAAATACAAGGTTAGTAATGCCACCAATAAGCTCTGCCCAAAACTGTCCAGCATCCCCATAAAACAATCCTTTTACATTGCCCTTAACGCCATTCAGACCATCACCATAAGTACCATCGGCAAATAATCCTAGAGCCAATACACCCCACAAACCATTAGCACCATGTACTGCAATAGCACCAACTGGGTCGTCTATTTTAAGTTTCTTTTCTACAAAAAGCGTTACTTCTACTACGATAACACCTGAAATCAATCCAATAATGAGTCCGCCCATTGGCGAAACAAACGCACAAGGAGCTGTTATGGCTACAAGACCAGCCAATAAACCATTACACATCATACTTACATCTGGCTTAGAACCTCTTACATACCATATCCACAAAGTTGCAGTAAGTGTACCGCCACAAGATGCAAGCATTGTGTTGAAGGCAACTACAGAAAAACGTAAATCGGTACCTGCGAAAGTAGATCCTGAGTTAAACCCGAACCAACCGAAAGCTAAAATCAAAGTTCCCAATACAGCCATAGGGATATTATGCCCTGGTATTGCATTTGATGAGCCATCTTTGTTGTATTTACCTAAACGAGGACCAATCATTTTGGCACCAACAAATGCTAATACACCTCCAGTTAAGTGTACTACAGAAGAACCAGCAAAGTCAAGATCACCATGACCTAAGCCAAAGTTGGTACCTAACTGAGCAAGCCATCCACCGCCCCACACCCAGTTGCCAAATATTGGATAGATAACACCACCAACAAAGAAGCCCGACAAAGCAAAAGAGGCGAACTTCCATCTTTCTGCCATAGCACCAGTAGGAATAGTAGCAGCCGCATCCATAAACACCATTTGGAATACAAAGAAGCCAAGCACTCCTACGTCATACACTCCATTCATGCAAAAACCTTTCATACCTATTAATCCGAAGCTATGTCCAAATAAGGTTACAGATATTTCTTGATTCAGACCATCAAAACCACCAAGCGTACCTAAAGCCCCTACCCCACCAAACATTAAAGCGAAGCCACAAACAAAAAAGCCAAGAGCACCAGCAGGATATATAAACAAGTTCATTGCCATAGTGTGCGCCACATTTTTTGCTCTTGTAAGCCCAGTTTCTACCAACGCAAAACCAGCTTGCATAAAGAAAACAAGAAACCCAGTAAGAAGTAGCCATACCATATTAATACCTACTTTATTCTTTCCTACCTGATCGGAAACCTCTGTGGTAGTTGGTGCACCAGGCTTTGCGGCAGTTATATCAGCCGTTGTACCTGTTGTAACACCACTAGGATCGGGTGCTTTTGTTGTAGTAGTTTGCGCAATTGAAGTGGATGCCAATAGAGACAGCATCGCAGCAAATAGGACTATTCTTATCTTACCTATCATAATAATAATTTTTTTGTTGGTTAATTAAAAATAAAAAGTAGGGTTATAAAACTTTAGTTACCATCACCTGGTCCAGCGGTTGAAGCCTCTCCCCTAGCACCCGTTCTAATTCTGATTGATTCTTCTATGTTGTAAGTAAATATCATTCCGTCGCCTACCTCGCCAGTGAAGGCTGCCTTTTCAATACATTGTATTGTTTTTTCTACATTTATATCCTTCAGTACAATTGATATAAATATTCGCGGCACATACTGGGTGTCATAAACAGTTCCACGATAGCTGTGGTGGTTTTTTAAATGTTCATTACCAATACCTGATGCTTCCCAATAAGAGAAAAAATCGATACCACTTTCTTTCAATGCTGCCTTAACATCTTCAAATTTTGATGTCCGGACAATTGCTTCAATTTTTTTCATAATTAAATTTTTCGAATTAGATAAACAAACCCTAGTACCGAAATACTGTCTTGCTAGCAACTACAAATATATTGTTAACGTCAATTGAAAATACATATACTAGAAAAAAAATATTTAATCTAGATTTTATTTAAATTTTAGAATACATGCCTATTTTCTGAATTTAATATATTTTATATTGATTTTTTTTAAAGATTGATATAAAAAAGTTTAATAGATATAAAAATAAAGTTAAAAGCATTAACTTTTAATTTAGAAATATTGGCATCATAAATCAAAAAATAAACATCAATCTTTAGTTATACTAACAAATTCAATAAAAATAATAATGACTATCCGCTATTGGGTAGCAAGAGTTTTAAACCATGTAAACCACATTGTAAGGCACGAAGCAATCTTATTTTATTTACAAAAGATTGGCAAAGACGGCGAGATGATGTAGGACAGTAAAGCGATTACCAAATAGCGGATAGTCATTCAATTGTTGCAACTAGCTTCCATTCTACACAATTAATTAAGAACCCTTCTAAAGCAGTACAACATTGCCCAAAAAGCATACACTTCTCCTCCAAAAGCATACAACTGTCC
>JANYEX010000285.1 GCA_025359725.1 Chitinophagaceae bacterium | reverse complement strand
CCCCAACCCCCATCCCCTGAAGGGGTGTTATGGAGAATGTTCGACACAAAGACTCAAAGTCGCAAAGAAGCGCTAAGAAAAGCAAGGATGAAGATTACATAAGGCATCATTAAATCATTCAAATCACTTTAATCATAATTCTCTAATCATAATTCATGATAGCAAATAACATTTTAGGTACCATTGGCAATACGCCACATGTACGTATCAATAAACTCTTTGGTAATAAGCACAATGTTTACATCAAATTAGAAAAAGCAAATCCTAGTTCTAGCATCAAGGATCGTATTGCTTTGTCGATGATTGAAGATGCTGAGGCGAAAGGATTACTCAATAAAGATAGCGTAATCATAGAACCTACTTCTGGCAATACGGGTATTGGTTTATCGATGGTGGCTGCTGTAAAAGGTTATAAAATCATCTTGGTAATGCCCGAAAGCATGAGTGTTGAACGCAGGAAATTGATGGCTTCCTATGGTGCCGAATTTGTGTTGACACCACGCGAAAAAGGCATGAAAGGCGCAATAGAAAAGGCTGGCGAATTGGTTGCTTCTACACCTCACGCTTGGATGCCACAACAATTTGACAATCCTGCCAATACAGATATTCACAGAAAGACAACTGCCATTGAAATATTGAATGACTTTCCAAATGGGATTGATTATTTGATTACGGGCGTTGGTACTGGTGGTCATATCACGGGTGTTGCCGAGATATTAAAGGAAAAGTTTCCTAACCTTAAAGTGTTTGCGGTAGAGCCAGAATTGTCGCCGGTGTTGAGTGGTGGTTCGCCCGGTCCACATCCATTGCAAGGCATTGGTGCTGGCTTTATTCCTTCCATTTTAAATACTAAAATATTGGATGGCGTAATAAAGGTAAGTAAGGATTCGGCCTTTAGTTATGCCCAACGAATTGCAAAAGAAGAAGGTATATTGGTTGGCGTTTCTACTGGGGCATCTTTGGCTGCTGTTGCACAAAAGCTAGCAGATATCCCAGACGGGGCTACTGTTCTTACTTTCAATTATGATACTGGCGAACGATATTTATCTATTGAAGGATTATTTTAATCAGCGTGTTTAGAAAAATTATTCAAAATAAAGGTCTGTTGAGGTTAAATACTTGGCAGACCTAATTAATTTTACTTTCTTATGGAAAACAACATAACAAAAAAAGGGAAAGTAATCATTGCAGGAGCAGGGCCTGGCGATGCTGAGTTAATAACTATAAAGCTTCAAAAGCGGTTGGCAGATGCTGATGTAATTATTTGTGACCGATTAGTAAACCCAGATATTATAACACTGAATGCCAAGAAAGATGTGGTGGTAATACATGCTGGCAAGCAAGGATATAACGATGCCTCTGTTCCTCAGGAAGAAATTAATGATTTGATAGTTTCTCATGCTTTGCAGGGACACACGGTTTTGCGTTTAAAGGGTGGGGATGTAGCTTTTTTCAGTAATGTATTGGATGAATTATATGCTATCACAGCTAACGAAATCCCTTTCGAGATTATTCCTGGCATAACCGCCGCTGCTGGTGCTTCTGCTTATACAGGAATTCCTCTAACCGCTCGTGGATTTTCTCAAGGTGTTCAATGGATTACGTTTAATCCTAGTGCCAATTATCGTCCCGAAAAATGGAAATACTTGGCAGCCACCAATGATACCCTTGTTTTTTATATGGCGTCAAAGAATGTGATTCATTTAGCAGAGCTTCTACTTCGCTACATGGGGAAAAAAGATGTGGGTCTTGCGATTGTAGAACAGGCTACTACCCCTCATCAAAAAGTAAATATTACTACTTTAAAGAAATGTGCTGTTGACTTTAAGGAGAAGCAATTCAGTTCACCGAGTTTGGTAATTGTGGGCGATGTGGTAAATCTTTACCATCAATTCAAATGGTTTAATGGGGAGAATGATGGTAGTGTTTTTAAAGAATTGGAAAAGTAGGTTGTAGGTTTCTAGTTACAGCTTACCAGTAACTAGAAATTTTTCTATTTCCTCACAAATCCTTTTAAAATCAGGTCTTTTCTCAACTTCTGGTTGCATACAATCTTCTTTTAAAAGAACTAAGGTATTTAATGTATCCAGTTTATTCGTTTCATCTTTGGTATGAGTCAACAAATCTTCCAACAAACAACCGAAAGCACTTACTTCTATCCTTTCCAATAGTGATGCTTTAATATCGGTTGTATTATACAAGGATGCTGCACCAAAATCCCCAAATAATGGATGAGCATCGATTCCAATCAATGTATTGTGCGCATACAAATCACCGTGCATAATCCCTCTTTCGTGCAGTTGTGCAGCTATCGATGCAATGCCGTAAGCTATGGTGAGCGTATCTTTCAAAGAAAAAGAAGTCCCTTTATCATACACATCTCTTGTGCAACTTTCAAAGCTGGGGGGATTGCCAAGGTTAGTATAATGTGGCGGAATTAATGATAAAAGCAAGCCCTTTTTACCTTCGGGATGATTCTGTATCTCACCTAATAGGTTAACCAAATTGGGATTATTACCCGCCAACATACAAGCATTCATCTCATCATCTGGTAAGCCATCGCTGGTAACAGCACCCTTAAACAGTTTTACGGCAACAGTCTCTTCCGTACCAAATTCTTTTTTCCATAAAGCTTTCCATATCACACCCGAAGCCCCTTCACCTAGTTTCTCTAGTGGGGTTAGTTCTCCCCAATTTATTTTTTCTAATACTGTCTCTTCACTATTATAATCAGTACAAAAAGGATTTCCTGCAAAGGCAATCCATGATAATTTAGGCATCCGCAACAACCATTCTGGCAGTTCTTCTAACCTATTTGCTGATATACGCAACAGGCCGAGGTTCTTACATTTTTCCAACTCAATGGGCAATTCCGTTAACTGGTTTCCTGCTAGCATCAGCTTTTGCATTCTAGCACAATTGCCAATCGACTTTGGTAATTCTTTAAATTTATTATTAGTCAAAATCAACCAACGAGTATTTGAGGGAAGGGCAGTTTCGCTCATAGATTCAATCTGGTTTGATTTGAATCCAATAATATCTAACTGCTTGCATCTGCCTAGAACTTCGGGAAATACGGTAAATCTATTTTCAGATAGAAAAAGAATTTTAAGGTTCTTTAATAAATGAAAATCAGTTGGCAAGGACGAAAGTTGGTTGCCGGAAAAGTCTAGCATTTCCAAAGTATCTGCTAACGTAAATATTTCTTTGGGAAATTCGGTTAATCCACAACACATTTTCAATTTAGTTATCCCCTTCAGTTCTCCAGATTGTAATTCTGCTAGTGTTTGCATAAAATATCAATAAACTTAACCCTTAATTAAGGCGAAACAAAACTGTTCCCCTGCAAATAAACACCCTTTTAATTGACATTAAGCCATTGCTTTATAATATTAAGTTAATGCTTTAGAACATTGAGCCAATGCCATATTGTTTGTAGTCACTACCGATTCTATCGTATAAGTTAAAAAGCTGCAACCAAAGTCTTTTATCAATTTAATTGACTTTTTTTATGTAATTCTGCCATTCTTTAATCTTAGTTAAAACAAAAAGTCAATTATGAAAAAGTTACTCGTAGCAGTGTCCATTTTACTAGTATTTACAGCCTTTGCAAATGATGAAAGAACGGTTGTAAACGCCCATTTACTGTCGGTAACTGTATATAGAAGTGGCGCAGAGATGGTACATACCGCCACTGCAACTTTGAAAGAAGGAAGTAATGAATTAGTGATTGACCAACTGGGAAACTCAATAGATGTGAATAGTATTCAGGTAAAAGTTTCTGATGGGATAACCATTTTGGGGACTGAATTTAGCAATAACCATTTGACAAGTCCTGTTAAGACAGCTAGGGTGAAGCTGTTGGAGGATTCATTGGAAGTATTGAACAAGAGTATTAAAAAGCAAGCTTGGTTGATGTCTAATTTTACCTCATTGATAGATGTACTCAAGGCAAACAAAGACATTAAGGGGACACAAACAGGACTTAGCATTGTGGAATTGATGAAATTTATGGATTATTATAAAACCAAATCAATTGAACTAGAAACAGAGTTGCTACAGTTGCAGGATAAAAGCGAAAAATTGAAAGAAAGCAAGGATAAGGTTCAGAAAGAGTTAGAGGAAGAAAAGAACAAAAACACTTCTACCACAGGGCTAATCACGTTACAATTACAAGTGGCAACGGCTGCAAAATATACTTTTGAAGTAAGCTATATAGCTTTGAATGCCAGTTGGAATCCTTTTTATGATTTACGGGTTGATGATATAAAGAACCCAATTAAATTAGTTTATAAAGCCAATATCAGTCAAACGACAGGAATAGATTGGAAGCAAGTGAAACTTTCATTATCTACAGCCAATCCTAATCAATCTGGTACTGCCCCTCAATTGAATCCTTGGTTTCTAGGATATGAATATCCACGTCAAAATAGAATGCTGATGGCAAGCCCTGGTGCTGCATCAGAAATTCGAATCAGAGGAACTGGCTCATTTCAAGCAGATGAAGCTTTAGAAGGAAAGGTTGCGGGAATACAGGTGAACAAGAAACTTGAAGACTATGTTTCAGTTTCAGACAACACCCTAAATGTTTCGTTTGATATAGATATACTATATGATATTCCTACCAATGGAAAAGAACAAACTGCGGTATTGAAGATGTATCAAGTGCCTGCTACCTACAAGCATTCTGCAATACCAAAGTTGGATAAGGATGCGTATATTATCGCTGATATATTGGATTGGGAAAAGCTGAACCTATTGCCTGGGGATGCCAACGTAATACTGGAGGGAACTTATACGGGCAAAACTTATATTGACCCAAATACTTCTCAAGATACACTGAGTCTTACCCTTGGAAAAGATAAAAGGGTGGCAGTAAAACGTGATAAGTTGGTGGATTATAGCAGCGTTAAGTTTTTGGGAAGTAACAAACTACAGAAATTTACTTACGAAATAACGGTGAAGAACAACAAAAAAGATGGGATTAATTTGGATTTGAAAGACCAGTTCCCATTAACCACCAATAAAGATATTGAGGTAGAATTGATAGATGGGGGAGGGGCATCAGCAAATAAAGACACAGGGGTATTAAATTGGTTAGTAACAATACCTGCGGGAGAAAGCAAGAAATTTAGGTTTACTTATAGTATCAAATACCCGAAGGATAAGGTGGTAAATGTGCAGTAGAACCGCTTTCCGCTTTCCGTTGACCGTTGCACCGTTGACCGTAGTGAAAATGAAGTAAACGGTCAACGGTATATCGGTTAACGTTAAACGATTAGAATTGCCCTGTGGCCAACAAAACCAAAGCGCAAGCTTCTAAGGCTTCTATGTTGTTTTCTTTTGCCAATTGAAATAACTCATCGTTTTCAGTGCCGGGATTAAAGATGATTCTTTTTGGATGTAGGGAGAGAATGTAATTGTAATAAGCAGGTTGACGGCTAGGGTTTATATATAAGGTAACTGTATCTACTGCCTCAAGAGTAGGTTTGTCGGTAATGATCCTTGTGTCGCCAATTTTCCCAACAGTATTTCCAATTGCTATCACTTCATGGTGATGAGCTTTTAACCTTTCCACAGCTAAATAACTATACCGTTCTGGGTTTTCGGAAGCACCAATAACAACTGTTTTCTTATTCATGAGACCAAAATTAAACAAGAGGGAAAATAAAAAAGGCAAAGAGTAAAGAAACTTCAAACACTCTCTGCCTTACCAAATATATTTTAAAGAGAAAATTACTTCTTTAAAGCTTCTGCCATTGTCTTACCAATGTCCGCAGGGCTAGCAACAACGTGGATACCACATTCTGCCATGATTTTCATTTTAGCAGCAGCTGTGTCGTCAGCACCCCCAATAATTGCACCCGCATGACCCATCCTACGACCCGGAGGGGCAGTTTGACCAGCTATGAAACCAACTACAGGTTTAGTAGCATTTTCTTTAATCCAATAGGCAGCATCAGCTTCCATACTTCCTCCAATTTCACCAATCATGATGATACCTTCAGTTTCAGGATCTTCCATTAATAATTTAACAGCTTCAACGGTAGGTGTTCCAATGATCGGGTCACCACCAATACCTATCGCTGTGCTGATACCAAGGCCAGCTTTAACTGTTTGGTCGGCAGCTTCATAAGTAAGTGTACCAGATTTAGAAACGATACCAATCTTTCCTTTCTTGAAGATAAAGCCAGGCATGATACCCACTTTTGCTTCATCGGCAGTGATAACACCTGGACAGTTTGGTCCTATCAAACGGGTAGTTTTTCCTAATAAATAATTCTTAACCTTAACCATATCCTGCACTGGGATACCTTCTGTTATACAAACAACCAAAGCAATACCAGCCTCAGCAGCCTCCATAATAGCATCAGCAGCAAAAGCTGGTGGTACGAAAATGATACTTACGTTAGCACCAGTTGTTTTAACCGCATCAGCTACTGTATTAAACACTGGCTTGTCAAGATGTAGTGTACCGCCTTTGTTAGGAGTAACGCCACCAACTACTTGTGTACCATACTCAATCATTTGAGTAGCGTGGAAAGTTCCTTCAGTTCCGGTGAAACCCTGAACGATAATTTTTGAATCTTTATTTACTAATACTGACATATTATGATGAGCATCATGTTTTCTGACGCCTCGCAAAAATAGGGTAAACGCCTATCCTAACGAAAATTAAATAAAAAGAATTTAACGATAACGATTGAAGCTATTTTGGATATTAAGGATATAAAAAAAGCCTCGCGTAAAATGCGAGGCCTCAACTTTCAAATGTTCTAAAAAGAGTTATTATCTTAAGAATAACATTTCTCTGTATTTAGGTAATGTCCATTCTTCATCATCAACTAAATGCTCTAATTTATCAACGTGATAACGGATAGTATCGAAATATTTACCCTTAATATCATCGCAATAAGCAATAGCTCTTTCACGCATATCTGAAATGTTATTTGCTACTTTTCTAGCTTCTACCATTGCATTTACATGTTCGTAAATGATGTTTATGTGCTCACTAACTTCAGTTAAGATTGCTAATTGACTTCTGTAAGTTGTTTCTGGAACACCAACAGATTTAAGGTTCTCAATATTGCTAGCTAATTGAGTAAGGTATTTTACACCAGCAGGAATAATGTGGTTGATAGCTAAATCGCCCATAACCCTAGCTTCAATCTGAACTTTCTTTAGGTACTTTTCAAGCTCAATTTCGTGACGAGCTTCAAGTTCAGTGTGAGTGTAGATACCATTTGATTCAAATAATTTCTTCGCTTTGTCAGAAATCATTGCATCTAAAGCAACTGGTGTTGTTTTCAAATTAGGCAATCCGCGTTTTTCAGCCTCTTTGTGCCATTCTTCGCTATAGCCATCTCCTTCAAATAATACTTTTTTGCTTTCAACGATATAACGTTGGATAGTTTGCATAATAGCAACTTCTTTCTTTTCACCCTTTTCAATTAAACCATCAACATCTTTCTTGAATGTTTTCAAGGTTTCTGCCATGATTGTGTTAAGAACAGTCATTGGGTTAGCACAGTTTGCTGTAGAACCTACTGCACGGAACTCAAATTTGTTACCAGTAAAGGCGAAAGGAGAAGTACGGTTTCTATCTGTGTTATCCAACAAAAGTTCTGGAATGCTACGGTGTAAGTCTAATTTCAAGATTGCTTCATCTTGTTCGTCGAAATTGTCACCAACGCGACTTTCAACTTCTTCTAATACCTTAAATAAGTATCCACCAACGAAAACAGAGATGATTGCAGGTGGTGCTTCATTTGCTCCTAAACGGTGATCATTTGGTGCAGAAGCGATAGACGCTCTCAATATATCGGCATAATCATGAACAGCCTTAATGGTATTAACAAAGAAAGTTAGGAACATCAAGTTAGTTTTTGGAGTCTTACCAGGAGCCAACAAGTTAACACCTGTATCAGTTGCCATACTCCAGTTGTTGTGTTTACCACTACCATTTATACCAGCAAATGGTTTTTCGTGTAGTAACACTCTCAATTTATGACGTTTTGCAACACGGGTCATAACATCCATTAATAAAGTGTTGTGGTCAACAGCAATATTAACTTCTTCAAATATAGGTGCACACTCAAACTGAGCAGGAGCAACCTCATTATGGCGAGTACGTAAAGGAATACCTAATTTGTATGCTTCATTTTCATAATCTCTCATGAAAGCATAAACTCTTTCAGGAATAGAACCGAAATAGTGATCTTCTAATTGTTGTCCCTTTGCAGGAGCAGCACCGAAAACAGTACGACCGCTTTGTACGATATCTGGGCGAGCATTTGCTAATGCTTCATCGATTACAAAATATTCTTGTTCCCAACCTAGCGTTGCTGTAATCTTATTTACATTCTTATCAAAATAATGTGCAACATCTACTGCTGATTTATTAAGAGCATCTAATGCTTTTAATAATGGAGCTTTATAATCCAAAGATTCACCAGTGTAAGAAACAAAGATGGTAGGAATACACAATGTTTTGCCAAATCCAATTTCAATGATGAAAGCTGGAGAGGATGGATCCCAACCAGTATATCCACGTGCTTCGAAAGTAGATCTGATACCACCGTTAGGAAAAGAAGAAGCATCTGGCTCTTGTTGAACCAATGCAGCACCATCAAATTCTTCAATTGCTGTACCATCGCTTTTTAAAGTAAAGAAAGAATCATGTTTCTCAGCAGTAGTTCCAGTTAATGGTTGAAACCAGTGTGTGTAATGAGTAACGCCTTTGCTTTCTGCCCAAGCACGCAAACCATTTGCAATTTGACCAGCATTTGCTCTGTCAATTTTCTTACCACCTTTAATACTACCAACAAGACTTTTATAAGCGTCGTCGCTTAAATATTCTCTTGCAGTCTTGTTTGTAAAAACATTTTCGCCGAAAATGGCAGTGATTTTTGAAGATTTAGAGCCGTTGGCTTCTATCTCATCTGTAAGCTTTGTGATTGCATCAAACCTTAGTGACATGTTACAAAATTTTTATTATGTGATTAATCCTTCAAAAGAAGGATATTTTTTCAGTTTTTCCAAAAAATCATTTAAAAACTTTAAAAAAAAGTTTTTTTAGATATAAAACCATAAAAACAAATCCTAGCTAGCTCTTTCTATTTATATAGTAATTATGGTAATTTGAATAATCGTAACAGATTAAAAATAAATTAATATTTAAAAAAAATGTTTTTTTTTAAATATTTATTACTATTTTGCAACCGATTTTACAATTTAACTATTTTTTACTCTTTTCTTTGGTGAAAAATTAATTAAAAGCTGTTACTCAGAAAGTTCTTTTACATGTAAAATTTATTAATTCGAGATTAGGTGACAGTTGTTCCATTCTCAAAGAAGATAATAAAAAAATATATTACTCATTCTTTTAACTTTTAAAGTGTGCGCAAGTACACCTTTATATAGTAACCAGTTTTTCTTAACCCAGAAGATTGTAGAAAGAAGCAGATGCTTCAGATAAATTAAGCTCCTGATCAAAGCGTAGTTTATCTACTTCAAACAATTTTCAATTTTCATTTTTTTTCTTAACAATTAAACAAAAAAACATGTTGAAAAAAGTACTAACAGTAATTGGAGCAATGGCAGTATTATCTGCAACTCAGGCACAGGACTCTACAAAAGGAACAACAACAATGACTTATTCGGTAGATGCCTATTATAGGTACGACTTGAATGATGCTGCCCCACATGCTGGTGTTCAGCAAACAAATAACTACACAAGTTTTACT
>JANYEX010000291.1 GCA_025359725.1 Chitinophagaceae bacterium | reverse complement strand
TATCGTCTTTATCATTTCATTGACAAGTTCTATTTCAAATGCTATTTTAGGCATCTTGAATCCTTTCATCTAGTTAGTTTTTTATAGACAATTAGCAATGTAGCCAGTGTCATCGTCATGTAAAGCATCACTTTTATCCCATTTTCGTCCCTGCTAGATGGCTTTGCTGCCAGTGTTATATAAGTGCTGTCCACTTTTGGTAAAGCCGTTTCCTCTTGTAGTTCCTTGTTGTAGATTTTGAATAATTCCTCAATTAGCTTCTCAAAATAGGACGCATCCGTCGTACATATCCTGTCACTGATAGAATTGTACTTACTTCCATAAGGATGCTTCTTCTTTTTCCCGCGCCTTGCCCTTTGTTTACGTTGATTGAAATATTTAAAATGCGCGGATGCCAGAAAACGTTCCATAACCCGTATACTCTACTTGTTGGAACCAAGCATGGAAAACAATATCAACTGGAATATTGTCTCGCCAGTAAGCTTCTTTACTTGCTTGTCAACTTCTGTTTCCGCAGATAAATCATCAAAAAGATTTTCAGGAATCAACCCAAGTATTTCATTAACTCTCATGCAATATAAACGAAATAATTAGGCAGATTCGTATACTTCATTATCTCATCTAGGTTTCGAACAGTTATGGTCGGAGACCAGTGCCTGCGTGTTATTGAGTTTATCCACTCGCACAAGTGTTGCAATCAACTTAAACACATCCTCCCAGTTTCGACAGGCTCGAATGAAGTGGTGGTTAGATTAAATGATTTTTTAAACCCATCTCCCGTATATTTGTTCTCAAATAAAAATATTTATTTCACTAGTTAAAAATCTTTGGTAACAGAGAAAAACAAAAAAATTATGAGAGTAGTAAAACAGATTACAGTAGCCTTGGTATTATTTTCTTTAATCCTGACAAGTTGCGCCAATTTGAACAAAGCCCAGAAAGGTGGTGCAATAGGTACTGGTGCAGGTGCAATTGTTGGTGGATTGATTGGCAGTTTATCTGGTCATGTTGGAGTAGGTGCATTGATAGGTGCTGCTGTTGGTGGAGGCGCTGGTGCTATTATTGGTCACAAAATGGATAAGCAAGCTGCTGAAATGCAAAAAGACTTACCTACAGCCAAGGTGGAAAGAGTTGGGGAAGGTATTGTTGTTGAATTTAGTGATAAAGTATTGTTCTCTGTTGGTAAATCTGATTTGTCAGTTGCATCAAAAGCTAGCTTAGATAAATTAGTAGCACTTTTGGTTAAATATCCTGATACCAACATCGAAATCCAAGGGCATACTGATAATACTGGTAGCATAGCCTTTAACCTCAAATTATCTCAAAAAAGGGCTGATGCAGTGCAATCATATTTGGTGTCAAATGGCATTAGTTCTACTAGGCTTACTAGTAAAGGTTATGGCCAAGACCAACCTCAATACAGCAATGATACAGAAGATGGAAGGTCTCAAAATAGAAGTGTAAAGTTTTTGATTTCTGCTAATGACAAAATGAAGACAGATGCTACTCAAGAAGCTGGCAAAAATTAATACAAAAGAAAATATTGCCTAAACGCAAAGCTTAGTTAAAATAAAAAAAGAGCAACTGAATTTATTTTGGGTGCTCTTTTTTTATTACCATAGCTAATATTAGTGTTGCTAAGTACCCCTGGTTTTAAATATTACCATTGTACTATCGAGTGTATGTATTTGCGTGATAAAACCTGACAAGTTTAGTAGTAGTCTTGTCAGATTTTCACAAAACCTGACAAGTTGTGTAGTAATCCCGTCAGGTTTAGTATTACTCTTGTCAGCTTTTACCAAAAACGGACTGGATTAGATAAAATGATGCTTATTAAAACCTAACTCCTAGTCTGAATTGTACAGGAGAAGAACGTCTGCCTACAACCACTTCGCCACCAAAGGCATGGATGTGTGCGGCATTGTAAGCACATATATTCTCGCCTTCGTTGCAGTACACTTCGCGGTGAAGCTCGTTTGTATAAAACCCATTGGGCAATTCTTCGGCATTTACCCATTCGCCACGCCAAGGATAGGTGTAAATATGGTTGAAGGGATTGTAATAAACATTGGCAGAAGGATAATAATGGTAGGTTATGCGTTGAGGTTGGTAATAATCCCTATGATATACTACCCTTGGTTCCGCATGGTAGTAAACATTTCTTTCGGGTTGATAATAACCACCCTTATCAAAATCTCTTCTTTCTTCATGCCCATACCCATTTCTGTTGTCTTCATTTCTGTAACCACCTCTGTTTTCGTAGCGATTATCATTATGCACTTGATTAACTTGGTAGTTATTCCTGCCCTCTTGCCCGCTGTTCCAATTTCTGTTTTCATTGCGGTTTCCGTCCTGTCTTTCATTACCCCTTTCCCAACGTTGGGCATTAGCGGTAAAGAAAAGGGCTATCATTAAAGCGGTTGTTGTAATTAACTTTTTCATTTTATTTATTTTTTAATTTACCAATATCAATCCCAACTATGTGCCAAAATGTTCAACTTTAAAACGTACACAATTTCTTAACATTATTTTGTTTGATTGATTAACCTAATATTGCAGCCGAAGCAATGATTAAAGTTTAATGATTAACGATTAATGACATTGTAGAATATAGTCTACCAATTAGTTAATCATTAAACATTAATCACTAATCGCTAAAAGAAAGATATGAGTAAGAATTTATTAATTGTTGAGAGCCCTGCTAAAGCAAAGACCATCGAGAAGATTTTGGGTAGTGATTTTGAGGTGCGTAGCTGCTATGGTCATATCCGCGACCTAGAAAAGGACGATATGGGCATCGACCTTAATAATAATTACCTACCCCGCTACATCGTTCCAGATGATAAGATTAAGGTGGTGAATGAACTGAAATCAATGGCTAAAAAATCGAAAGAGGTTTGGTTAGCATCGGATGAGGATCGTGAGGGAGAAAGTATTAGTTGGCATTTGGCAGAGGTTTTAGGATTGAATCCAGCTACAACCAAGCGTATTGTTTTTCATGAAATTACCGCCCCAGCCATAAAGAAAGCCGTTGCTAATCCTCGTATTATCAATATGAATTTGGTAAATGCACAGCAAGCCCGCCGTGTTTTGGATAGGTTGGTTGGATTTGAGTTGAGTCCGGTATTATGGAGAAAAGTACAACCAAGTCTTAGTGCAGGAAGGGTTCAGAGCGTAGCAGTAAGATTGATTGTTGATAGAGAAAGAGAGATAAATCATTTCGTATCCGTTAGTTCATATAAGATTGAAGCCTTTTTTGTAGCTAAAGATATTAATGGCAAACCAGTAACCTTTAAGGCTGATGGACTAAGCAAAGTAAATACACAACAAGAGGCAAGGCAGTTTTTGAATAGTTGTTTCAATGCAAAATATACGGTAGAAGGTATTGATGTACGCCCCACCAAACGTAGTCCTGCAGCACCGTTTACTACCTCTACCCTTCAACAAGAAGCGTCTAGAAAGTTGGGATATAGCGTGAGTAAAACAATGTTGATAGCGCAAAAATTATACGAAAGCGGTAAGATTACTTACATGCGTACGGATAGTTTTAATTTGAGCGAAACTGCCTTGGCAGATATTAGCAAAGAAATAAATAATGCGTATGGCAATAACTATAACCAGCCACGCAGGTTTAAGAATAAAAATGAGAATGCGCAAGAAGCGCACGAAGCCATTAGACCTACTTACATGAATAATCATACGGTAGATGATTCGGAAAGCAAACGTTTGTACGAATTGATTTGGAAGCGTACCATCGCTAGCCAAATGAGTGATGCCGCCTTCGAGAAAACAACTGCCAAGATTAGTATAAGCACCAATAAAGAAAACCTGTTTGCCAATGGTGAGGTAATGAAATTTGATGGTTTTTTGAAGGTTTATCTAGAAGGAAAAGATGATGAGGACGAAGAAAATACCGATGGTATTCTTCCTCCGTTAACAATAAAGCAAGTGCTTGATTTTAAGGAAATGACCGCTGCCGAGAAATATACCCGTCCCAATGCGCGATATACGGAAGCATCATTAGTTAAAAAGATGGAGGAATTAGGCATTGGCCGCCCATCTACTTATGCACCTACCATTACCACCATAGAAAAGAGGAAATATGTAGAAAAGAAGGATAAGGATGGGGTAAAAAGGCAAGCTGGCTTACTTAGATTGAATGCTAAAAATGAGATTCAGCAAGAGATAATTATGGAGAATGTGGGTGCAGAGAAATCTAAACTCTTCCCTACAGACTTAGGAATAGTCGTAACAGACTTTTTGAACCAGCACTTTAAGAAGGTGATGGACTTTAGTTTTACTGCTAAAATTGAAGAAGAGTTTGATGATATAGCCCTTGGTAAAACCAAGTGGGCAAGCATGATTGATGGGTTCTACAAACCTTTCCATCTGAATATAGAAACTACGCTAGAAACCGCAGAACGTGCCAAAGGAGAAAGAGAGTTAGGTATTGACCCAGTTTCGGGAAAGAAAGTTGTAGCAAGAATGGGACGTTATGGTCCGATGGTACAGATAGGAGAAACATCCTCAGATGACGCCAAACCACGTTTTGCCAAATTGAAAGCGAGCCAAAGCATAGAAACAATTAATATGCAAGAGGCAATGGATTTGTTTCAATTACCCAAGAGTATTGGTGAATATGAAGGCGAAGAACTAATAGTAAACATAGGAAAGTTTGGGCCTTACGTAAAGTATAAAGACCAATTTGTTTCGCTTGCAAAAACAGATGACCCGATGGAATTGACCATCGAACGTGCCATCGAACTTATTGCAGGAAAGAACCAAGCCGATGCGCCAATAGGTTCGTATGAGGAGAAGCCTGTAACTAAAGGCAAGGGCAGGTTTGGACCTTTTATTAAATGGGCTGATTTATATATTAATATACCGAAAGGATACAACTACGATTCATTGTCTCAAAAAGATATTGAGGAACTGATAGAGAAGAAATTAGAGAAAGAAGCTACTCGTTTTATACAACAATGGCCTGCTGAAAAGATTATTATAGAAAATGGACGTTGGGGGCCATTTGTACGCTTTGGTAAACAAATGCTAAAGCTTATCAACAAACCCGGTGGAGGCAAATACACTTCCGAGGAAGCAGCAACCATCCCGCTGGAAGAGGTTAAGAAAATGATTGAGCAGCAAGTACCTAATGCTTTTGCAAAGAAGCAAGCAGCTGTAAAAACAATGAAGACAAGTACAAAAGCTGCTGCCAAGAGAACGGTAACGACAAAGAAGAAATTATAAGTAACAAAAAGGCTGTAATTGAGGGTACATCAAGTTACACCCTTTTTGATATAAATTTCTTTATTCAACATTCAACTTCAAGCAAATATTTCCATCTTCAAGTTAAGAATGTATATTGCAGTCTCAATGATATAGACAATCATCGTTAAATACTAACCCCTTAGTAATGAAAGAGAAATGGCAAAATTTAGGTCCTGCACAACAATTTATTATTAAATCATTTGTCTGTGTTGCCCTTTGGAGATTATTGTACACCTATATACTTCAACCCTTGGCGTTTCCTGATAAGATTCTCACAAAATTTATTGGCAAGGGTACTATAATATTCATTAATACATTCAGTAACCCACTAGTAAAAAAAGCTTACTGTGTTGATAGCAAATATGCAGGTGAGGTCATATTGGCAAGAGGTAATCATGCAATCTTACGAATCGGTGATGCTTGTAATGGTTTAGAGCTGATGTTGATTTATGCAGGTGTGATTGCCTTACTACCTGGTAAAGTTTCACAAAAAGTTGTCTTTATAACCGTTGGTATAGCTGCTTTGCTTGTTGCCAACATGATAAGATGTGCAGGTTTAGAATGGGTGTATGAGTTTTATCGACCAATGTTTGATACAACACACCATTACCTGTTTACTTTGGTTATGTATGTATTAATTTTCTCTGGATGGGTTTTGTATATTAATAAATTAAAAAATCATGCGAAAGGATAGTATCTTCTGGCTTTGTATGATTTTTAATATGCTTGCACTTTTACTGTTGGTTATACTAAAACCAAGAATCCATTTATTACCCGTCATTGTAATGCACCTGATTATTAAGCTTAATTTCTTTCTACAAATAGGATTGGGGTTCTATGGCCTTTGGGTGAGTATTGATTTAAAACTATTTACTTTCTTTTCTAAAATTTATGGTGTTTTATTTATTGGATACATAATCCTCAAAATACCCGCTCTAGAATTTCTTAATAAATATTACATAGTTGTTCCAGCAATATTTAGCCCGTTTCCTTTTGTATTAGCATGGATAGTTTATAAGGCATTTTATGAATTCAATATTTTTGAAAATCAGAAAGATAAATCTAGCTCATAATATATTTTGAACTTAAATAATAAAATAAAGAAATAGCCATGATAAAAAAAATTACAGATTTAATCAGAAAAGGGATTTTGCAAAACATTGTAATTGGTATATACTTCTTAACCTTGCTGACAGAATGTTATTTCTTGTACACTCGTAATTATTTTGAGAGGATTTATTCGAGGCCTACATTAATGCCAATTCTTTTCTTAATCTTTCTACAACAGTTTATCTCAAGAAATCATTTGTATATAGTCGGAGCTATGATTGCAGCTTGTTTGGGAGATTACTTGACTATCAGCTATTCTGCATTGTATCAATGGACGGGGTTGGGATGCTACGGTTTATCATTTATTTTTCTAGCAATACAATTCTATAAGCTTGAGTACTTCTCTTTTAAAACTGGTAAGCTTGCGCTGTTTATTCCCGTTGTGGGATTAATTTTATATATAGTTATGATGCAATATTTCGCAGAAAGCCATAACCTTGCTCTAACAAAATGGCCGTTAACATTTCTTTATGCAACTGCAATGACTTTTTTGGGCATTTCTATACTAAATATATTCTTCAACAATAAGAATTTTAATTTTAGGTTTGCTTTAATAGCTCTAGGCTTTCTTATCCTTGCAAATTTATTATTCGATGTTAGTTTATATTATGTCCATCGGAAGCAAGCTTGGATTGATTGTGTCAGCGCATTTTCTTATGGAACTTATCAATTTATTATGGTAAGAGGACTTCTGAGAGCTAAGGATAAAATAATGGGTGCAGAGTATTTCCAACAAATTTAATTAATGATTAAACTCAAAAAAGCGGCTGTAAATAACAGATTATTTATAGCCGCTTTTTTTACTCCTACCCTATTCAGCTAACTATTTATCCGTAAGATATTTTAGTTGTAATCCATAAAGGATAACAAACAATAGAGAAACTCCAATACCCAAATACGCACTCCAACCACTAGATAAGTAAGCCCCTCCGAGGAAAAGTAAAGACCCTGCAATAGGAAGTAACTCCCCAATTGTGTAGGTATAAAACCCACTCTTCTTTAGCTTCCGCATTTCTATTGCACCATAAACACACAATAAACAACTAATAATTGCAATAATTGTTAGCGGTAGTTTATTAGCGTCAGTCTTTCTTATTAAATCTAACATCTCTGGAGTGTACATCTTCTTAACAAAATCTGGAGCATTCTGAAACTCAGGCTTGCTCATTGTTTCCTCCATTTTTGCTAGGTTATCGGCACTTTTAACATAATTCCAGATTCCACCCAAAATGCCAAATCCACTGCCAACGAAGGTAAGAATGGTTAGTACGTTAATTCCCGAAGGCAATGGTTCTTTGTCCATTTCATTTACAAATTCACTCATAGTTTAATAATTTCATTACTTAATAATAAAATAAAGATAATAATCAATAGGATACCTAACCGTTATTATTTTCTTTTAGCTACAATATTTCTTATCTCTTTTCCTATTCCAATGAATGTATAATGGTTTAATGGAAATTCGAAAAATACGTGCATCATACTTAAAAAGAAAAGGGCATAGAACCCTATCCTGTAACTGATAGCATATAAAATTACTGATGCTACCCAAAGTACTATGACAAAAGAAATCCTTCTCTTTGAAACTTGGTTCCATTTGATAACTTTAGTTTTAGAGAACCAGTTTAGGTAATGATAGGTGTAGGCAAAAGCAATAAATCGCATGATGGCAACGGCTTTGGGGGCAGTGTACAAGGCGGCATCTGTCTTATTTATAGTACCAAAGCCAAAGAAATTGTATAGTGATGTATTGATTAATCCAAAAAAGGCATAAGCGTTTTTTCCGTAATTTGTTATCGGGAAACCAATATTAGTTGGCATAAACAAAAGGAAAGCAAAGGGACAGCAGACAAAAACAATTAGGGATATTATACCGGAGAAACTTCTACTCTTTAATGCACCATATAAGATAAATGCACCAGTAAAAAGATATACATGTATGATAGTAGGTAGCCAAACGGCAAAGACTAAGAAGGGAAGCTGGTTGAATTTATTGAAATTGAACACGATAGAAACCACAAATGCCCCGATGGATAGCGTCGTTTTGGTCTGACTATTTTTGATAAATAAAATGATTAAGGCATATATAAAAGCAAGAAAAACTAGACTAGAATAGAAGAGATTGGCGATAGATTTATTGTCTAGTCTTGCCCAAGTAATCAATATTACCAGCAGAACCAATACTGACATATCATTTTTGGATTTTACAAAGAAGTTCTTTTTATCAAGCCATGATATTTCAGTGAGATAGTGTAGCGGTCCTAATACGGCATAAGAAAACAAAAAAAGTTCGAATGGTAGAATATAAGCAGCCACTAAACTAATAAGCATCAATCCAACGTTTAAATAGTTTATCCAATTATCAGAAGAGATTCTTTGGGAAGTATTTGCAGCGCCAATCATTATCTTGTTTTAAAACTTACAATGTTAACCACAAGGTACATTGAATGCGACCTATCTGAGAAAATATTAGCTTTTCTGCATATTTTTATCCTTTAAGTGAAATGCAATGCCTAAATAATATCTATGCTTTGTGTAAATCCTTGTGTTCATTGTAGTAAAATGCTTTTTTTACACTAAGTTTAGTTAACCCATTTTATTAACCCAATATTACTTATCCCTCAAGCTTTTTATATATAATCGCTCTACTTTTTCTCTCGCCCACGGCGTCTTTCTTAAAAAAGCGAGGCTCGATTTAATACTCGGTTCAAACTGAAAACACCTAATATTGATGCTCGCGCCCATCTCTTCCCAACCATAGTGCCCTACCAAATGATGCAACATCATCTCGAGGGTTATGCCATGTAACAGATTCTTATTGTGTGGATTATTCATTTAAAATCAAAAGTAATCGTTTATAATTCACATCTAACGTTTTTATACAATGCTTGCACTATTTTCGCCTCAAACTAATTAATAAACCGATAAAAAATGGGTGAGATAGAGGAAACAATAAAAGAAGCAATTGAAAAAGTAGAAGAAAGCAGCATGAACTCTAGGGTAGCAATCATTGTTTCGTTGGTGGCAACTTTTATGGCATTGTGCAACATAAAGAACAGTAGTATGATACAATCCATGTCGCAGGCGCAGGCACACAGCATAGATGCTTGGTCGTACTATCAGGCAAAAAGTACCAAACAAAACTTGGCACTCAATACTATCGAATTACTAAAACTACAGTCGCAAAAGGTTGACGAAAAAGTATTAAAAAGTTATGAAGCAAAGGTTGAGCAATATGACAAAGAAAAAGAGGAGATAAAGAAAGAGGCGCAGGAATTTGAAAAAAAGTATACGGAAATACACGAATTTAATGACCAGTTTGAGATAACAGAAGCCCTTTTATCTATATCCATCGCCCTATTTGGTATCACAGCTTTAACCCAAAAAAAATGGTTGTTTGGCTTTGCCGTTATTCTGAGTACGCTCGGTGCGGTATTGGGGACAACAGGGTTTTTGAAAATTAGCCTATTGGGGGAATGGGTAACAAGGATACTAGGATGATATAGTTAATCCTTATCCTTTTTCTAATTAATGCCCGAAATTGTTATGGTAGGGACAACCAAATGTTGTGGTTAGGACAACCAATGTTTGTCATCTCCTGAAATAGCTTGTCAGCAAAATGGGCAAAAAATGAGAAGATGGAAGCATCAAAAGTTGGCAATGTATACACTGTTAAGGTGTCTGAGCGTTTTGAATCTGATGGTAAATTAGGCGTTTATGAACCGAGTTTTCGCAGGTGGTTGGTACGTGAATTAGCGGAGGGCAGAATGAGCCCGGGTGAGGCTATCAAACGCTTTAATTTTAACCCTGTATCAGGGTTTAAGTTGCTGTCAGATTGGCGTAAGAAGTACGGACCTTCGATGGTGTTAGCTTTGGGGGAGATGAATGAAAAGGACAAGTCAGATTTGTTGTTATCCCAGTCTCGGGTAGCTGCTTTGGAGAAGCAGATTGAGGACTTGCAAATGCAGGTGATTGCACGCGACACGTTGATAGATGTGGCAGAGGAACTACTA